>CAKVOK010000042.1 GCA_934792465.1 uncultured Clostridia bacterium | reverse complement strand
CATAATAACACAGGTGTGGTTTTTGTCACGTTCGAAAAGGCGCTCGGCTCTGTCGAGAAATGCATTTTTCCATGCCGAATTTATACATGGCCAGATTTCGGAGTTATCCCACCGCCACTTAGCTTCACGGCTTATCAATCCGTGCGTTTCAATATCTGCCTCATCAATAACATAAAATCCGAGCTCGTCGCAAAGCTCAATGAATTCCGGCTGCGGAGGATAATGCGAAGTTCTTATTGCATTTATGTTCAGCTCTTTCATTTTCAAAAGCTCATTTCGCATAAATTCATAAGACATTGTATAGCCCTCGTATGGGTGCGTATCATGATGATTGACACCCTTAAGCTTTACGCTTACACCGTTTATCAAAAGCTCGCCCTTGTCGGTTACGGCTTGATCTCTCATGCCGATTTTAATAGGAATATATTCGCCTGCTTGTTCAACTACTACTGTATATAAATACGGATTTTCGGCATTCCACAAAATCGGATTTGAAAGGTCGGTTTCTTTGCCGTCGGCATCATAAACCTTGTGTGTTCTATCACAGTATATACCCTTGGAATCAAATCCTATTTCTATATCGAATAAATGTCCTTTGTTTCGTGAAAGCAGGTAAACATCTCTGAAAATACCGTTGTTGCGGAAGAAATCCTGATCTTCCAGATAGCTTCCGACGCACCATTTGTATACCTTTACGAGAATTTCGTTTTCGCCTTCAGAAAGTGAAATCTTAAATTCCGAGGTGCTGTGCGAAACAGTGGAAAATCCTACATATTCGCCGTTAATAAACAGCTCGAAGCATGACGCTACACCCTCGAAAACAATGTAGTTTTCACGTTCTGCATCCTGTTTTGATATATTCACCGTGCGTCTGTAAACTCCGAGTGGATTGTCGTCCGGAACATACGGAGGATTTACGGCATACGGATAGTTTACGTTGGTATAATACGGTTTTTCGTATCCGTGCATCTGCCAGCAGGACGGCACGGGTATTTTTTCCCAATTATCTATTTTATCGGGGCAGTCAATATCTCTTGAAAAATACTTAAAATCCCACTCGCCGTTTAACAGTGTATAAAACTCCGAATCGGATTTAACACCGGCAAGTGCCTTTTCCGCAGTATCATACGGTATGTAGTGTGCTCTCGGCTTGAGCGTGTTTTCATGAAGCAAATTTAAATCTTCATACTTTCGCATATGCTTTTCTCCTTTAAAATTCATTTATTGTTTTTCTTTCTTCAAGCCATGCAATCATATTGTTTACAAGCAAATTCCAGCTTTGGAACCCCAAATTTGCCACTCCCTTGCCGCTATCCGGGTCATAATACTCGTGCATTTCGCCGTTTTGCTCAATATCACGTCCAAGCAATTCTATTGTCTTTTTTGCAATATCCGCCGCTTCGTCCGTATATCCGTATCTTATAAGTCCCTTAAAGCACATATAGTTTGCATTAATCCACACAGGTCCCGTCCAGCACGACGGATTTCCCGATGCAATGACTCGATACATTTTTTCGCATTTTGAAAGCGAACGAATACCGTACGGTGCATAAAACGTTTTTTCGTTCAACATATTCTCTTTTACAATTCTTTCAGCCTGTTCCTTCGTTGCAATTCCTGCCCACATTGCCATGAATCCGCACCACACGTCTATCTTTTGTATTAATGAATTCCAATGACGTGGCATTCCGCCGTGCAGCCAATTATTCTTATCAATCGGTACCAAATTCAAATCGGCACTGTAATAAAATCCGTTTCTTTCGTCCCACAGATACTCATTTATGGCAGCTTTCAGTTCTTCCGCCTCTTTTCTGTAAACTTGCGAATCCTTGCCGATAACTCCGCAGATATATTCCATTGCGCAAAGTTCCTTGTACATAAGGCAATTCAGATATATTGCCGCCGAGCTTTTTTTCGGTCTGTAAAATGTTGTCGGCTCATTATCAACGCCTATTGCCAAATCATCAAGCCAAAAAAACAATCCGGTTTCCGTATGTTTTTGATTTTTAATATAATTTTTTATAAACAGTTCCACTTTATCAAAGCACTGTATAAACCAGTCCGTTTTATTATCCGTTTGCTGCATAATAAATGCCAAATGCTGCGCCAGGCACGGCTTGTGCATATTGGTATTTTCACCAATTAATTCTCCGCCGCCCGAAGAGCTTATTAAAATAGGCATTCTGCCTTCCTTGTCCGTATGGTCAATAAAATTCAGTATGCAGCCTTTTTCATAGCGTTCATAATCCGCGCAGCTGTCATTGTTGTCGCAAAAAATCTGACGTATCGCAATATCGGTAAGCCAGCTGTCCCAGTCCCACAGCTGCATGGCATACGCTCTCCCCGGCACAATAAACGGATATTTCAGTTTGCCGCTCGCCTCTCTTGTTATATTCTTATATTCATTTTTTGAATATTCTTTAATTAATCGTATGTATTTTCCCATTTTCAATCCCCAAACCTGTTATTTCCATCTGTAATTAATGGCTGCCGAAATCATCTTACTCTTAGCCTTATTCCTTAATTATCGTGACGGCACAGGCATACGAATCCCTTGTTTGTATGATTATCTTGTCGCTCTTGGAATATGTTTCTATATCCATTATTTGAGATATATCATCCAAAACGGTTATTCTTTTTTTCTTATCCGGATTTGACATATCTATCTGATATACCGCAACGTCAATATTAAAACTTTCTCTTGCATATTCATCATTTTCATACTTAAATATAATGCTGTTTTCAATTCTTTTTTGCACTAAGCCCGATATATAGCGTTCTCTGGCATTAAAATTGCTGTCTGTAGCATTTGTCCTGTTGAGTGTGCCCTTTCCGTCTGCCGAATATAAAAGTACTGCCGATATTATTTCGCCCGACATATTAAATTTCGGAGCTATAATGTCGCCTTGAGTAATTTTATGCTTTTCCGCTATCTTTATAAGGCTGTCATCTTTAAGAACATATTCCTTGTATGAACCCTCATGATATCCGCATAGCATATTTACCGTATCGCCCTTATCATTCAAAGCAGGTTTAATTTTATCCGCAATCATATACCTCGGTGGTATAATGGAAACGCCGTCATAACTTTTAAGAAGGAGTGCATCTATCTTTATTTTTCCCGGATTTGCGTTGAATGCGTCAACCTCATAATCACGTTCTCCATTCATTCTGCCCAACGATACAACCGTGTAGCGTTCTTCATCCGGCAGTTCGGAATTGGGGTTTATAGCAAACACCACCATATCGGAATCCGGTAAAATATCGCCGGCAATAGCCATTGAGCCGTGTTTTTTAAATCCAAGCGATCTGCTCCTGTAATAAACCGTTCCCGATGCTCTTCTGAGTAAATGTTCTTCATTTTCCGAAATACCCTGTGTATTGCTCAAATCGCAATCCTCACTTCTGAGAATCTCGGTTATTACATCATTATTTTCTTTGTATCTTATAACAGTTTCGGCATTCAGCAGCCTTTGCGCTTTATCGCTGTCGCTTATGCGCTTACCGTCTATTTTCACTTTAGCATCAAGTGAAATTACCTTTATCTCTCCGTTTGCCTGTAAAAGCTTGAGTTCCGCATTGTCCGCAATGCCGCTGCCCGAATTGCCGGACTTAATAACAAAGCCATATTTAAACTCTGTACTCTTTTCACGTTTAACATATATGATATTACCCAAAAAATCCTTATATGCAGTCACATTAATTCCGATTTCATTATGCCATTCTTCGGAATATAACTCTTCGGACAGCTTGTATTCCTTATCGTCAATTTTGACCTTGTCGTCGCAAATGCCGGCTACGGTTCCGGATATTTCCGTTTGCACAGGCAAAATTAAAATATAGCTTTTGTCCGTGCTTTCCGCAATAAGACACGGGAAATCCGGCAGCAAGCCGTTAATATCAATCTTTTTGCCCTTTTCGCTTTTGACGGTATATTCATCATATTCGGCGATATAGATTTCCCTGCCGCCGTTCTTACCTTTTATTCCGATTGCTTCATCCTTTGAAATATAATTTATAACAGCAACACCGAAATCATATATATGCACCGTTTCAAAGCGTCCGCTGCCGTCGGCGTCAATCAATATAACATAGCCGTATTCGGGCACCATATCAACAGCCTTATCCGCAAAACGCTCATTATATACCAGCTGATACCCTTTTTCCAAATTATATTTTTTGCCGTTCTCCGTCTTGTATCCGCCGCTTCCGAATGTAATTTCATCGGAACGGAATGTGTATATTTCCTGATTTTTGTCAAAGCAAAGCGCCGCTATGTTCTTTTCGTCATCATAATAATATCTTGCCTTTTTGCCCGGATAATCAATATAATCAATATCTTTCGGAACACTGTATTCAACACCGTCTATAATAACTCCGGATTTTTTTGCCTTTATGCCGTTTATTGAATTTTTTCCGACAGCGCTGACAATTCCGTCGCCGTAATCAAGCTTCATTTTTTCATTTATAAACAAACCTCTGCTGTCATACGTTACGCTCTCTTTTTCATAAGCGGATACTTCTATTGTTTTGATAAACATAAGCTTATAAAGAACCTTAGCCAAATCCCCGTACGTCATAGGCTTTGCAAAGCTTATGTCCGTGCGGAAGTTTGCCTTCAAAGCGGCAATGCTTACGCTGTCCGAATATTCCCCGACTGCCGCAATATAATCGCCGTATCCCGCCGACCTAAGTGCCATAGCGTATGCTTCCGCCGCATAAACCTTATCGTCGGGTCTGTATGTACCGTCGCCGTAGCCGGTTATGATTTTCGAATTGTACAAATATTCAACATACCCGGCAAGTGCATTATACATATTTATATCGGTAAAAATTTGCCCCGATGCCGCAATATCTTCATCACGTTTCTCATAATTGTTCAATTTATAAAACGCAATCGCCGTATCGGAACGTGTTATCTCAGAAGAAAAATCCGTGTTTTTGTCCAAAATTCCCAATCGCACAAGCGTTATCTCTTCTGTTGTCGATGCGTCTTTTCTTTCCGGTTCATCAGCACCGACATTAAATGCTCCGCACAACGAAATAACCAATGACATAATGACGCATAAATTCAATACCTTTTTCATTTTACACACCTCACTTTATTGCATAGCTTTGTATACATTGTTAAGTATAACAGCCGCTTCGGCTCTCGTCACATCGGCTTTGCCGTCAAAGCAGTTATCTCCGCGTCCTATAACTATGCCGTAATTTCTGCAATAGTTTGCCGCCTCCTGCGCCCACTCCGATATATCTCCCGTATCGTCGAAGTTTGTACCTGTCAATTGGCTTTTTTCGTACTGAAGATTGTACTTCATAATAAGCCTGTATGCAATAGTTATCATTTCCTCACGGGTTATGGTGTCATTCACTCCGAATATGTCTGCTGTTTTCCCGTTAACGATTTCATTCTTATATGCCGAAGCAATATAAACATAGCTCCAGTCGTCCGCTCTCACATCGCCAAAGTTTACAACAGCGGTTTCATCCTTAATATCAAACATTGTCACAAACATTTTTACGGCTTCCGCTCTTGTAATGCTGCGAGCCGGTTCAAACATATTATCGCCCGTCCCGGAAATAATGCCTGCCTGCCGCAAATTTGCAATCGCAGCCTCTGCCCATGAAAATTCCGATATGTCAGCAAAGCTTTCGGGCTTAACTTCCTCCGGTATTTTTATGGGATTAACCGGCACAACCGGCACAGACACGGAACCGCCTCCGCCGCCTCCGCCGCCGCCTGATGACGATGTTTTGCCGGACGAATCCTTTGCTGTCAAAGAACTGTTGAACAGCGTTTCAAACTCGCGAAAGTCTTTAAACGAACCCGTTCTTACGGTTTCGATAATCTCGTTTTTATTGTTTTTTTCTTCATATTGCGAATATTTTATATTTATAAGACCCGCATTATAATAAGCCTTAATTACCTTATCGCAGTCAGCCCAATAGCTGTTCGTATTCAAATATTCTTTCAGCACTAACAGCGGCAGTGTATTTTTAAAATCTTTTGCCGTATTGTAGCTGCCGGAAGCAAGCTTTTCCAAAACATCTTTTTCAGCCGTATCGTTCAACAGCTCATATACGCTTTTTCCGTCCGTAACCGGCAGCAAATCAAATCCCATGCAGCTGAGATAGTCGTCTTTCTTCGCAAAATCCTCTATTGAGCAATCCAAGCTGTCATCATTTACTGATACCATGATTACGGACGAATAAAATGCGTCAACCACATCTTTAATATTTTTAACCTCGTTTTTGCTCTTTGTAAGATTCTCAAAGACAGCGTTTTGCTTTTCTTCGCTCAGCCTTTCGTAATCTTCTGTATTCAGATATACCAATTCCGATATTTTCAACAGCTTTTCTTTGATTGCCGCTGCGTTTCCGCATGAATTTATAATATCTTTTTCATCATTTACGGAAAGTATTGCAAACTCTTTGTCCTCGGCTTCAATCCCGTCAACAACCGTTTTTACCTTATAAAATCCGCTGTCGCCGTGATTATTGTATACAAACTCGGCTTTCCCCTCATAATCGGTATAATCCTGAGCAATAAAATTCAGCTCCCCCGTATCTTTTCCGGTAATATAAATACCGACTTCCTTTCCGGCTTCTCCGCCTGCGTCCACATCTACGGTTACCTGTCTTGTTTCGATATTTACGGAAATATCGGCTGTTGCCGCATATGCGGTTTGTATAACGCACACCGCCGCTAAAATCAAAAATAATATTTTCTTCATCTTCTTACTCCTATTCGGCTCTAAACGAAATTGTTTTTCTTTTTATGTCTTCTACATAAGGCTTCTCGCAGGCAATAAATAACGAATAATCTCCCCGCTTTATGTTTTTCAGTTTCACATTTACAACATTACCGTTTACGGTAAAATCAGTAAACTCTTTTTCATTAAGCATCAGCCTTGCCGTTGACATATCCATACCATCCGCAACGGTAATATTTATGTTCACATCTTCTCCCGCCTTAGTCTTGCCGCCGTCTTCAATGCCGTCAAATTTGAATATATTCGCATTTTTATCTATCTTTGTATACATTCCGATATCTTTAATTATATACGGCGGTGAATAATCCTGCGTAGAATTACATCCAATCCCTATTTCCGTTACCTCTGACCATAAGAGCGGACGTGCGTCAAGTGCGCCGAGAGGACTTGAAAAAAGTTCTATTTTTTCCAAATCCACATAATACTGATTCCAGCCTTTCAGGTACTGATTTGCCTCACTTACCCAATATTTTCTGCCGTCATCGGTTTTCATGAACATATTGCCTCTGAAATTACTTATATACTCAGGAACATACATGGTAAAGCACAGACCGTTTTTACCTTCCATCATAGCACGTTCTTCATCCGTAACCTTAAAATACGGATAGAAATATCTGTCACCGCTGCCCCATTTGCTGATAGTAAAGTCTACGCCGTCTCCCGTATCCGAAGCGTTTACAACAGTACCGGGATTTGAATTTCCGGCAATCTCCCAGCCATCCGCAGTCTTTGAGTTTTCGAAAACAAATTCGGGCTCAACTGCGATCTTTTCACTTCCGACATATATTTTGGATACACTGTGCGATATTTCGCCGTCTGCCGTATTTCCGCTAAACTTCAGAAATTCAAATTCCCCCGAAATTTCATCTTTATTTTTAAGTTTAACTGTAAAATCCGCCGTAGCCTTTCCCATTGCGTCAACAGTAATCTGCGCATTTTCGGGATAAACTTCAAGTCCCGGACCTATCCGGGCATTAATATCCACAACTTGGCTGCTGTTATTGAAGTTATACAATTCAAGAGTAACTCTGTTTCCGTTTTGCAAATCGCAGGTATGCCCGTAGCTTCTTACCTGGCTTGTATAATCTCCCTCGAAATCCTGACGCAAAACAATTTTTTCATTTGGTGCGTAGTGGCGTGTTTCATCTTTCTTGCTTGTTGTATACGTTTCGGATAAGCTTGTCGGGAAATAAAGCTTGTCATCGGCTTTATCCTCAAATCTCACGAAAATCGGATAGTTTGAAAATGTTATTGTCGGATTATCTTTAAGCTTTGTTTCGATACCGAACATATCAATCATTACGGCATTTTTTGTGTTTTCCAAGTTCATGCTTGATACTTTATCGCCCCAGATAACAGCAACGTCATTTTTTCCGTTATTAAACAGTTCGCCTCTTGCGCCCTCCGGCAAATCAGCGAGTTTTCCTTTATACTCTGCCTTTCCAAGCTGATATGTGGTATTGGAATATACGCTGTAAACCGCATACGGGTATCCGTCGCCGAATATTCCGAAAGATGCGCTATCTTCCATATAATGAGGAAGAATAAAATAATTTATCTTTCTTGTTCCGTTTGCAAAGTGCTTCACCGGAACGGTTACCGCCCCTCTCGCCTGTGAATGCAAAAGCTCCTCTGTATCAGGCGTGCCGCTTATAAGCGTAAGCGCCGTTTCCGAGCACCACAAAATTTTGTTGTTTTCACCCCAATACGCATTTGCCGCTTCTTTCATTCCGTCTCCGCGCTTAATTAAGTTGCCGCCGTTAATCATATATCTGTCAAAGCTATACTCATGAAAATTATTTGCGTCCGAATATCGTAATATATCATTCATCAGAAAATGCTCTGCTCCATATGCTGCCGCTTTAAGTCCGTCTGTCGGCGCAACGGAAAATCCGCCGAATAATTTGAGTGCTTCCGAACCCGAGTCATCCACGCCTATAGAGGCTGCCTTTATAAATGCCGCAGCATCATCAAGAGAACCTTTCCAAAAACCGCCTTCGCACTCGTTAAGCATTTCCCATCCGCTTACTTTGCCGTCTAATGCGGCAGCGTTTAATCTGCCGAAATTATATGCGTCAAATATATCTGCCGGAGTTCCGTCAATTCCGCCTTTTCCGTCATCCCAGCTAAAACCTCTTCCGTCAAAGGTTTCAAGAATATCAATTCCTTCGCTTGATATCGGGTTTACTCCGGGAAGCATATCGCTTATATCGGTTTTATTCGCCGAGGCATTATAATTCCATCCATACCTTTCTCTCACCCACGTTGCTCCGGCAAGGCGCGCCGCTTTCGCATAGTCGCCTATCATTGATTTGTCCTTGACAAGCTGCGTACTTGCAAAGTCAAATCCAAACGGCGTGCTTTCATATTTTTCTCTTGAAGAATAGGGGTGTATAACCGAAAATCCCTTATTGTAATATTCTTTACCGCCATCGGTAATTTTCAGTCTGTACCAACCCAAATCAAAAGTTCCGAAATTAAGGGTTGCGGATTTGCAGCCTTTCGCTATCGTTATCGTATCGGTAATAATTTTTTTCCCCCAAAAATCGGATACTTCAAAGTTATATTTGCGGCTCTCTGCCGCTTCGCTCATGGTATTAACCTTAAATGCCACGTTCTGACCCTTTTCAAACACATTCAAAACACCGTTCACACATTCTACATTATCTATGTTTGTTGATTGTTTGCCGTCAACCTTTGTAAATTTATAATAGTCGATACGCTGAGCTGTTCTTAAGCTTCCGTCAGTTGTCGGCAGCTTTCCGTCATTCAAAAACATTATTTTATTTGTACCTTTATTCAGACGGAATGTTGTATTAAAACGCCACGTCCTGGCGCTGCTTCCGCCCAAATCCTCAGTATAGCCGTCATTATACTTTTTAACCGTTTCATTTTCTATAATTTTTATCATTTCACCGCCGTTAACACTTACAGACAAATCCGTTGCGCAATTATGTCCATAACCGCCGCAACGTATTGTAAACTGATATTCGCCCGCCTCACCTGCCGTAAATGTCTGCGTCAGTATGTTTGTGCCTGTGGACCACATCTGCAAAAAAGCATTGCCGCTGGATCTGCTTGACGTTTTTATTTCATATTTGTCGGGCTGGCTTTCTCCCTCAACCCATATTTCTACACCATCCGCACAAACCATAGCCGGATTTCCCGTCATAAATACCGAAATAATAGCAAATATACTTATAAATTTCATTATTTTTTTCATTTACATCACTCCTTGATAGCTGTCCATTCAATCGGTAAACACATCGGTTTAATATCATCAAACGTATTCCAAACAAATATTTTCGATTTGTTACCGTCTTTAATTCCGGGATTTTCAAATGTTATTAAAGCTGTCCGCAGTGCGTTTAAAACAATCCCGTTTTTTATTGTTAAATTTTTAAGTGCGGTTCCGTCATAAACCGCATATATTAAGTTTACGGTCGTTTCCTTTTTGGGATTTTTATTGACGAGTTTAATCCCCAATATATTATCCGTGATATTTTTATCCGTAACGTATATACTTTCCGTATTCGCATACACGTTCACATCGGTTGTCACCGTTACGGCTTTTGAATTTTTTTCTATTACAGCCGTAATCTCCGCTTTTCCTCTTCCCACTGCCGTAAGTACGTTGTTTTGAATTACCGCCGCACTTTCATTGCCGCTTGTATAAGTAACCTCACAATCGCCGACAATCATTCCTTCATCATCAATTCCGTATGCTTCCAAATTTATTGTATCACCAACATTCAAAACAGCATTATTAATATTCAGACTGCCTTTTTCCATATTCTTGCCCGATGCAGCCGACAAGCTGTACTGCGGATTGTAATTTAATTTGAAGTTATCCAACCTAAAATAATAGAGTCCGCTGCTGTTTTTCCCGGTTATGTCAAATCTTATTGTATTTAACCCCTGTTTCAGCATAACTTGTGCATAGTTGTGTCTGAATTCGCGGTTATCGTATGACTTAAAATCAACACTGTATTTTCCCCCGTTTACAGTCATTTTATATGCACTGTGTGCGGCTTCGTTCGGATTTGTCCCATATATGTCCATACCGTATTCGCCCGATAACGGCACATACACTTCATATTCGGCATACCCGGCATTATACATATCCGCCTGTGCAAAAAAGCCGCCGCTTAAAGGTCTGTTCAAATAGCTCAAATTGTAATTGTAATCGTTAATCTTAAACCCTGCCGACGCTTCGTTCCATTCCTCTCCCTCGACATTTATTGTATCGGTATATTTAAGCGTTTTGTCATATGTAAGCACAAATTTATCCATATAAAAATATGCGGCGCTGTCGCTGTTTCTTAACGACATCAGTCGTATTTTTACGGTATTTAATCCTTTATTCAGTTTTATAACCGCCTTGTTATGCCGCATCATTCCGATATAATCTTTATACGGTACAACATCGCAATAGCTGTCATTGACCGTCACAACGTAATTGCTGGCTATAGCCTTGTTATCCGGAGCCGTTGCAAACAAATCCATTTTATACATTCCCGATTCCGGTGCTTCAACGTTATATATAACCTGATAATTATCTACATTGCCCGCCGCTGTCGCTTTCCAGACTCTGATAAACTTTCCTCGGCTTGTGCCGTCAAGCTCCGGATAATTGTCTTTAACAACATCCTGTATCTGAAACGGATAATTTGAGTTTAAAACCGAAGTATAGTCTTCTGCTTCAACCGTTATAGGCTTTATTGTTTCTTCCGAAATAATTTCTTCCGTTGTAAATTCGGCAGTGGCTCTTAAGACCTCCGGACTGTTCGTCTTCTTCGCCCCTATATACAGTTCGTAGCAACCCCGGTTAAGACCCGATAAGTCTACGGTTACGTTATTATTGTTCAGAACATATTCACACTTTTCGCCGTTTATCAAAACCTTTAGCTCCGATTTGTCCGCCGATTCCGGCAGAACCGCCTCAGCCTGTAAATCCCCCGGATTAATTCTGTTGATTTCCACCTTTTCGGTTACATTTTCCGCAATTTCGTCCGCATAATATCCCAAATTTTCAATTGTAAAATATTGAGGTAATGTCTCTACGCCTGCATTAAATCCGACTGCCAGCATTTCAACCCTTCCCAAATCATTCTTTGAAATATTTTCTCCGTCATAATATAAAATGAAATCTTCAAGCTTAACATCATACGTGTGTTTGCCTGCCTTGTATACAATATCCTTCGGATACCAAAACTTTCTCCCGTCATTCAGCATCATAAATATATGACCTCTGAAGCTTGAATAAAATGTGGGAATATCAATGTCAAACCTTAAATTTGTTGCGTTCTCAAGCCCTTTTTTATCATTCTGCGTCAAACCGAAATAAGGATACATATAGCAATCACTTGCATTTGGATTCGGCGTTAATGTAAACTTTGCCGTCTGCCCGCTTATCGAAACCGTTTTAGTTACTCCTGCCTGAGAAGTATACCTCCATTTTGATGGATTCCCGAAATTTTCAAAGTTTGTTATCTCCTTGGATATGCTTTCCGAAGCCGCACAAAGTTTTGACACACTTACTGTAGTTTCTCTGCCGTCTATACTACCTTTAAACGTTAAATATCCCAAATCATCACTCGAACCGCACAATGTAAATGTTGTTGTTCCTTTGCTCATTGCCGGGATTGTGATTTTTGCCTCTTTTGGGCTTATTTCATATCCTTTTGTTATGTCTGCCGATAATTCAACCGTTTTTTCGGCAGTATTAAAATTGTAGACTTCAAGTTCAATACTCATTCCATTGCTTACCTGATGCCCCAAATATTTAACCGAACTGTCCGAAGCGTCAAAAAAATTCTGACGCATAACAATGCGCTTCGCTTCGTTAAAACTTCGTTCCGTTAATACCGCTTCTGTCTTTTTTCTCTCATAATATTCCGAAAAATCCGCAATTGCTTTATATTTTATATATATCGGATTTTTGGATAACGTTACTGTTCCGTTGTTTTCTATTATACTTCCGAACATATCTAAAGCTACGGTATTTTCCGGCAGCTTATAGCTTTGGTCGGTTAAACTCCATATAACGGCCACATCCGATTTCCCGCTGTCAAACAAATAGCCTTCCGCATTTTCCGGCAAGTCTGCAACATTCCCTTTATATTTTCCCTCGCCCAACTGATATGTAATATTTGAATATACACTGTATGCCGGCGTAGGTATACCGTCACGAGTAAATAATCCGTGTATACTTGCTCCTTGTTTATACGGGGGTAAAATAAAGTAAAATACTTTATCCGCACCTGCCGCAAGGTCTTGGGTAATAACGCTTATCACACCTCGTGCCTGCATTAAAAGTTCCTCTTTTGCCGGAGCATTATTTGATGTAATAATATATCCTGTTTCTCCCATCCACATCGGCAGCATATTTTCGCTGTAACTGTATATTCCCTCTCTATGGCTCTTTGTATTGGCACCGACGGCTGTCGGAAATTCTCCGTTCCCGGCATTGCTGTACATATGATAATTATATATATCAAAATAATCAAGCACATCATTCATCAGCATATGCTCGGCGGATATACAGGAGTTATAATATCCGTTGGTCGGTGCTGTGGCAAGACCTCCTATAGATTTTAATGCATTGCTGCCCGAATCACTTATTCCTATCGCAGCAGCCTTTGCAAATGCCGCATAATCATCCATCGTGCCTTTCCAATAATCGCTGTCTTCCTCGTTCCAAACCTCCCATGAGCCGACTTTCCCTTTCATTTTTGCGGCAGCATTTTTCTGCATATTGTATACCGTAAACAAATCTTTGGGCATATGTGTGCCGTCACTGCTCACAAAACCTGCTTTATCATGAAAGGCTTCCGATATATTCAGACCTTCGTCCGAAATTATCGTTGCCGCTCTTTCCAACGGAAGATAATTATACGAAGAATCCGAGCTTTGAATATCATTCCATCTGAATCTTTCTCTTACCCATTTTGCGCCCGCAAGCCTTGCCGCTGCTGCATACTTCTTAATTTTCGTTTTATTGCTTACCAGCCAATCGCTTGCAAAATCAAGTGCGAACGGTGTATCTGCCGTTGTCCGTCCCGTGAAATCGGCAACAATGCTAAAGTCCGTTTCAAATACGCAGCTGCCGTTATATGATAGTTTTAAAGAATACCAGCCTACGGGAATATTATCCGGCCTCACGTCATACGATATTGTTTTCTCCGACAAATTAATATTATCGGAGAAAACAATGTTTCCGTAAAAATCGGTTATTTCATACCGCAATGATATTGCCGATGCAACAGGTCTTTTCAGATTAATTTTATAATTTATACCCGAAGACTTTTCGAATACACCGAAATTATCATTTGTAACGCTATGTATCTCGAAAGCGCCCGCCGTCACCTTTTCAAAATTAAAATAATCGAAAGCAAATATCGTTTGGTTATCAATATATCTGTTTTCGGGAATTACTATCTTCACCGAATTTGTACCGCTATGAAGCGTTACCGCACCGAAATCATATATATTTGCTTTTAGCGACCAATCCGCCTGAATTTCCGATACAAGCTTTGCATTTTCCTCGCCCGTATCAATTTTCATGTTGTTTATGTATATTTCAAACTCCGAGTAATATACATTGCCGATAGGTGAAATTCCTGCCGAAAAATTGTATATGCCCGCCGACTCACAATTCACATTGTAATTCAACTCATAATTTCTGTTGCCGCTGCTGTTGTACACCACCATGGCAGAACCGTTCGACAATCCCGTCCTCTTCATGGTTTGTATTAAATTACTGTTTTTTGATGTGTAATTTTCCGCTTCCGCATGTATTACAGAGGTTTCCGCATTAACCGGACAAACATTCAGCATAAAAGCAATAATAACAAACAATATAAGCTTTCTCACATTAATTGCTCCTTTTCAGAGTTTTGCAAATACTATTGAATAACAGCCGCCATCGGCGATATATTATCCATCGAATCCCAGCAAAAGAGTTTTACGGTATTTCCTTCAGAAAATGCCTCATTCATCAAAGAAATATCCAATGTTCTTGCCGGACCGACATTGATATTTTCCCTGACCGTTATATCCTTTAATTTAGTTCCGTCATATATAGCATATATTACGTTTGTATTCAGGTCATTAATCTCATCGGCATTAACTAATTTTATCGATGCGGCATCACCGGCAAAATTTTTATCAACTAAATAAGCGGTAGTAGAATCATCATAAACATTTACCTCGGCAAATGCCATTACAACCGCATCGCCTTTGTGTATTTCGGCTTCAACAACAGTGCTTCCCACACCCGTTGCAATGAGCATATTATTTTCAATCTTTGCAACGTTTTCATCATTGCTCTTATACGTTGCGGAACAGCCTTCAACAGCCTTTCCCGACTCATCAATACCGTCCGCCGTAATATTTATCGTGTCGTTTACATGCAAAATCACATTATTTATATTAAAACTTCCCGTTACAATATCATTATTCGATTTATACGGTGTTTCCAATATCGGATTGTAGTTAAATGTAAATTTGTCCATGAAGAAATAATAATTTGTTACTCCCGTCGTTGCTTTTTTATCAATATTGAATTTGACTTTATTTACACCCTGTTTAAGCAATACATCGGCATAGTTGTGCCTGAACTGACGGTTATCATATTTCTTAAATCTAATCGGATATTCAGTGCCGTTGACAGTCATTGTGTATGCGCTGTGTCCCGATTCATTCGGATTGGTTCCGTAAAGCTCCATACCGTACATACCTGCCACAGGCGCATAAAACTCGTATTCCGCCCAGCCGGAATATCCCGTAATCTGTCCGCAGTAACCTCCGCTGAGAGGCTTTATAAGACCGGACGGATCATTCTTTATATAATACTCAGAGCAAACGTTAAAATCTTCACCCTCAACCTTTATAAATTTATCCGCATAATCTTTATTTCCGAGATATTCGAGGTCGAATCTGTCAATTATAAAATATACATTTTCTCCCGGCTTATTGCCCTTTGAGCTACATTCGAAATAAATTGTGTTTTCGCCCTGTTCAAGAGGAAACTCCGCATATAAGTGGTCAACATGCTCATCTGCATATTTACCCGCATACCGCGGTTCATATACTTTCCCGTTTATTGTCATACAATAATTGCTGCACTGTGCGCATCCGCTCCATACAGTTCCGAAAAGCTGCATTCCGTATATGCCGGCTTCCTGCATTGTTACCGTGTATGCTGCATTGAAAAGTTCGGGTTCATTGCTTCCGCTTTTATGCGCTCTGATATATGCTCCGCCGCTTGAATCGCTGTCGTTTACCTTCACAAGCTTTTTATTGCCCGAAGCCGCCGACATTTCAAGCCCCGGAATGCTTTCTCCCTCGATACTCGTCACATCGGTAACCTTTAAGTTCGGATTATATGTCAATACAAAATTGTCCATATAAAAATGCATCGCTGCATTTGCCTTTCTTGTTCCGCCAAGCCGAATTGTAATTGTATTTTCTCCCGAATTTAATTTTACTTTTGCTTTACACCGGTCAATATGAAGCATATCCTGCCAGTTTGTGCTTTCCGTTGTAACATTATAATAATTATCGTTTACTCTCAGCATCCAGTGGCTTTTATATTGTTCATTATTTGGGTCTGACGCATAAATATCCATTTCATACATACCGGTATACCGGGCGTTTACCGTATAAGTAATTTCTTCTCTTTTTGTAGCGTCGGCTTTTGCTTCCACGCAGCGGATAAAGCCTCCACCGCTCGGATTTGTCATTTTTTCCGCCGCCCAATTTGACAAATCTCCCGTATGAACCTTAATTTCTCTTGCCCCGTTTGAAACATACCCAACTTCCGCTTCTTGGTTAATTACATCCGTTTCCTCCGCCAAGCCGACAACCTGCAATCCTAAAATCATCGCCAAAGTAAGTGCCATTGAAATTAATTTTTTTACCATTCTTTTTTCCTCCCTTTAAAATTTTATTTTTTACATCTTAGCTTTTTAAGATGTTATTTAACATCGACTGCGCAAAATACAGGTTTTTGCGGTGATTTCGACCAAGCAAACACTTTTATGTCCTTAGATTCCGCATTCTCGATTTTAAAATATTTTGATTGGAGCAAGTACGGACTTGTAATGTTAAGCGTCTCTGCCGTATAGCTTTTAACGCTTGACAAAATTCCGTTTTCCTTATCAAATGCGGCAACTATAAGCTCCGTATTTTCGGCGGTATCTTCACTCATACCCGCAACATCAACCTTTATCCCGCCGGAGATTTTTTCGGCGTTAAGTATTGCTACCGCATTTTCGCCGTTATAAACATATATGTTCATACTTTTTGACATGCTGCTTCCGTTTGAAATTGCCGTTGCCTTTATCTTTGCCACACCGGTGTTATGAGCCGAAACAACACCGTCTTCATCTATTGTCGCAACATTTGCGTTATCACTTGAGTACGTTATGTCGCCGTCAAACAAAACAGGGAATCCGTCATTGAATACAGACGTTAATGTATTTAAGGTATCTCCTTTTTTCAAAAGCACATTGTCCGCATTGAAAAATACGTCCGTAAATTCATCCGTGCTGCTTTGGGGTTCAAAAAGGCAATAATCAAACCATGAAAAATACTCTTGGTCTTCAGTCGTTTTTGTATCAAGTTTAAACGATACGGTATTCACACCCTGTTTCAAAGCAAAGCTTTTGCGCAGCTTTATCTTTTCGGAATAGCTAACTCCCCAAAACCAAAACTCTCCCATGCTTGAAACATTGCCCGACAGAACAGGAATATATTCTCCGCCGTTTATGCTTATATTTACCGGCGAGAAATATCTCGGTGTGTTTGAGAATCTCGGAATTACCGTTGTCAGTGTATACGAACCGTCCGTAGGCGCTGTAAAGTACTGTGTAAATTCTAACGGCTGCTTTGTGCGATAATGCACAAATTTCCCCTCGCTTGCCCGTGAAGATTCCTCAATTGTCGAATTTTCCGGCGGCTGAGTTTCAGATTCAAGCCGTACGGACGAGCTGCTGTCTTTAAACGTAAATGAAAAGCTTTCGCAGGCGGAGTAATCACCGTCAATTCTGAAGCTGTTGTCACCCGACTTCAGCATTACGTTTGCTTTGTATGTATAGCTGCCGTCATCATTAACACTGCATAAATCTTCATTTAAAGTATACGGTATATCATTAATACAGAGCGTAGATTCATTTAATGCAGCCTTAAAAGTCATGGAATAACTGCCGGTCCGATAGGTTGCCACGGTTGTTTCTCCCGTTTCCGCAAAGTCTTTGTTTTCTACCGTTATAATACTGTCCTGCCGTTCCACCCGGAATTTATCCAGCACAAATTCCGCTGGGGTCGAATCAAGTATATAGCTTATTTTATTTATTCCCGATTCCAGTTTGGCAAATATATTATAGCTGCCGTCATCAGCCAAAGCCGGCTTTTCCGCTTCCGAACCGTTTACGCTTACAAATCCGCGTTCCTGCATTCCTTCCGATACGATTTTAATATTATAGCCGCCCATAGAAGGTACGATTACGTTATAATCAAAAGTATAGCTGCCTTCGGGTGCGTCTGCGCTTACAACAAGTCTGTCATCGCAGGTAACGCCCTCCTTACCGAGATTTTCGCCCGTATAATCGCCGCCGCTTATAGCCGCTCCTTTAATTATTTCATTATAGCTGAGAACAAATCTGTCCATGAAGAATAGCCATACGTTATCCATCGTCCTTTTTGCTTTAATTGTAAATTCAACGGTATTGACCCCTTCTTCCAATACAACCTGAGCTGTATTGTGACGTATTTGCCCGGAAAAATCACCCAATTTCGTAACCGGATATACAACGCCGTTTACGCTCATTTCAAACGGGCTGTGATATACGGGAAGACTTGCCTCCGTGCTGTACAAATCCATGGTATAACTGCCTGCTTTCGGCACCTCAACATCATAGCTTACGCTATGCGGACCGTTAGCCGTTGACCACAGCTGAATATATTTCCCTCCGCTTGTCCCCGATATAGAATCATTAATAACGAAGTTGCCGGTCTGTCGGGTATAGTTTTCACCTTCGACACTTAATTCCGTTCCTTTTGCCGATGTTGTAACCGTAAATGTAAACATGCATGCAACAATCAAAAGATACAAAATAAATTTTTTTACCATTTTGAAATCTCCCCTTTCAGAGTTATAAATGCTTATTTTCAGTCATCCGAATATTTCTTCGCAAAATCAACAAGGTCATCGACATAACTGTATGCCATGCATACAACGGTATCCGCACCGCCGTAATAAATCGAAATTCTGCCCGTATCGGCGTCACAAAGCGTTGCACACGGAAATACGACATTCGGCACATCTCCCACCTGCTCATACAGCATATGCGGCGCCAGAAGATATCTGTTCGCACGGTATTTTACCTGCCACGGCTTTTCCCTGTCCGTAACAGCCACACCCATACTGTAGACAAATCCGTTGCACGAATTGAGTACACCGTGATATATCAGAAGCCAGCCCTCGCTTGTTTCAACGGGAACGGGACCCGCTCCTATCTTTGTACCCGACCATGCGTCACGCTGCGACATAACGTGGCGATGCTCTCCCCAATATTTCAAATCGGGGCTCTCGCTGTAGAATATATCTCCGAACGGCGTATGTCCGGCGTCGCTCGGACGTGAATACATCGCATATTTTCCGTTTATCTTTTTCGGAATGAGTACTCCGTTGCGGTTAAACGGCAAAAACATATTTCCCATATCGTAAAAATCGACAAAATCGTATGTATAGAGCATTGCTACCGTGGGACCGTCATATGCCGTGCAAAACGTGATATAATATCTGTCCTCCAAAAAGCATACACGAGGGTCGTATCCTATTACAAGACGTTTGGTATTATCGGGCATTATTGAATAAATCGGTTCCTGCGTCATTGTCCAGTTTACGCCGTCGTCGCTGAAGCCGGCATGAATACGCAGATTTCTGCCCCTGTCATCCGCACGGAAAACGCCCGCAAACTTCCCTTCAAACGGGACAACCGCACTGTTGAAAATGCTGTTTGCGTCCTTTATTGCGTCGCGCGTTATAATCGGGTTTTTTTCCGACCTCCATATTATATCGTCACAGTCCTGAGGTTTGTTCTCCCACGGAATATTCGGGAGCGCTTCCGCAAATATTTTGTATTTCATAATTCTTTCCCTTTCTTTTGATATATTTTGTAATTATCCTTTTACCGCTCCGAGCGTAAGTCCTTTTAAATATGATTTTTGGCAAATTACCATAAGCATCATAAGCGGAATCGCAATCATTGAATAGCCTGCCATAAGTATTCCGTAATTTGCTCCGTAGGCACCCTCAAGCGACATAAGCCCTATCGGTATTGTAAATAAATGCTCATCGCTCAAATAAATAAACGGCGTCATAAAGTCATTAAACGAGCCTATGAACGTTATAAGTGCAAGTGTTCCCAAAATTGAAACAGACAAAGGAATCAACAACCTTGTTATTATGGTAAATTCCGTTGCACCGTCTATCTTCATGGACTCAAACAGCTCTGTCGGAATGTTGTCAAAAAAACCTTTTGCAATAACAATATTGTATACAGGTGCAAAACATCCTACCCAAAGTGCCAGATGATTATTATACAATCCCAAATGATACTTAATAACAAATCTCGGGACAAGCAGCATCGGCATCGGCATAAATATAAGTATAATTAAAATTTTAAACAATACTTTTCTGCCTTTGAATCTCATTCTCGAAAAAGCATATGCCGCAAGAACTACTGTAATCATCGTAATAAGCGTTGCTGTCGTAGATACTTTAAATGAATTAAATATATACAATTTTACAGCATCGAATGCCGTTTTATAATTATCCCACACAGGCGGGAATCTGATTCCCCAAAAATTTGTGGCAAATTCAAACTGGTTTTTGGTGGAAGTCGCAACCATTATGTAAAACGGAAACAGTGTAATTATTGCCAGCATTATCATTATTGCTGCACTTATTATTTCCGACATCCGCATTTTCTTACGTTTAATCATCATCGCCACCTCTATTCCTGAATATAACTTTTGATACAAACAAAACTATTGCAAACAGAACCAACGAAATTGCGCACGAATATCCCTGTCGCGGCTCAACTCCGGTAAATGCCTGATTGTACATATAAAGACCGGGTACCATTGATGCGTTATTAGGTCCTCCTTTTGTTAAAAGCAAAATGTTCTCATAAGACATCAATTGCGCCATCGTTGCACTGATGTAGAAAATCTTTATCTGAGGTGCAATCATAGGAAGCTCTATTTTTCTGAAAATCGTAAATCCCTTTGCTCCATCGATTTGAGCCGCTTCGACCAACGATCTGTCTATACCGTCAAGACCCGTAAAATAAATAATATAATTCATACCTGTTATCCACGGAAATCCGACAAAGCATATTGCCCAATATGTTGTGTGTGGATTCCATAAAAAATCGGGATACGGTCTGCCTATTGCTTCAAACAAATGTGCCAACACCCCGATTTCCGGGTAATAAAAGAATTTCCATACCATTTGCGTTACCGTATTCGGAACAACCATCGGCAGCAAGAACAATACACGTATAAAGTTCTGAAGCATTTTATTTTGGATATTGCAAGTAAGCTTTGCCGCCACAATCGGAAAACAAAAACAAATATTCATAAACATCCAAAATCTGAAAACATTCCACATAGAAAACCAAAATGTCTTATCCCGAAACACTTCTATGTAGTTATCAAGACCTATAAATTCGTTATGTATACCCCCATATCTGTAAAATGACTTAACTATACCGAATAACATCGGATACAGCGTCAGCACAATTAAGCAAATAAAAACCGGCGCTACAAACAAATACGGTATCAATTTGCCGATGCTTTTCCCCAATACGTGCTCTCCTCTAATCGTTCTCATTTTTTTCTCCTCTCTGCCGGTTTGCCACAAAATATAATTTTCTGTATTCCGTAGGCGTCTTCCCCGTTGCCTCTTTAAATAATTTTCTGAAATGCTTCATGTCCATATAACCGCACGCAAACATCACATCTTCGATTGACATTTTTGTTTTTCTGAGCAGCCCCTGGGCTTTTTCAATCCTTTTTTCATTGATGTATACTATGAATTTTTTCCCTGTATACTGTTTAAACATTTTTGATATAGTACTCGTTTCCACATAAAACATACTCGATAACTCATTTAAAGATATATTCTTCGCATAATTTTCATTCACATACTTTAAAATTTTCAAAATCTCCGATTCATCGTTTATATCCGCTTCATCGTTCCTATCCTCTTTATCAAGAGAATAAACCGTTTCTATAACAGCAGCCTTAAGTTTGTCTACATCAATCGGTTTTAACAAATAGTGACTGACCTTGTTCTCTATAGCCTTTTTCGCATACTCAAAGTAGCGATAGCCGGTTAATATAATAACCTTTCCGTTATAATCACTTTTTCTGAGCATTTCTATCATATCAAGTCCGTTTATCAGCGGCATATTTATATCCGTTATAACAATATCCGGTTTAATTTCATTTATACGCTGCATACCCTCTTCGCCGTCATTTGCCACTCCTGCCACTTCAATCTTATATTCGGCCCAATTTATTATTTTTTTCAGTCCTTCGCACGTATAAACTTCATCATCAATAATAACTAATTTATAAATTTTCGTTTCCTCCCCCGTCATTTTTATATAGTATGTACGGTATATTGACAACAACCTGTGTTTTACCGTTGAATCTATACAGCGATATCCCGTATTCTTTCCCGTATTTTAATTTCAGCATGGAATGAATATTCCAAATACCTTTCCCCAAGCTTTCATCAGGAATGTTGTTCTTCAGCGCATAATTTATATCCCGAAGTTTTTGGGGTTCAAAGCCATCACCGTTATCCTCTACAACTATTACAATTTCGCTGCCTACCTTTCTCACCAAAACACCGATTTCCCAATTGCTTTTTTTATTTTTAAATCCGTATTTAATCGCATTTTCAACAAACGGTTGTATTAAAAACTTTATCGTATAACATTCTTTTACATTTTCATCAACTATCATGCTGTAGTTAAATTTATCTTTATATCTGAACATAATAATATTAAAATAATTTTCAATATTATCAAGTTCTTCCTCAAATCTGATTTCGTTTTCGTTTTTCAAAGAAAAATCAAGCATTTGGCTTAAAGATGAAACCACTTTGCATACATTTTCCTTTTCATCCATTATACTCATCATTTGTATAAGCTGCAACGTGTTATATAAGAAATGCGGATTCATCTGACTTTCATACAATTTAAGCCGGGCATCCTTCAGTTCAAGCTGCAGTTTATACTCATTTTTTATTTTTTCCTCTAAGTTTTCAAGTACATTATTAAATTTATCCGCTATTTTCCCTATTTCGGTATTATCCGCTGCCGACCTTATATTCATATTAATATCATCAATATTAATATTGTCAACATATTCATATAAATCCTCGAGAGGTTTTGCCGCACGTTTTGAAGCAAGAGAAATTATGACAATCATACAAAGCGAAATAATTATACCGACTAATATTATTACCGCAAAAATTCTTCTGCTAAATAAATTACCGACGCTTCCTTTTACGTAAGTTATCAATGACCAGTCTGTTCCTTTTTCAAGACATACAACCTGCCTTTTGCCGCATACGGTACTTTTATTTTCATCATAAATGCTACTAATCTTTTTCCCGATTAAAGTTTCATCCGTTGCAAACACTATTGTGCCGTATAAATCTGTTATGAATTGATTGCATACATAGCTGTTGTCAAACTGTATGCCGTTAAAACACTCACTGTTTAAATCCCGTATATTCAGCCCTACGCATACCGTACCTATGTTTTTCTTTTTGTAATCGTATGTCAAATATATAATGTCCCTGCAAAATACAATGCAGTCCCCACCCTTGTCATCAACCATATATTTCCAATATTGCTGATCCGGATGTTTCTTTTTGAATTTATTAAACTCTCCGAATATTTCGTTTCTTTGTTCAATGTCCCCTATTCCTTCGCCGATTGAACAAGAGTCTCCGTCCTTTATATAATAAATAAATTGAATCCCGTTATTTTCCGCATAAATATTAGAAAACACATCCTCGACCGCATCTGTTTTGACTATATCATTCCCGGAATATTCAATCAGATTTGCTACATTGCTTGCAAAAAGCGAAATCATCCGCATACGGTATCCTGCTATCCGCTCATTCACAAATTCAGATGTGACGCTTAACGAATAGTTCATAATCTTCTCTTCATTTTTAACATAGTTATAAACAAAAACAGAAGTTGCGAACACGATTATTATAAATGCGCACACAATAAGTATACGAAAAACTTTCATACGAAAATGAACATATTTATTTCCCATGTTCGCCACTCCTCCGTTTATTTAATCGGCATATTCCTCGCCCGTATATTTTCTGTCCGGAACAAGCGTATCCATGCCCCAGTCCGTTTCTTTATTTATCGTCTTACTGTTTTCAACCTGCGACTCTGCCCACGCTTCGGCACTTATCTGTATCTGTTTAAAATCCTCTGCTGTCGGATTGAAATCCTGACCCTCAATAAGTTTTTTCTCTATCTCCGAAAATCTCAATCCCTTTTGCGTACCGATTTTATAAAAATACATTGGGTTGTAGCCTGTTTTTACAAACCCTTCAAACGCCGGATCGATTTCCACATCCTTTAAAACAGGTATCTGCTTTGCCCCTTCCACAAATTTACCGTGCACTTTAGGCGATGTAAAATACATAAGAAAATCTATCGCTGCCTCTTTTTTCCCTTTCTCTTTCATCACCGATTTTGTAAGTCCCAGTGTCTGAGTTGCATTAACCGTCATGTTAAGTCCGCCGTATTTGGAATTTTCTTCCGTAAACCTCGGAAATGAAAACGTACCCACTTCAAAAGGCATTTCATCATTATAGAGCATTCCCTCTATATCCCACGAACCTGTTTCTATATGTGCAGCCTTTCCTGTCATAAATAAAGTTTTTGCAGCGCTTTCATCATATGAACGGGCATTGGGGGCATATTTCAAATATTCTTTAAAATATTTAAGATAATCCTTGTACAGATCCTGAAGCTCTGTATTTGTTGTATAATTAAGATACCCTTCTTTTATGCTTTTTACCATTTCCTGAGTTGATATAAGCACATCTCCGTTATAATTGATATTCGGGTCTGATAAAAGCTTCTTTCCAACCACACCCACTGTAAGCTCCCATGAAAGCCAATCAACAGCATCTGCTTTTTGCGCCATAAATGCAATCGGCACGTTTCCGTTCGCTTCTATTTTTTTGCAATTATCTGTAAATTCATTCCACGTTTTCGGAATTTTAAGTCCAAGCTTGTCATAAAGCGTTTTATTATAGAATATTGAGAGTCCTGTTCCGAAATAGGGCATTGCGTATGTATATTCGGTATTGGCAAACACCCCGTCTTTAAATGTATCTTTCCATATTTTCCCGTCATTGTACGGGTTTGCTTTCTTTAAATCATCCGATAAATCAATAACATATCCCTGATCATATTGATTACTGAGTTCACTTGCATGGTTTGACTGAATGTCCGGCAAATTATCAACAGCTGCCTGAGTCGAAATCCACTGAGAATATCCCGACACCGCTTTCACAACCGGTTTTATATGGACATTCGGATGTTCTTTTTCGTAGTCCGATATAATTTCTTTCAGGGTATTCTCCATTGCCTTGCCCGTACCCGGATCCCAGAATGAAAACGTAAGGTTAATATCCTTTCCGTTTCCCGTTTCTTTCTTTCCGCATCCTGTTGCAAGCGTTGAAAAAATTAATACAATACACAATAGTCCAGCAATTTTCTTCATCTTTTTTTCTCTCCTTATATAATGTAATATCGGCACCGTCAAATTTCCCGTAAAATCAAGCGACGATACCTTTTTTTGTCTTGATTCTACTTTTTAAGCTTTCACCTTAAAACAGCATAAGATTGCACCAACTTAATGAAAGCGAATAAAATATCACTCGAATTTCGGTCTTTGTTAAGCACACAAACAAAATTATCTTTTGTTTCATTTAATTATATCAAATTTTATGACGTTTGACAAGTTAATACTTTACAAAGTTCAAAGCAAAGTGCATGCCCTATGCTACATACAAATTATATCACAGGCAATTCATTTTGCGCAATGGTGTATCTTGAAGATTTGGGGGTGATTTTTGCTAATTTACCGAATAAAAATCCTTGCGGACAAATTCCCAAAAATGCCCCCCAATATTACAAGATACCCCCTTTTAATCAAGCCGAGTATATGGTATACTGAGCTTATAAGATATTAGAATATGGGGGATTAGTATGTTTGAAAATTCCAAATGGATATGTGATGCCGAACCGAATGATAAAGAGAGTGTTTTGTTCAGAAAAGAATTTCATCTTGATAATGATGTTAAAAGTGCTTATTTGTCAATTGTAGCATTGGGATACGGAGTTTGCTGCATTAACGGCGTCAGAGTAACCGAAGATGTGCTTGCGACTCCGTTTACAAGGTTTGATATGCGGGTTTTGTATTATACATATGATGTTTCCGGTTTGCTTAAAAAAGGCAAAAACGTTATAGGCATATATGCGGGAAACGGCTGGTATAACGATATAGCCGGCACGTGGAATTACGATAAGGCAACCTGGCGCGATAATATAAAGGCAGTGGCTCAGCTTGATATTACTTTTAACAATGCCTCTGCCAAATGTATAGTGACGGATAAAACATGGCTGTCAACATCAGGTCCCTCAACATATAACCATATCCGCGAAGGGGAAGCATATGACGCCCGCTTGGATAAGGCCGGCTGGACAGCAGTCGGATTTGATGTTTCCGATTGGACAAACTGCGTAATTGCACGCAGTCCCGGAGGAAAAATATTGCCGGCACACATTCCGCCCGTAAAAATCATTCGTGAGATTAAAGGTATTCCTATAGGAAACGGTGTTTTTGATTTCGGAGAAAATATAAGCGGGTGGGCAAAAATAAAAGGTCATGCCGAATCAGGCAGAAAAATATTTATTCATTATTCCGAAAGGTTAACACCCGAAAATGATATTGATAATGCTCATATAAGTATATTTATGAAAGGTAAACTGAAAAATTGCGATACTTACACTTTTAAGGGGGCTGAGGAAGAAACATGGCATCCCGAATTTGTATATCACGGTTTCAGATATATAAAAGTTGAAAATATTCCGCAAAATTTTGAAATTATCGCTCAGGTGGTACATACGGACTTGAGCATAATCGGCGAATTTGAATGCAGTGATAATATACTTAACAAGATTCATGAAATGACGAGAAGATCGTTTTTAACAAACTATGTCAGCATACCTACAGATTGCCCGCACAGGGAACAAAACGGCTGGACGGGCGATGCTCTTGTAGCTGCCCAACAAGCACTTATGAATTATGATATGCTTGCATCTTACGAAAAATGGCTAAATGATTTTAAGGATGTGCAAAGAGCCAGCGGTCAGCTTCCCGGTGTTATCCCGCAGTCATCATGGGGATACAACTGGGGCAGCGGTCCTGCCTGGGACAGTGCCTTAATCCAAATTCCATACCACATATATCAGATTACGGGGAACAAGTCCGTAATTGAAAATATGTGGCAAAACATGAAACTTTATATGGAATATATGAATTCAATGGCAGATGATTTTATTGTTCATTACGGGCTGCCCGATTGGGGGTGCCCAAAAACAGCCGTAGGCTGTCCCGGCGAGGTTACGGATACCGGTTATTACTATGCAAATGCGGTAATAATGGAAAAATGCTGCGGACTTGTCGGTGAAAACGGAAGTTCTTACAAAGAACTTGCCGAAAATATAAAAAAGGCATATCGAAAACATTTCTTAAAAAATGACGATTGGGAAAACAATCAGACATTCTTGGCATGCGGAATTTATTGGGGACTGTACGATGATACCGAAATAAGAGAAAAAGCAAAAAAGCTTGCCGAAACAGTAAAAACCTGCGGCTACACGCTGCAAACCGGAATGCTCGGCACAAAATATATCTTTACCGCACTTACGGAGTATGGATATCAGGATGTTTTATATAAAGCAATCACCAATCCAAATCCTCCAAGCTATGCATACTGGATAAATCAGGGAATGACTACGTTATGCGAGGATTGGTTTATGAGCAATTCTTTAAACCACCTTATGTTCAGCGAAGTTGATATGTGGTTTTACAAATATGTTGCCGGAATATGCCTTGACGAAAACGGTCTTAAAATTGAGCCGCATTTTATAGCAGGCCTTGATACGGTAAGAGCAAAACACAAGGACATCGAGGTGTACTATGATAAAGAAAAAATTAAAATCCATGTGCCGTGCAAAGCATATGTGGTAATTAACAATCAAAGATATCACGTTAATGCCGGCAAGCATGAATTTAATATACTATAAAGAGGAGATACTGACATGAAAAAATACTTATTACCAAAAGACGGACAATTCTACAAAGCAAACTTACATTGCCACACAACTTGCTCCGATGGAAAGCATACAGCGGCGGAGATTAAAGAAATTTACCAAAAAGAGGGATACTCAATCGTAGCATTTACCGATCACAGCGTACTTGTACCGCACCAGGATGTTACAGACGAAAACTTTCTTGCGCTGAACGGCTGTGAGCTTGAATGTAATCAAAAAGGTACTATCGACTGGCGATTGATGAAAACCTGTCATGTATGTTGTATTGCACTTGAGCCCGATAATATATATCAGGTTTGTTATGCGGACAAATATTTATCACCGTATCAGCTTGAACGAAAACACATCCTTGCTTTTGACAAGGAGCGCCCCGATTTTGAGCGTGTTTATTCGCACGAAGGTATAAGTGCAATGATACAGGAAGCAAGAAACAGAGGGTTTTTTGTTACATATAATCACCCCGGCACAAACTTAGAACACTATCCCGATTATATCGGCTATAAAAACATGAATGCAATCGAACTTCATAACACTGCGGGTGTTCGCGACGGATTTTATGATTATTGCCCCGAAACATACGACGATTTGCTGCGTGCAGGTAATAAGATATATGCAATAGCCGGCGATGACACTCATGCGGCAGATTGGTGTTTTGACAAACAAGTCAGAGGATATACAATGATAAAAGCAGCGAAATTGGAGTATCGTGCAGTGACAAATGCGCTTGTAAACGGACATTTTTATGTGTCGCAGGGTCCTGTCATTGACGAGTTGTGGTTTGAAGACGGTGTAATTCACTTAAAAACACCCGGTGCCGACAGAATAGTATTTACAGTCGGAAACCGCAGAGATTATAAGTCTTATATTGCAAAAGACGGTGTATCAATCAAAGATGCGGAATTTGAAATAAAGCCGGATCAATCATATGTAAGAGCTACTATTTACGATGAATACGGACACGCAGCAAATACAAATGCATTTTTTATAGAAGATTTACTTAAATAAGAGAGAAGGTACATTCATGAAGCTTAACCAGCCGTACTACATAGAACCCAGAAACGGTGACAGTCATCTTAATCTTAACGGAACATGGGATTTTACATGGGAAGATAATAAAGTTTCCGACATAAGCACCATAAATTATGAGCATAGCGGAGAACTGCCGAATTCCATATATCATTTGCTGGCAAATGAAAATATACTGCCTCCGCCGTATGTGGGTACGAATAGCAAAAAATACAATTGGGTAGATGAGAAAATCTGGTATTTCAGAAAAAAAGTAAAGCTTAACAAGCCCAATTACGCCGAAAAAGTTTTTTTATGCTTTGACGGCGTAGCTTATTATTGCAGATTGTGGGTAAACGGAAATCTTCTCGGTGATCATGAGGGTATGATGGGCGGTCCAACCTGTGAAATATCAAAATATTTGAATTTTACCGGGAATAATGAATTTGTTGTAGAAGTTACGGCAAATACATACGGTATCAAAGAAGGATTCAGCGCATTGAACAGGCAGGGAACAAACAGCTGCATTCTCCCTTGGAATATTACACGTGATAACGAAACAAGCACCGGTGATTTTATTGTTGTAGGTCTATGGAATAAAATAAGACTTGAATTTATTAATAATATGCATATCAGTCGCCCATACTTATATACGGAAAATATTGAGTCGGACAAAGCCACGTTACAGCTTGAGCTTGAGTTTACGGACGGAAGCATTGAGGAACTAAAAAAATACTATGCTTACGGGAGTGATGTTATATCATATCTTTATACCAGAGCATACGATAACGGCCTTACCGGAGCAGTACACAACAATTCGGTTGAAATTTCTGTGGTTATATCGGAAAATGATACTAAAAAAATCGTATACAGCAACACCGATAATATCAACCTGATTGATTATGAAAAATCATGTATAGATAACAGATGGTATGAATTACAGTTCTACAACAAAACAATTACAATAGACAATCCAAAGCTTTGGTATCCGAACGGACTCGGAGATGCATATTTATATGATGTAGAGCTTGTTATGTCATATGACGGGAAAGAATGCGACCGCCACAGCTTTAAAACAGGTATAAGAACGTTTACTTCCGAAAAAACCGCCGGTCCAAAATACAGACAGCGTTGGAACAATTTCAGATTTTATATAAACGGCAAGGATTTCTTTTTACAAGGAATGAATTGGCAGCCTACAGATTTTTTGTATAAAATCGATGAGGATAAATACAGATGGCTTTTGACATTGGCGAAAAACAGCGGAATACAATTAATTCGTGTTTGGAGCGGCGGCGGTCGTTACGAAGATGATATATTTTACAATTTATGTGATGAACTTGGTTTAATGGTCTGGCAAGACAGCATGATGGCAAATATGTACGATACTCATTGCTACAATCAGGAAATCTTAGAATCGCAAATAGCGTATAATTTATACAGAATCAGAAATCATGCATCTCTTGTAATTCATTGCGGCGGCAATGAGTTTAACCCATATTCCGAGAAGAATGCCGCAAGTATGTTTATCGTAGACAGAATCATAAGGCAACTTGACCGCAATAGGATATTCCACTACACAACCGCCGATATGGGAAGCGCTCATATATATCGCGACATGGAGCCTGTGTGGTATTCAAAATTGTATGCGCATATGCCATTTGTCGGAGAATCGGGAATACATAGCTTTCCGACATACAAGGCATTAAAGAAACTGATTTGTAAAAATGAATATGAAAGACCTCTTCCAAATCTTTCAGGTCCGGAATTTGCCGAAAATTTCCCTGAGCTCGTAAACCATTTTACCGAGTATAACCCTACAAGAATACCAAGGATGACATCACGCATATCCCAAATTGATAATTTAAACGGTATTACTCTTGAAAGAATGTGCGAAGCTTCGCAAGTTCAGGCATATGAGTTTTATATGATTATGATTCAATCATTCAGAAACAATTATCCATACTGCGGCGGCATTATGCCCTGGGTGTTTAACCGGCCGTTTACAACAGTCGGTATACAACTCATAGACGGCAAAGGCAATCCCGGGTATGAATATTATGCGGTGAAAAATACTTATCGTAACACCGATGTTATGCTGAAATTAGATTGGACCGTTACGTCTCCCGGCGAAAAGATTCCGCTTAATCTGCGAATACTCGGCGATGCTCCGAAAAAAGGTACAATAAGCGTTGTTGTATATACGCCTAAGCTTGAAGTTCAGAAGGAGTATCGTGCAGATATTGAAAGCAGCGTCTGCGAATATTCATTTGATGATTTCATTCCGGATGACACTTATACAAATGAATGTTTTTTGATTTGTGCGGAAATATGCTGTGAAAACGGCGAAAGTGTACGCAATACATATTTTATAAAATGCACCGATAAACTTAATGACAAAGATTTGTATCAAAAATATCGTTCATCCGTACAAAACAACTTGGAATTTGAAAACGGTCCATGGCTGCGCCGAGATATTGAATCGGCAAACAAAGCAAAAATCAATGCAAGTATAATAAACAAATGCATTAAGAACGGATATTTATGCTATGATGTCAAACTAAAAAATATTTCTGACACAGCCGCATATCCCGTGATAATTGATGCCGAACAGTTTAATTGTTTTGCAACTGATAACTTTTTCCTGCTTAAAAGTGCTGAGGAAAAGGTTGTTGCATTAACACTTAACACGCCCGAAGATACTACTGCAAGTATACTGATAAAATGGTGGAATGCAGAAAATGAAATCAAGCTGAATTTTTAATGATTATTTTTTCATTATATGTTCAGATTAAACCGGGAGATGAAAAACGATGATATTAACCGATTATTTTAGAAGCGAACATGACCTGACATGGGATTTGGCAAAGCAATGCGGCATCACGCACGGTGTAATCAGATTACCGGACAACGATGATTTTGACGTTACAAACAAAAAACATTGGGACGAAATTTATAAAAGATTTACCGACTTCGGCATAAAACCCATTGTTATTGAGCCGCTGCCAAATAATCTCCATGACCACATCAAATCAGGTGACCAAAAAAGAGACGAAGCGATAGAAAAAGTTATTAAAATGCTGGCGATAATGGATAGCCTCGATATCCGTATAATCTGCTTTAATTTTATGGCGCATATAGGCTGGCTAAGAACGGATGACAAAATAAAAGAACGCGGCAATGCGCTTGTGACAGGGTTTGATTTAAATCATTTTACTCCTATACAGGCTAAAATAACCGCCGAAGAACTCTGGGATAACTATACGTATTTCATAAAAACGGTTATACCGTATGCGGAAAAACATAATATCAAACTTGCGCTTCATCCCGATGATCCTCCGATTGAAAGACTCGGGGACGTTGAACGTATAATGATAAGTTATGAAAATATAAAAAAGGCAATTTATACTTTTTCGAGTCCCAACCTCGGTATTACAATGTGTCAGGCCACATATCACATGATGGGTGAGAATATATATCAAATAATACCGGAAATGAAAGAAAAAATATTTTTTATTCATTTTAGAAATGCGTCGGGAAATAAGTTCTGTTTCAGGGAAACATTTCACGATAACGGTGAAATTGATATGAAAAAAGTCATTAATCTATATAAGACATGTGCTCCCAATGTACCGATACGAGTCGACCACGTACCTCTTATGGCAGGCGAAACCGGTAGCAGCACCGGATATACCGCACTGGGAAGATTATTTGCAATCGGATATCTTAAAGGGCTTATGCAATAAATAATGTCTACTGAACAAATGGTTTTGCGAAACCATTTGTGTGAAACCTTCGGTTTCACACCTAAAAACAG
>CAKVOK010000041.1 GCA_934792465.1 uncultured Clostridia bacterium | reverse complement strand
TGCACTTATTATACCACAAATTGCTCAAAAAGCCAATACTTTAGCCAATTTTTATTTATTCAGCAGTCATTATTTATAGACTGTCCGCCGAGCGTAGGGTTGATGACGCTTAATACGGGACTGTGAACAAAAGTCTGTAGATTCGATCTTCTATGATAATTTTAAGATAATAAGATAATAAGCTTTTCAAAAGCTTCAATCTTTAGCTTTAGTATACTACAAAATTTGGGATTGACTCAAAAACCAATTGAACTCGGTAAGTAACAGCGAGAGTCAACTTTTTGAAATGTATACTTATGTGTACCGAATATTCCTTCAGACACAAATAAGTAGGACTTTGTATCCTGCAAACTTATCTTTGGAGAGCGACTACTCGCTTCAGCTAGTGTCCTTCCGCTACTTATTTCCCCTCAAATAAATTTGTCTGTATGACATGATTAAAGCAGATATAATAAAAGGCGCTTTTCATTAACAACATCCGCTCTGTTCATAAATAATATATGGGCAGCATATAAAAATGGGTGGGTGCAGACATATTCTTGGACCGTTTTATACCGCTAATCCAAGGCTATGTCTGTACTCCACCGGACTCATATAGCCCAGCGACTGTTTGATGTGTTTTCGTTTATACCATGTTTTTTGCTTTGTGATGTCTGTACATTTTACAGACCCTTAGTTAGTCATCAAGCTTCTTAATACACGGACAGTCAAGTTCTGCTCTATATGTAGGAGCAGCCCACCTAACGGCATTTCTGATAATTGTCTGAACATCCGGGTTATAGAATGTCGGGAACGTTTCATGTCCCGGCTGGAAATAAAATATTTTTCCGTTGCCTCTGTTATAACAGCAGCCCGAACGAAACACCTCTCCCCCATCATACCAACCAATCATAATAAGCTGATCCGGTTCCGGAATATCAAACGGTTCCGCATATGTTTCCTCATTAGGAAGCTTTATGTATCTACCAATACCTTGAACAATAGGATGTGACGGTTTGCATACCCACACTCTTTCCATATCTCCATTCTCTCTCCAACCTAAAGTACAGCTTGTGCCCATAAGTAATTTAAAAGGTTTTGAATAATGCGCAGAATGCAGAAAAATTGCACCCATTCCCTCTAAAACTGCGTTACGAACCTTCATTGCTATTTCGTCTGGAACTTTATGGTGCATTACATGCCCCCACCAGATAATTACATCGGTATTTTTTAACACCTCGTCTGTGATACCGCAGTCAGTATCATCCAAGGTTGCTGTTTTAACAGAAATATCGTCACATTTCAAAAAGTTTGCAATTGCATTGTGAATGCCATTCGGATAAATCTCGGCTGCCTCCTTCCTTGTTCTGTCTCGTTCGTATTCATTCCACACAAGAACTCTTATCATAATCTTATTCCTCCTGTATAAATTTTTTATTATAACTGTTCCAAAAAACTTTTTAACTTTGTTGCTATAATTTTATGTCCTTCCGCATTCGGATGCAGTCCGTCAGGGATATATTTCTCCCTAATCTCTGCCAATTCCGGCTGAAGTCCGCTGTTTGCATAAAGGTCAAAAACCGGAAGTGAATAGTATTCAGCTACCTCACGGATTATATTTACATAGTCCCTCAATGTTCCACACCCCCATGTTTTCACAGAACCGGTATTTTTTGAGCTCACCCACACGGTGCAGCGGTGTCATAATTATAATTGGCTTACCGAGATATTTTTTGATAAGACCGCTGTAAAGATAATGGCACGCACCGTAAAGCGTATTATAATCTCTATCGGAAAATCCGCCAATCGGTGCATCGCCATGACCGTAATCGTTTGTACCGCCGAAAACAATCACGACGTCCGCATCATCGTCCATCTTGGTAAATCTTTCACAAAACGACTGTGCATCCGCTTCGGTTTTCGGGCGCTCCGGATAGCCGCTTTGAAACGCATATTTGGTAGCGCTTATTCCGTAATTTCTTGCAACAGCAAGCTTTGCTTGCTTTGCTAACACCGCATGATAAACCTTGTCCTTGCCTCCGGCAAGATAACCCTCCGTTATACTGTCTCCCAAAAAATTAATTTTAAGACCTTCAAGCTTCGTTATATTTCCCCCGTTTATCCTTCTATCTATATTTCCAAAATATTTTCGGTAGAATCTAAAACTTCCAAAATGATTAACATTCTCGGCAAATGAAACGGACCTTTAAAAATATTACCTTTTATGTACGTTAACGGCGTATTGTCATAATGCAGATAGCCATACCATTCTCCATTATCGTTATCCTCAAAATTTTCAAAAGCATATTTCAGCAATGACTGATAATTACTGTTGTATTTTTCTTCTTTAAATAACATATATGCCATTTTATTTGCAATTATTGCTTCGCATTGAGGCCACCATAATTTCATATCCCATTCAAGGGCAGTTGCCGGTTTGCCGAGAGCATCCGTAAAGGCTATAATGCCTCCAAATTTTTCATCCAAACCGCGAGGCATCGTCAAATCAATTACTTTTTTCCCTATTTCAATCAACTCTTTTTTATTGTCGATACACCCTTCATACATCAAAAGCCACGCTGCCTCCAAAGAATGCCCCGGGTTTACAAGTCGACCTGTCGGAGTGTCGCAAAACTTTCCATCTTCTCCAACATTTTCAAGTAATGCACCAACTTTCTCATTTAAAAATCCGCCGCTTATTATTCTCTCTGCCATATCCCTTTCAACAGCCTTATACCTATCACTTTCTTTACCCACACTTGCCATAACCTGTGCAGTTGACAGCATAATCATTATTGGTGACAGTGCTTTCATATTTAGATTTGTGAATTTTGGTGTTGTTAGTTCATTATTATAAAATACCCGACAAGCCATTTCAAAATACCGCTTTGCGTCTTCCCACACCATGTCATTGTTACAAGCTTTATAATACTCTGCACACCCTATTGCGGCAAATGTTTCACTAAAAAAGTACCGTCTTTTTTGAATCGGCAGCCCTTCTTTTGTAACCGTAAAAAACATTCTGCCATCTGTATCCGTACAATACTTCAAAAATCTGTATATATTTTCCGATGCCTCAATGTACTCTTTCCTCTTTTCAATTTTGTTGTATGCTTTTGAGAAGGACCATAAAGCACGACCTTGAAACCAAACGCTTTTTTCTGTTCCGTAAATCTCTCCGTTTCAGTCAAGCTGAGTATAGATGCCTCCGTTTTCGAAATCTAAAGAGTTTTTCAGCCAGAAATCAAGCACATTATCCGTTAAATATTTTTTAAAATCCATTACTTTCTTCTCCTCCGCTTAGGCAATCTTTTTACAAATTAAGCAATATAATTGAAATAATTCCGAATATAACACCCACACCTTGACGTTTTGTCAGCTTTTCACGAAAAAAATACAATGATATTATACATGTAAGTATAATGCTTCCTCCCGAAAAAACCGGATACAATATCACTGCCGGCACGCTTGATGCAAGCATCATAATAAACAAATTTCCCATTCCATTTAAAAAACCTGTAATTGCACCGTACCTTATTCCGCTTTTTGATATTTTCCATGACTTTTTCCTGTAAAATATCGTCAGTATAGCAATTACCGCCGCTGCCAAAAGCCCCGTAAGCATAAATTCTGATATATATTTACCTCTGTAAGCTACCTGCTGTATTTTTTGAAGAGTCGCACAAGCACCGTTGCACACAAATGACAATGCCGCATATACAATCCAAGTTGCCGAAATTCCGTTTGTCTTTTCCGCTTTGTTTGTCATATAAAGCGAAATTACCAGCAACAATATTCCGGCAACAGCAAAGACCGTCGGTTTCTCTCCCAAAAACATCACCCCATATAATGCAGGAATAATAAGCGAATATGACATTATGAGTGTTGACAACGCAAGAGAACCATTTTCAATTGCCAGCAAGCTGAACACAAGTGCTGAAATATACGTTATTCCGTAGTATACAGCATACATCATTGTTTTCCCGTTATATGTAAATTTTCCTCTCGAAATTATTAAAAATATAATGAATGATGCAAGTATCGAAATCAAATTAAACATATATACGTTCGTACTGTCTTCTTCTCCGTACAATTTCTTTGTAACAACCTGAAATACAGAAAACGAAACAGCCATAACGAGTATTATTATATCCCTCATCCCATTATATCCAAAAACTCAATTCCCGACAAATTATATTCTTCTCTCAACGCCTTAAGGTCACTTTTCAGATTTGCCGTTTGGGCTTCATCCAATGTAAGGTCTGGTGATCTTGAAATTCGCTTTCCTATTCCCATCATTTCAAAAATTGCTTTCATACTGCCCATAAATGAATTTTTAAACATAATATCAATAAACCTTGCATCAATCTCATTTAACAGCTGAACCTCGCCAAAGTTCCCGTTTTCAAAATTTTCTCGGAGTCTTATAAATAAATCAGCCGCAAAATTATATGTACTTCCTATTGCGCCATCCACTCCGGCTATCATTGCAGAAGCAAACATTTCATCAGCACCACTGAATACAAGCTTTCCCGTAAACTTTTTCGCAAGCTTCATTTCATAGTGGTTCATGAGTGTATATTTTATTCCGCCGCAGTTTGGCAAATCGCAAATATCCTTCATTTCGTCTATCCCATTCATTTGTGCGCTGCTATTGTTATATATTATAAGCGGAATATTTACACATTCCGATAATGTTTTGTAATACTGTCTTATTTGTGCTTGTGAAAATGCACCGTAATAAGGTCTTACAGAAGAAAATGCATCTGCTCCCTCCTTTTCCGCAAACCTCGTAAGTTCAACAGCCGTCTTTGTATCATTGCTTCCGGAATAAACTATTGCCGGTACTTTTCCGCCGATTTCATCAAGGCTCACCGATATTACCCTTTTTCTTTCCTCCGGACTCATTAAAAATCCTTCACCTGTTGCACCGCCTATGTAAAATCCATCTATGCCTTTTTCAAGCAGTTTTCTTATCAGTCTTCTCTGTGCTTTTTCATCAAAATTCTCGTCTTTGTCGTACATTGTTGCAAGTGCCGGTATTATGGCAAATTTATTAAATTTAAGCATTGTTATTCTCCCTTACAAATTTTTTATTACTTTTGTCAATTCATTTGCTGCCGCCCTATGTCCTTCACGCATCGGATGCAGCGGTTCCGATGCAATCCAGTGACTGCTGTTTACAAATATTATTTTTTCATTCATATCTTTATTATATTTCTCAATTACCCTTTCAAGCTCATGCTCATATGTTCCGTTAAACGGACTCATTGCAATAATTTTCGCCTTAGGGTTATATTCTCTAACAGATTTTAAAAGCATACGGTATTTTCTTTCATATTCTTCCGCTGAGGCTTCTGCATCATTTGTGCCATGATTAATAACAACATATTTTGATTGCCTATGTGTAATCTGAGAGCCGTTATAATTATACATGTATGCTTCGTCCGCCGGAGGCACACTTCCGCTGCCGGCACGCGTGGTCCCTGTTGCACCAAATGCACAATTCACAAAATCCATATTCAGCATTCTGGCCGTAAGCCATCCGTACGAAGCACACACATCGTCTTGATAAACTCTATTATTCGCTTCAATCGGTGAATTTCTGCGATCGGCATCTATTAATATTCCCTCTGTTATTGAATCACCTATAAACTCAATTTGATTTCTGTTTTTCGTGTTTACTTCAAAAAAACCATCTGCTTCAGCTCCCATAAACGAAATTTTTGCTGTCAACTGACTGTACCACCTTGCTTGACACTCAACTGCTCCTTTGAATATTATCTGAGCTGTATGACGTGAACTTTGCAGATTCTCCGTATTAATCCTTATAAATCTGTCTACCGTTACCTCTGTCATCACCCCATTATCAATGCATATCCAAAGATGTGGGAACGGCTGCTGATTAAAATCTATATTAAAATGCAACAAAAGGTAATCGCCTTCAAAATTTATTTCAATTGATGCACCCGGAGATACTGTCTGTGCAAAGTCTTTTTCAAATCCCCATCTTCCTATAAAGTATATTGCATTACTGCATTTGTCTGCATACATCGGTTCTCTCACTAACTCCCTTCCAAGCCAATTTCACTTTTTTATTTTCTGTATCTCTGTCTATATTCCGTAGGCGTCATACTATATTTTTTCTTAAACATTACCATAAAATAATTATGATTTGACACGCCGAGCGAGGTTATAATTGACCGTACGCTTTCATCACTTCCGACAAGGCGTTCCGCCAACCTTTCAAGCCTTTTTACATTAATTGCCTCCTGAATTGACATTCCTGCTGTCTGTTTGAATTTACGCAATAAATATGCCTTATTCATACCAAGTTTATCCGCAATAAAATCACTACACAAATCCGAACTTTCACAGTTTTCATCAATGTATGCCGTGACGCGGCGTATAAAATAGCTGCCTTCATCTGCTCTTGAAGCTCGTACACTGTTCATGATTGTCATTATATACTTATAAACCTGTGAAAGTGATTCGGCATTGTTTATATTTTCGGCGCACTGCTGCTCACTGATATTGATTTCACTTATCCGGCTGTTTATATGCCCTAATATCGCATAAGGCAAAATCAAAAGCATTTTTCTTATTTCGGATATATCAAGTCCTTTAAGCCATTCAAAAAATTCATTAACTGTAATTTCTCCATTTTCTTCAAAAAATGAGTTGCACAGCTCGTTTATGCGTTTTTTTGTTTCCGTGCTACCATTTTGATTTTCACGTTCGGCTATACTGTAATCCAGAAAAACAGGCTCTTCATAAATAAATTTGTATTCAGCCATCTTAGAAAGAATATCGTTTTGAACATTCATTTCTTCTACATCACATAACCTACTTACAAATCCGCATAAACCCTCTCCGATATAATTCAGCACCTCAGCATTGCATTCTTCATATGCAAGATGTGCTTTTTCTATATAATCTTCATTACAATAAATAACGGCAAAAATTATATATTCATTTTGTTCATAAATCGTCAGTGTCTTAAAATATCTGTTTAAAATTTCTTCACAAATATTTATAATTCCGTATTTATACAGTGAAACATTTTTGAGTTTTTGCTTCTTTGCAAATTCTTTATAATCACTTATGTCAATACGCATGAGAAATAATTTTGTATATTCTCCGTTCGGCATAACCGATGCAATATATTCTTTTGCCTTTATGATATCATAGTCATCCGGATAGAACAGGCAATTAATTATATGTTCCTTTGTTTGCATCAGCTGGTTACTTCGTCTTTGAATTTCATTAAGTGTCTGCATATGTTCGTTTTTCTTAACAGTGTCGTACACATACATTAATACAACTATAAATCCGGCTAAAATCACAAGTACAAATATAGTAACCATATTTGTAACCGCAAGATTTCGTCTTTCCGAATAGCCAGCTTTAATATTTTCGGTATTTATTATTGCTGTTATTTTTGCATCATCCGTACTTTTGCACAATACAAAATATTCTGTATGATTTTCTTTAAAAATCGGCGAATTATCATTTTTTTCGGCATACCTAAAAATTTTTGTTTCTTTTCCGAAAATCGACTTCCCGTTTTTGTCCTCAACATACATATCGCAATTAAAGCTATCTTTAAACTCTGCAAATATATCCGAAATATCATTCAGTTTCATATCCACAAGCAGACATCCCGCATTTTTTTTGGATGTCAAAAACTTCATTCTTAAAACTTGATTTTCATTATCTGTTGCATTATATCCTGCATATACAAAATTTTGATTACCCACAAAGAAATCAAACTTTTTTCTGTCGTTTGTTGCATTAAGAATATATTTTTTTGTTGTATTATCAGGTATTTCCGATATGTCTTTTTCAAAAAAACCCTTTGAATATATTTTCTTTACGGCATCATTATATATAAATATATTGCTTATTCCGTAAATATTGTTTTTAATATATTCTATGTATGCAGAATTAAAATTCATTTTGTCTTCATGGGTTATCTCTTCTTTAAACAGCATATTATATACGTTCTTATCGTTTAACATAATCATTGCGGCTTCCTTGGTTTTATTTAGCTTTGTTTCAAAGCCTTCCGCACATTTTTCAAAATCTCCGCCCGCAGCAATGTTATACTGAATAATTTTTTGGCTGTTTGCCACATAAGTCAGTGACACCGTCTGAATAAGCATCAGCGCAACAACAACGGCTGAAATTAAAACTATTATATTTTTTGGAAATCTTATTTTTAACAAGTTAATTTTCCCCCTCTGCGTGCGGAGATTTTTTTAAGTTAATTTTTATATTCGTATACTACAGCTGTTTTCGGCGAAGCATTGTCACAATAAAACATTATTCGGTATTTATCACCCGAATATGCGATAATACTTGTTTTCGGAGTCAATTTTTTGTTACTGCACAGCAAAATCTTTGAAAATGCATCAATCGGATATATTTCACTGTTTCCGTTTTGCATTGTAAGCTTTACGGTTTTGCTCGTTATCTCTGTGATTTCCGCATACTGAAATCTGTTAAATGCAATATAATGATCCGGATAATTGCCGTTTACAGCAAGCCATACGGATTGTTGTTGTACGGCAGTATGCTCATTATCATACGTAAATACCCTTTCAAGAGCCCTTGATTTTTTTCCGTTGCCTATAAGCTCATATCTTACAATATCACCGCTGCCTATATCCGTTATACTGCTTATATATCTGCTTTTTTCACTATCCGATAAGTTCAGCAGTTCACCAAGTTCAATCATCTTATGATTGCCAAGACACTTACTCATTTCCTGATATATAAGACCGCTTTCCACAACTTTCACATCATCTTCAACGATAAATGATACTTCTTTTGCAGTCTTTATATCGTAGCCCTCTATCTTTATTCCGTAAAAATCTCCTTCTGAATAAGGAAACGCATTTTTTACAACAGCAAAAGGAGCTGTTTCGTCAGATACAACGGTAAGGGTTTCTCCTTCAATTTCAGCATAATCTCTGGTTTTCATATAGCATCCCGCATATCCGTATTCATCTACCATAAACTGATGTATATTATGATTAAGCTTATAACTTCTGTCCTCGGCAAGAAACGTTAAATCTCCCACCATATATAAATCGTCATATTTATCATCATCAGTAAATTCTCCGTTTACTGTCGGTATCGAAAATGACGGTACATCGTTTTTTGCCGGACAAATCATTTTATGCATTTCCCAGAATGCACTTGACTGTTTTGAATAAAGCCCTGCCTTTATCAGCTTACCCTCGCTGAAAAATGTATCTCCGTCCAAATTTTCAAGCAACGTATCAACAGCGTATATCTTACCCTCATTATTAAGCTTAAACCTTATAAGATTTTTTGTGAAATACTCACGTTTTTCGGATATTCTTGCATACAATCCCGAAATATCAAGCATTTTGCCGTCCGTTTTTACCTTATCTGCCGCCATATACTTTTTCCATTCACCGTCACTTGTGAATATCTTAAACTGCAGTTTTTCTCCGCCTAACTTATCATCACTTCCGACCTTCTGCGAAAATCCCACTATCCATTCGCTGTTTTCCGCATCATCATTTTTCAGTATGCATATAAGCTTTCCGTTCTCGTCGGAATATGCCGTAACAGCTGTTTGTACGTACACTCCGCTTTCTATACTGATTTTGTCAGCGGTTTCAAAACTTTTACCGTCAATTTTTGCCTCACTGTCCGAAAGCATTTCAAGCGTTCCGCTTGCCGCTTCTGTCATGACAACTATTTTGCTTTGTGTTTTATCCTTTGAAGCATAAAGCTTAACAACCTTATTTGCACCAAGCTTGCTTACCGATGTTTTTTTATGTTCCGTATTCTCAATCGTACAGTTTTCTTTGTCAAGCGAAATACGATTTCCCAAACGGTCGAGCAATATAATTTTCTCATTATCTTCGACATATGCGCCGTTTAAACGTATAAGTTCAAAATTTTTTATGAATACCGCCTCATACTCGCCGTCAGCATTATTATCCAAAAGCCGTAATTCCCCGTTTATATTTATTAAATCCTTTGCCGTGAAATTCGGATATGCCATACCGTTATAAATAACGTCAAATCCTCCAGACAGACTGTAGCTTTCATTTTCGGTTCTTATTTTATGCGAGGCTATATCGCTTTCTTTTGTTTTAAGCAAATCTGCCGGTAAAACGACCTCGCCGTTTTTATCGTTTTCAAAAACCACCGATATCTTTTCGGGATTATCCTTAAACACACCGAATACAACATTTTTGCCTAAATAATCGCCAAGCAAATCATCTGTATCAAAATATGCTTTTGTTCCTATCTTAATCTGATTTTTAATTTTCTTTTTTGCTCCGCTTAAGGTTGATTTTGAATTTTCCGTTACAATACCCTCGCTCAAAATCATATCATAAACACTTTCAAGTGTTGTATCTCCTTTTTCGTAAAGCGTATTTTCTTTATTTATGCTTTTTTCTTCAAATCTGTTTGTACACAGTGCATTATATATAATTATTGCGGCATCTGCTCTGCTGACCTCGTTCAATCCCGATGTATTTTTCAGCAAGCCAAGCTCGTTTGCAAGCATTCTCGGCAGATAATTCGCCTTAAGTTTAGGCTCGTATCCAATGGCACGCAATACCATGATAATCATTTCATTTGTTGTTATATAATTATCGGGATTGAACATTGTATCCAACTTTATGAATCCGTTTGCATACGCCGCCGCTATTCCATCATAATATAGACAGCCTGCATCAACATCCTCAAACGGCATTTTCCCTCCGGTTGAACCGGGTGCGAATACACTTGATACCAGACTTGCCGCCTCGCCTCTTGTAACAAGATTATTTACTCCGAACTCATTATCATTTATATTGTCCATAAGTCCGAGAGTCTGCAATACCGTTACAGCACCCTGACACCTGCTGTTTTTAACATCGTCCGCAAGTTCAAGCTTTTCGCTGTCCGATCCTATATATCCGTAAACTTCCATTTCTGCAAGTACAAATATAAACATATCGGTCTTAACGGCTCTTACATACCTATACGATTTTTTTGACGTAATATTTACCTCCACAGGTACGCCGTATTCTGCCGGAACTGCTCCCATTGCCTTCACCGTAATTACGTCATCACCTGAAAAATCGGGTGTGTTTGAAAACTGTAAATTTACGTATGTTCTGTAATTTGTTTCATTTACGTCAAGCCTTGTATGTAGAACTACAGACGTTATTCTGTAGGCCTCTTTAAGATCCACCTGTATCCATGCTCCGGTAACCACTTCCGACCTTGCCCAATTTGTTTTTAAATTTCCGTCTACAATTTTTTCGGGGTCCATTCCCTTTATATAGCTTTGCGCCGTAACAGGCTTACCGAGAGCAATATTCTCATCCTCTTCGGCAAGTACGGCACCGCTCAGCAACAACATCATAATCAAAACTAAATTAAGTAATTTTTTCACTGGGAACCCTCCTTTAAATTGCTTTTCAGCAGATTATATGCTCTGTTAAACATAACCGCCGCCTCTGCCCTTGTTACATTTGCCAAAGGTCTGAAGTTGTTATCGTCATACCCTTTCAAAACGCCTGCTCCGGCAAGCAATTGTGCAGCATTGACCGCATAATCGGCAATATCGTCACTGTCGCTGAAGCTAATAATATTCTTCGAAAAAGCGACACCGTTTTTTCGAAGTACACGGTATATCGCAGCCGCCAAATCCTGTCTTGTGATACATTGACCCACTCCGAAATACTCATCGGAAACACCGTTTATTGCACCGTTTACGCTTGCAGCCGTTATATATGGATAATACCAGCTGCCCTTTACGCAGTCTTTATAAGGATTTTCCTGCTCCTCCGAGGTTATTTTGCATACAAGCACAAGAATTTTAACAGCTTCTTCTCTTGTAATACTCGCATTCGGTTCAAAATATTTTTCACTTTTACCGTTTAAAATATTATCCGCATAAAGTCTTTTCACAGCTTCCGCCGCCCATTCGCAATCCTCCATATCCAAAAACGGCAATACATCATAATTCTGTTTTTCCGTATCTGTCTGAACATTGCTTTCAATTACCGGTATGCTTGGCATTTTTATTGAACCGCCACCGCTGCCACCGCCACCGCCGCTTACGCGTTTCGGCTCTGGTGTTTTGAACTCTTCTGCCGCCGACTTAACATACTCGTTCATACCTGCCGCATACTTTTCTATATCAGATATTGTATTCCCTATTTTCTTTGCCAAATCCTCTGGCATAATATTTTCAGGAAGCCCGTCGGATATACCGAGTATCTCGCCCATTGTTTCTATCGCCCGGCTTCTGTCGGCATATGTTCCGTTAAAAATAACCGACAGTGCAACTGTTCTTTTTAATGCCTTAACAATATCCTCCGCCGTATCGGTGCTGTTCTTATCTTTTACCTTTTCAAATATCTGTTCAAACTCATCTCTGTCATAATTTTCATTAAATATTTCATCAAACTCAGGTGTATATTTGTCAAGGTATTCGCCATAGTCCGTTTTATTCAATACAACATTCATAAGCAATGCCGCTCTCAATGCAGCTGATATGGCAGAAAGCGTATCAGTACTTTCTGTTCCCGGCTTAAACAGGTTTATATTTTTCATCGCCATTACATAATAATTTCCTATTACATCCTTGGCATCATCAACATCTTTCATTTCCGCTTCAAAGTAATCACTGTACTTTTTCACAGCTGCATACACTTTATCTGCCTCTATATCTTTAAATTCCTGTATAACGTCCTTTTCCAGACTATGCTTAAATTTTTCTTCCAAATTGACAGAATCTGTAGAAAATACCCTTACGGTATATTCTCCCGCAATTGCATTTTCATCTGTTTCAAAAGAAACGGAATAGCTGCAGTCCTCTTCCGGCTCGGCACCGTTTACACAACACAGATTCCCATCGGGGTCGTAAACCATCACAAGAACATATTCACCGGAGCATATCCCCGATACTGTAATCTTTGAAGCACTCTTGATTATATCGGCTTCAAACGGTTCCGATGCCTTAGCGTTATATATTTTTATTCCGTCTGTCACATCTTCTGATACCGCAGCAACCGCTCCGCTGTCCGTTGTAATATCAAGTCTTATCTTATCTGCTTTTGTATAATCTTCAAGGACAGTGCTTAAATCTTTTCCTACAAAAATCTTATTGACCTCTCCGCAATTAAGCTGTTCTACTTCAGAAAATGACCCTGCCTGTCTGCCTTCCGAATCATATGCCGAAAAAATCATATTTATCTGAGAGACCGTGCCTGATATAATCTCCGCATTTACTATCAAATCGCCAATGTCACGCTGAGCGGAAAAGCTTTTAAACTTAATTCCGACATCATTTATATATGTATACACGTCAAAAACATTAAGCAACAATCTGTTTAAATCATTTTCCGGTTTTATCTTTCTTACACCTATATATCTATACTTTTTGTCTTTATACCGTGAATCGGTTTCGTATATATGAATACCGGAATCAAGGTGTGACGCATCATTAAGCGAGCCGTTCTGCATTGAAAGTACATCATCGTTTTCAGGCGCAAAATCCGAATCGTTTGTTCCGACAAAATAAAAATCCGATGTATATTTATACATATAATCCGCCGCAGTTGAAATCACAGATGCGGCAGTAATATAAGGAACGGTATATTCAGCTCCCAAATCCACAAAAAGACTTATATCGCCGTTTCCGCTGCAGCTTGCTACAGTATTATAGTCACCATCTACGGCATTTTTTCCCGGAGCTGCATGAGTTTCATCTTTTAAATTATCTTTATAAACATTACTGTTATTTGAAAAATATGTTTTTTGTCCACGGCTTATGACCATAAGCGAATTATCCTGCTTTTCCTGCGTTTCCTCTGCATAGACCTCAAGCTCCGATATTTTAAGCTTTCCTTTTTTTTCAGCAATGATATACCGAAAGCTTCCCGAAACATCATAACCGCCGTTTTCATATACCTCTGCTATCAATGTTTTTTCTTTTAGACCGATGTCATTTGAACCGTATATTTTTACCTCACCATCACCGTCTTTAGCCGTAAAGTAAATTTTTACCGTTTCATATTCATTTCCCAAATCTATTACGGCATCGGCTGTGTAAGATGATGTACCGCTTTCAAAATAAGTATCTGCATTGCCATCGTTCATATACTGCGGTGAATGTCCGCTTGTATACGATGATGCAAAAGCCGCCTTATTAACAGCTATATTTACAAGTTCTGCCGTGCTGTCAGCAAATACGCAGTTAAACACTTGTAAAAGCATGATAATACAGACTGTAATACCGATACTTTTTTTCATATTATCACCAATTCCTTTCCCAGATTTTTACGCTCGCAAAGCGGTGTATTCGTACGGAGCATAGTTTCTCCGTACGAATATTAACCCTATTATTCCTTTGTATATGCCTTAAGGTCATATAGCTTTAAACCTTCCGTTGAATCAAGCTTTTCTATTGATATGTACCTAAACGGTGTATTTTTATATTCATCGGGGATTTCTACCGTTACCAATGCACCTTCAGCCGACGAAAAGCCTTTTTTCTGTTCATGGATAAGCACTTTATCCTTTCCTTCGGGCGTATCGTTTGTAGGCTGAACATTCATAAGGTATACTTTGTAATTTGAAGCACGTCCAGGATTTATATTGCAATATCCCAAAAGCTCTATACGCTCAAGAGTTATCGGTTCGCCGAAATCAACATACCCCAAGCCTTTGTCGTTAAAAATCCAGAACAACGTACTCAAATCATTGTCTATGGCCTTATCCATTCCATTTGTTGAGTTTCTGCATGAAGTCTGACCCGCTGTTGCCGAATGTGCGACCTCTATTAAATTATAATACACTGTTTTTACTGATTTTGATGCCATTACCGGACGTGTCGAATCTACACCTCCGAGCAGCATAAACTTAACCGATTCAATATTTTTCACATCGTCAAATGATGCAAAATCAAAATCTGCCGTACTTGTGCTTGTGTTGTATGAACCGTTAGCCTCTGACGCAATATCCTGTATAAGCAAATGCATAAGCTTGCCCTTTTCATCGTATGATGCCGCAGCCGCCTTATATGTTCCATTATTATTTTTTATTGTAATTTTTGTTTCAAGCGTAAACTGTTTGCTGTTTGTTGTTTCAGTTACCTCTTCGTTATTTGCTTTTATCACAAACGGAATAACGCTTTCCGTTGTAAATCTATCCTCGTTTGTATAGAAATCAAGGTGCGAAAGCATTACTCTTGCTTTTCCGTCACTTCCCGGCATTCCGCGTACACCTACATATCTGTATTTATTATTTCTAAATTCCTCCGGAACAGGTATTACTTCCATCTCATCATTCGGTGCTGCGCCTTTCTGATAATACAGGCAATCATAACTGCCGTTTTCAAAATCAGCATCATTTGTTGCCACTATCTTGAAATTACTGCGGTACTGTTCCCATGAATTAGACGCCGTAAACGTCGCATAATCAATATAGCAAGGTTTACCGAGATCTATCATTGCCCACATTTCACCGTTATAATTCTGTGAATACAGCTCCGTTACCTTCTGTGAATTAAGATATTTGTCACTGTTATTTCCGTGTGAGCCTATTGTCGGAAGTTCTCGGCTTATGAGGATTGATTTTTTGCTTGCACTCTCTTTTATTTTCTTACTATTAGTATACACCTTTATTTCGGAAATTGCAAGGTCTCCGTCAGCTTTCCCTTTATCAATTATAACATATCTGGCAGAAACAGGTTCAATTTCAATATAAGCCGGAGCAGCTGGGTAGCACGGCAGCGGATTTTCTTTGGTTGATGTATAAACATTTGTTTTTTCGCTTCCGTCTACGCTATCGGCAACATATATATTAACATTCGCACCCGATACCGCATTACGTGCCATATATTCAAAAGCTTCTATTGTATAGCTTGCTCCGAGATCTATAACCGCTCTTGTATATGCCTGACCACGGCTTGTATACGTTCCGCTTATGTTATACGTGCCGTCTACCATCTTCCAAGCTTCCCAGCTCGGCATAAAGCTGTTTGCAAATGCAGCCTTATTTTTTGCAATGTTTACAAGATATGTATCATCATCGCTTACATTCTGTGCATCGGTATAAACCTTTATTTCGGCTATTGCTATTGCACTGCCTGTTGCAACTTTATTTACAGCAACATATCTGTATGCCTGTGTTTTATATTCCTCAGGCACTTCAATCTCCGTATATTCATTTATACTTGCTTCTTCATTTCTGAAATATACTTCGACTCTGTTTTCGTCCTCTTCAGTCATTCGTGTATTGCTCAGAGTAACTGCCCAGCCTGAGCGATGCTCCGTCTTGCCTGTATTGCCCCAAAGTATTTTAATCTGATTTATCGGATATGCCTTGCCCAAATCAATATAATACCACGGATTGACTCCGCTGTTTGCCATCATTGTACTTGTATCTCCGTCTGTTGCGAAATCGGCTTCGCAGTTACCGTAAATCCAACTTGCAAAACCCGGTCTGCCTGCCGCAACATCAACAAACTCCTCTGCTGTGCATGTCAGCGGCATAAACGCCGACATCATGATACATGATAATAAAATTGCCAGTAATTTTTTCATTGTTCAAAACCTCCTAATATAATTTTTTCGTTTTGGGTTCTTATTCCAAAAAATCCTTTTTGACTCAAGACTCCCGATACTAACGTATCAAACAGATGTCTTCCGTTTAAACTTATCCTTACCCTTAAAAGTTCTCCCTCCTTTTCCGCATTAATTTTAATTTTATTTGCCTCACCATATTTAAACCTTGTATTTTTAACCTCAGCGCAAACGCTTTTTTCGCCCGAAATTACCTTACAAAGCTGTATGGTTTCTCCCAAAACATTCAATTCGCAATAAGTATTTTTTTCATATTTTGCATTTAATTCCGGTGAATCTGACTGCGAAGCAAAAATTATTCCTATCCCCTCTTTTACATCGGGTGTATAAGCACAAATTTCAAATTCCGTTTCCTTTTCAATCGGTTTTGTATACATTGTCGGCTCAAAGTACGGCTGAATCGTCACCTTGCCGCCTATCTGCGGAATTATTGTGTTTTTATTCACACTTTTCCAGCCCGACTCACAATTTTTGTCAGTAGACTGAATAACATTGAGAGTCCAATGAACATAATTTCCGAGTTTTTCATTATATACCGGAATATCTGCCGGTTTTTTTAAATCTTTTTTTGATAAATCCGTAGCCACCTTTGCTCCGTCGGATACCGAAATTTTCGGCATAAGCTTTTTTAAATCGCAGTTTCCCCATACGGTAACGTTTACAGTATGCATTTCCTTGTCTATCTCTGTAACACCATCCGGTATATATACCGCTGTTATATCAGCCTTATATGATGACGCTTCAAGTTTTTCATACGCTTTTTCAAGCTCTGTCGACATTGCGAACTTATCTTCTCTGCTTTGCGGACTTTTGCTTTTTATTGCAGTTACCGACTTTTTAAACTCCGCAAGCGACGTTTTTTCATACCCACCCTCTTTTTTGTCCGTTGATGCGGTATTTATTTTTTCTTCGCACATTTCAAGCATTTTATTCCAGCCCGGATGTGTACAGCTTGCATATAGCTCATCAAGGGTATCAAGAATCATAAATTGTTCTTCTATATGACCGGACGATGTTTCATCGCCTCTGTCTTTTGCATTATCCGCACGGTTTATATAAAATTCAAGTTTATCTTTGAGTTCCGGAGCAAACTGCCACGGCAAAATTCCGAAATTTCCGTTTTTAAGTACAGTTTTTGCCTCCGGTTTAAGTTTGCTCATTTTGTCGCTTGCTTTCAGATTATATACACGGTTATATGCGCTTGTCTGATACGGTCCTTTCAAATACGGACTTTCAAAGCTGTCCGCTCTCTCCCTGATATACTTATATTCTTCTTCAAGACCTGCATTTCCGGCAATTTTTGCCGCATCGTACGGCATATCCGACACAGAAAAAATTTTTTCCTGACTCACGTTATTTTTTTCACTGCTGTAATTCAGATAAGTGCCCCCGTCGGTATACGTTCCCTTTACCGTATTGCCTCTTGTTCCCGTATTTGTAAGCACCGAATGACCCGCATTTGTTATTATATTATTTTCAACTGTAATTCCCGTTGAACCGTTATCGAGATAAATCCCTGCCCAGTCATTTATTACGTTAGAAATATAATTTCCCTTTATCTCCGTATTATGCAAAATTCCAAGAGTATAAATACCGGCACCGTCATTCACATTCTGCATAACCCTGTCTATGCGGTTATAATTTATTTTGTTGTTTCCCGAAAGCTCTGTAGGGGTTCTGTCCCAGCCCCAGCCCATAGAAATACCGCTGTAAGGCAAATTGCTTATCTCATTATGCTCAACAACCGAATTAAGCGTATAGTATACCAAAATGCCAAGTCCCTGCATATTTTCAGTTGCCGCTCTTGTGATATAGTTATTCGAAATTATGTTATCTGTGCATATTCCTCGCCAGCCTTTCGGCTTTTCATCATAGCTGTATACCCATATTCCTGATATTGCAAACGGTTCAGCTTCTGTTTTTCTTACCATAACATAACGGTATTTTTCATCACAGCCTTTTATCTCTGTAACCATATCCTTATTTTCGCCTATTTGAGCCAGGGTTTTGTAGGTACTAAAATGTTTATCGTTTGAAACAAGTACCTCAATATTACTTTTTTGAATATTACTTACAGTGTTTTTATCACTGTCCTCTTCAAATGAAAGACGTATACTGTCTATTGAATATTCATCTTCAAGGTCAAGCCTTATCCAGCTTTTTATCCCCTTTTCGCTTGCCCACGGCTCATTATACCATACCTTGTACGGACTTATGTCATCCTCGTCACGACTGTCATACTTACCGTTTATACATTCATTTGCAATGTATGTGCGTGTGCTATATACATAAGATGCAGTCCATGGCTTTTTCCAGCTGATATTTGTCGGACCGTCCTTTTTCTTAGGTTCTTCATATTTATAGTGCTCATACTGCCCCATAACAACAGCACTTGAACCTATATCGGTGAATACATTTCCCTTTATCTCGCTGTTCTTTACACCGTCCGTAAGGGAAAGCCCCACTGATGCAAGCCCGAAGAATTTGCATCCCTCAATATCTACGTTATTCGTCCATCGCAAATCCACACTGCCCGGGGTTGCACGTCCGGGGACACCCGAAACGTTAGGTATCTCCCCCTGTCCGCCCGCATATGTTTGTTCCATAATGGAATAACAGCTGTGCTCAAAGCATATATTTTCAAAACGTACATTCTGAAGCTTATTATCAGCATCCGTGCCCCAAAGCTTTAAAATTTGGTCAACTCTCGGTGCTATTATTTCAGCCGTTTCGGGATTTTCGTCTGCCCGAGGCATATAATAAATAATTTTCTTTTGTTTATCATAATAAAATTCTCCCGGCTCATCCAGAAGCTCGAATGCATTTTCAACCGCAAATTCAACCGTATACCAAATACTTGCTTCCTTTGCATTATTCTTTATTATATTATTCCATACCACATCATCCATTTTTACAATGACACGATTTTCGTTTTCCGGATCCTGAATAATATCACGCACATTTACAAATTTGGATTTCCAGTATACAACCCAATGCAGCTGTATATCCTGTGGATTTTTATACAGACCCATTTTCGATTTATCAATATAAAAGCCCTCGGAATATTCATATTTACCCTTATAGTTTTCATCTCCGGCAATCATATTGCTGCTACGCGCACGCACACCGGGTCTCCCGTTTATATAAAGTTCTCGCACAAACTCCGCATCACACGGTGCCTGCCACAACCCGTTTTCACCTTTCTGCCAACCGAGTATTTGCATACCTCCGGAAATTTCGGGCATATCTCCCTTATTGCCTCTATAAATTATATCGAAACCATTTGTGCCCGAATCCTCTTTGCGCAGCCTTATTTCATGGTCTGTTTCATATCTTCCGGATTCTATATTTACAATAATATCACCCGTCATATTGCCGTTTATTTTCCTAACTTCATCTCTTGCACGTTCTATGGTTTTAAAAGGTGATTCACGACTGCCGTCACCGCCGTCATCTCCGTTTACACTGACATAATACTCCTTCATAATGACATTTTGCGCACATACGGGCGTTACACAAAGTACAAAAGAAAGGATAATCAAAAGTACCGTATATTTTTTTACCATCATTTTTCCTCCTTGATATTTTCAAAAAACACCGCTTCGCAAATTGGCTTTATCTCTGCATCCCACAGCATTATTTTGTAATAATCCGCATTTGCCTCAAAGGTTTCGTTTATACTTGTATAAGACCCCTTAAGTGTTTTCCCCGTATCCTTGGAAATCACCTGTGCAAGCTTTCCGTCTTTTGTATAGCCCGCCAATGTAAGCTTATACTGTTTCGCTGACGCAGCAAGCATATCAAAACTCACTCCGATTGTATTTTGCTCCTGCGAAATCTTTATAGGCTGAACGATTTGTTCAAAATGCTTCTCCTTTGTATATATATCCAGTTGGTTCAATTGCAATCTTACACTGCCGTCCTCGCACGGCATTCCTATTGCGGCAGCATACCTATATTTATTTTGTTTAAATTTCTCCGGCATCTCATACACTTTTATTCCGTCATTTGCAATTTTCCCAATTTCATAGCATACTGTATCGTAGCTGTCAAAATTTTTATCATTGCTCACAGCAAGCTTAAAGTTTCTTCTGTACTCTTCCCAAGCATTATGGGATGATATAACAAAATAATCCATGTAATACGCTTCACCCAAATCTATTATGCATTTTGTTTCTCCCTGATTAAAAAGCGATTGTTTGTATTCCTGTTGAACATAATGACTTGTTATATTTTGACCGCTTGTATTCCCTGCAGAAGCCTTTGCCGGCATATTCTTGCTTATTAAAAGAACTTTTTCGCTGTCTGATTCCGTATTGGTATATTTCTTGTATGTGTATACCTTAAGCTCTGCAATAGCAAGATCTCCGGTATCCTTGGGCTTTTCAACGACTATGTATCTATAGGTACCATTAAGCAACATATTTACGGTTGTATATTTTGTTGTATCCGTATTTTCCCCAAACGAGTACACATGCGTTTTATTTTCCGCCTTACCGTCATTTGAAAGATATACCTTTGCATCCTTGCAGTATATGCCGTTCTGTCCTTTTCTCGGCAAATACTCTATTCTTCTAATCGGATACTGTGCTCCGAGGTCTACTATCGCTCTATATCCATATGGTGAATTTCTTACCGTCCATGCCGTATTTTCATCGCCGTCATTTATTTTCCAATTTTCCCAGCCTCCGAGATAAGGGTAAAAGCTTGTTACGAATACTGCCTTATTTTGTGCTATTTCTGCAAGTGACTCGCAATTGAAAATCTCTGCTTTTACATTTGGACTGTATATTCCGAAATATCCCGACATATCGCTGCATTGAACCTTAATAATACATTTGCTGTTCAATATAACGTCAAAATTTCCGTCACTGCACGAAATTTCAAGCTCGTTTTCACTGCCGTATATGAATCCGGCATTGACTTCCCTCGCAACCGCCTTCTCATCTTTATACAAAACAACGTCATTCCCCTTAATTGCCATTCTAAAACCATTACCAAAAATTAAGCTTACGCCGTCTGTACGATCCGAGTTGTTTATCTTTATTCCCATGTTTATATATTGATCGATTGCCTTTTTGTACATATACGGATAATACCACGGCTGAAAACAAACGCTTTCATTCTTAAACACAGGCGGAGAATTTGGATTTGTATTCTCCCATTCCTCCTTATTCATGCGTAAACCTTCTGCCGGCATTTCACATTCCGCTGTTATTTTCCATCTGTTTTCAATTACCTTTTCCGTACGCAAATCCAGCTTTACTGCATATACGGGTAAACCTTGCTTTAAAATATGAATTTCACACTGTGACAAATCTGTTTTCGGAGGAAATTTAATTACAGCCGTTTTATTTTTGTAATCCATTGATGTTTTGCCTTTTTCAGCATATATGTACTGCACTTCGCCCAAATTTTGTGCCATGCTTTCAAGGTTGTTCGCCGCAAGCACTTTTTCATATGCATTGCCGTTCAGTGCCGTTTCTGCTTCCGTTGTATCTATGTTCATTTTTTTGCAATATTTTATTGTATCCTCAAGGCTCATATGATGTACCGAAGAATAAGCCTCATCCAATGCTTTTTTCAATTCGTATTCTCCGGATACCTCAATATAACCCGGTCGTATTTCTCCGTTTTTTACCGCACTTGCTTTTTCTTTAAGTTCAAAATACATTTTCGGGTCTATTTGCCACGGCAAACTACCAAATTCTGCATTGTTCAGCAGATATTCCGCTGTTAGCACATAATACCTTGCGCGTTCGGATTTCTTTGCGTTTTGCACCCTCACTCCGCTCTCATACAAATCCGGTCCTTTAATAAACGGAGATGTATTGCAAGGCGCTTTATCCGCAAGATGAGCATACTGAGGCTCCATGCCCGCATTTTCAATGATATTAAGCACATCTGCACCGGGTTTATCCGGGGTAAATAATTTTATTTCATCATATGTAAAATACTTACTGCCGTCTGTACTTGATACTGCGTCCGAATCGGCATATGTGTCTGTTACATTTACCCTTCCACTGCCTTTATACTCTTTGCCGTTCCAGAAATGAAGCGTATTTGCACAATTTTGTATTACATTCTTTTCTGCCGTAATGCCTACGGAACCTTCATCAAAATAAAGTCCCGCAACCCAATTCCCCTGATTTTTGATATAGTTTCCATATACCACTGTATTGCTCTGATTTCCAAGCAGATAGATTCCGCCGCCGTCGCTTGCCTGCTGTGTAAATGTATCTATTTTATTATACCGTATTTTATTATTTTTTGCTGTAGTGTTTATTGTTGCAAGCCAACCCCAGCCAAGTGATATTCCGGTATATGACGCATCGTATATTTCATTATGCTCTATCTCTGCCGCTTCACTGTAATATACCAGCACTGCCGGCGATTGACAATGAACAGTTCCGGTTCTTGCGATGTAGTTATTTTTAAATGCAATATTTTTGCAGATTCCACGTTCGCCCAACGGTTTTCTGTCATTGCTGTATATCCATATTCCCGACAGTGCAAATGCCTCCGGAACGGTTTTTCTAAGCATTACATAACGGTATTTTTCATGTTCCGGTTCGCTTATACTTAACATAGTCGCCGTATTGGCATCATATTGCTTTAGCGTCTTGTATGTACCAAAGCTATTGTCATTCGACAGCAATACCTCAAAATTTCGGCGCTGTATTTTATCCGCGGCAATTCCGTCACGGTCTGCCTGAAACGAAAGCTTTATACTACTTATATCGTATTCATCACCCAAATCAACTTTTATCCATGATTTTATTCCTTTTTCCTCTGCCCATGGCTCGTTTTTCCACAGCCAACCCGGAGTATCGTTAAATTCTTTTCCGGAATCAAAATTCAGATAATAAAAGCTTGCTCCGTTTTTTATACAATTGTATGATGCCGTCCATGCTGCACGAAACATTATATTTGCCGAACCGTTCATATTTGAGGCATAATACTTTTCTGTAGGATTTATGAAATTACTGTGTGTCTGTCTGCCAAGTACAAATGCGGCAGAACCCATATCGGTAAAAACATTGCTCTCTGCACTGCTGTTCAGAACTCCCTCTGCAAACGAAAGCCCTATAAGGTCTGTACCGAAAAATTCACACCCTGTAACCGCCATGTTCTCAGCCCAATTAAGTTCAACGCACGCACCCGTTGCCCTGTCCTGCGTTGCCGGAACAGTGGTGCATTCTCCCTGCTGCGTACAGTAGCTTGAATTTTCCGCGACACTGTTTGACGTATGTGCAAACCTTATCCCCTCAAATTTTATATTATGTATCTTGTTTTCATAATCCCTGCCGCTTACCACAAGCAGATTGTCTATTGCCGGGCAAAGTATTTCCGCCGTATTCATATTCTCATTTTCTCTCGGCATATAATACATTATTTTTGTCTTTTTATTATAATAAAACTCTCCCGGTTCATCCAATAGCTCGTATGCATTTTCTGCAATAAATCCTTTATTGTAAGTAGGAAACAACCTTGCCGTATTTTTTGCAAGCTCGGCATAATTATCCCACAACGGATTTTCCGGCATTACTATAACCTTTTCGCCACACGGCACAATATTCTCAACCTTAACGGAATAGTCCTTCCATTCAATGGTATAATGAAGCCTTACATCTTCAGGATTATCAAATGCCTGCATTTTCGCCGCATCTACATAAAAGCCTTCTGAATTTTTAAAATACGCATTCTCCGTCAAATAATTTTCGTTTCCCACAATCTTTTTTGAACTTCTTGCTGTCACTGCCGGCTTTCCGTTTACATAAAGTGCACGTGCAAATTCGAGTTCCACCTTTGCATGCCACACTCCGTTGCCGCATTTTGTCCATCCGTCTATTTTTCTTGCACCGGAAACTTCCGGCATGCCGATACCACGGTAAATAACATTATATCCATTTGTACCGGAATCCTCGCAGCGCAGTCTAATTTCCTTTTCCAATTCATATCTTCCGCTCAAAATATTAATAATAATATCTCCGGTCATATTGGCATTTATTTTCCGTGCCTCATCTCTTGCACGCTCCACAGTTCTAAACGGTTCGGTTTTGCTTCCGTCTCCATCATCATTTCCGGATGTGCTTACGTAAAACATACGCATGGCATCAGCTCTACATTCGTACGGCATAATTCCTATTACAATTGCCATTAAAACGAACAAGCCTATTCTTCTAACCTTGATCATCTGTTTTTATACCAGTGTTCCAACTGTACATTAAGCTTCTCTATCAGCTTATCTACACCTGCCGCTTTAAGCTTTGTTATAAATGCTTTATACGTAGTATCAACATCTGCAAGTCCTTCATCAAGCATATTGAGATATTCATCCTGTACAGCACTGCAATTTGTAAGCTCCAGCTTAATATCTTCAACATCTGCGGCAAATCCCAAAATAGGACTCTTTTGTGCATTCTTATTGATTTCACGTGTTTTTTCCCATATATCATTCTGCTGATCACCAACAAAATATGAATTAAACACGTTTCCTATTGCCCATGACGGCTGAGAATATCGTACCTTATCAAGCAGCTTTATTCTATCCTCTCCTGTCTTTTCATAGTTTACACCCTCTATACCGTAAACAAGCAAATTGTAAAATTCTTTATCGGTGTTCAGATATTCAAGAAATTCTACTGATTTTTCAGGATTTTTTGTTTCGGAATTTACCACTGCCATTGTTGCCACAAGTCCATAGCTTGTAAGTAAAGGCTGAGTCTTTGTAGTTACCGATATATCAACATTATATACTTGCTTCTGCTCCTGTTCAACACCCGGTTTATACGTTGGCATAAATCCGAGCCAAGGTATAATTTCATCTGCTTTTCCTGCAAACTGATTTATATCGTTTTCACTCGTTTCCATAGGCGCCGTAAGTCCTTCCTTCACCCATTTTTCACGGAGTTTTATATATTCTTTGTATTCTTTTGTTTCATATTGATTAATTATAGTCGGTTTTTTCTCATTATAGTAAATCGCACCCGGCAGATTGCTTCCCAAAACGAGTTCAAGACCAAACATCTGATATCCTCCACCGGTCCAAACGTGCGGCAAATACGTATATCCCCCGGTTTTTTCCTTTATAAGTCTTAAATACTTCTCATAATCTTCCAATGAATAATCAGCGTATTCTTCTGTATTAATACCAAGCTTTGCGATATTTGAAGCCGGTATAAACATTGCCGGTCCGCGTGCAAAAATCTGCTGATTCATTACACCGTATATTTTGCCGTTTACACGTATACCGTCCCACATTTCACTATCCATAGATTTATAAAGTTTCGGTGCGTATTTCGGCAGCAGCTCATCAAGTTCAAGAAAATTACCGTTTGCTATATTCTGATAATAATTATTTACCGTGCTTGAACTGTATGCAATATCATAGCTTTCTCCGCTTGCATTTATAACAGAAATTTTTGTGTTATAATCCTCTAGCGGAATTATATTAAGCTTTACTCCAAGTTTTTCTTGAGTCAACTCCGAAGCCTTTTTAAAAACCGCATCATTTGTGCTTTGCTTGTTTATACGTGCATACCATTTAAGAGTTTTGCCGTTTTGTTCGTTTCCGCCGTTTTTTCCGCATCCACAGAGAAATGTCGCCACCATTGACGCACAAAGAATAAATATCAAGCCTTTTTTTAACATATTGTTTTCCTCCCTATTTAAAAATATTTATTAGCCCTTAACCGAACCCACAATAATACCTTTACTGAAGTATTTCTGAAAAAACGGAAATACAACGAGCATAGGACCTGCCGCAATTACGCAAAGAGCCATTCTTAAGTTTTCATCCGGAAGCTTTTCCAGATTTGCCGATGAGCCGGCATATTCCTTTGCCAAATTGACCTTATTCATAACGCGATATAGCAGATATTGCAAGCTTGTTATATTGCCGTTATCTATATACAACATGCTTTGGTACCAATCGTTCCAGTAGTTTAAGGCTGTAAACAACGATATCGTAACTATTCCCACCTTGCCGAGCGGTATAATTATTTTAAAGAAAATTTTAAATTCACTTGCCCCTTCAAGATTTGCGGCTTCAATAAGAGACATTGGTATGCTCTTCAAAAACATTCTCAGCAAAAATACATTCCAACCGCTCATAAGTATCGGCATAATAAGTGCCCACACCGTATCCTTAAGTTTTAGATATTTTGCTACAAGAAGATATGTAGGTACAAGTCCTCCCGAAAACAGCATTGTAAAATAAATGTAAAATGAAAATAAATTTTTATACTTATAGTCATCTCTCGACAGTGGATATGCCAGCATAGTCATAAACAGCGTACCCGTTATTGTGCCGAACACCGTTATAAATATCGTAACTCCGTATGCATTTATAATATCATGCGGTGACGCAAATATGTATTTATATGCTTCAAGACTAAATTCTGACGGAATAAGCCCGTATCCGTTCACCTTAAGTGACGCTTCTCCCGTGAATGACGCCGATATTATAAGTATAAACGGAATTAAGCATACCGCCGAAAGCAAAATCATAATAAGATGTATAAAAACTCTTGAAAAATAACTGTTGCTTTTCACCTTTATTCCTCCTCAGAACAGCGAGCTTTCACTGTCAAATTTTTTAACGGCAGCGTTGCTCAAAAGTATCATTACAAATCCTACCACAGACTGGAATAAGCTTGCGGCAGCTGAACTTGAAAAATCCCCTGTTACACGCAATGCTCTGTAAATATATGTATCGAGCACATCGGTAACCCCGTAAAGAGCTCCGCTATTGTTCGGTACATAATAAAACAGTCCGAAATCACTTCTCATTATGCTTCCTATTGACATAAGAATCATAACAATAATAGTGGGCTTTAGAAGCGGCACCGTTATGTATATAACTTTTTTCATACTCGTTGCTCCATCTATCTCTGCCGATTCATAAATAGATGTGTCTATTCCAATTATAGTACCGTAATAAATAAGACACGTATATCCCATTTGTTTCCATACGTTTGCGGTCACAAGAATTGTGCGCCAATACTGCGGTTTCAGATACCAAGATATCTTTTCCTTTTTCATAGCCTCCAAAATATGGTTGAAGAGCCCGTTTTCGTAATGAAATAGTGCTATTGCCATATATCCTACAACAACCCATGAAATAAACCGAGGCAAAAAAAGCATTGTTTGATATACCTTAATATATTTTCTGCTTGCCACAGCATCCATAATAAGTGCTATTACAACCGATACCAGAGTCACTATAAATATAGATAAAAAATTGTAAAAAACCGTGTTCCAAACTATTTTCATCGCATCATTGGAAGCAAACAAAAACTTGAAATTTTCCAATCCAACCCATGAACTTTTCAAAATACCTATTTTGGGTTTATACGATTTGAACGCAACAACTATACCTGCCATAGGTACATAACAAAATATAAAAAACCATAGCAAGCCCGGCAGCTCAAGCAATGAAAGCTGTAAACTTTTTCTGTGACTAAGAGATTTTGTTTTCAATGTTTACTCCCCCTGAATTATTTTTTTATAAACCTCATAGAATATATACTTGCATCACTCATACGTATATGCATTCTCACAGGTTTTCCGGCAAGTGCCGAAATATCGTCAGTTTCTCCAAAAAATACCCTTCTTTGAAGACTGTTTCCAAATATCTCCATACTTTTAAATTCTTCATACAGTCTGCCATATTCATCAAGAAAATCCACAAATATATATCCTCTTGCCGATGTCTTAAAGTTTATTTCAAGTCCGTCCCCGTCAAACGTAAATGGCACGGTATAAATGTCACTCGGCTCATACCCGGAAGTATATGACGCAAAACCGTCTATTCGTATAGTATATCGATAAAGCGGAGAATTATATTTCGACCAATGTCCCTCATACATATACAGCGAAATTTCACTATTTATCGCCGGTGACTCACACGGTGTTTCGATCATTGCTTTTGCTATATAACAATCTCCGTATACCCAATTTCTGTCATGCTCTATTTCTGGTATTACAAAGGCTTCATCAAATTTATGCCAGTTTACACCATCCCGCGACGTCATAAAAATCCCGTCCGTAAGAACAAGTCCGTATCTTGGATTGTTTTTCATTCTTTCCTTTCGGCATTCAACTGCTTTCGGTGTTCCCATAAGATCATAATTTTTTACCCACCTTCCGCGATCTATATAACGTGTAGGAAACCCGACAAGCATACTTTTTTCGCGGTAATACTGTGATACCACATTAGTATACAACGGATAATCATCACTGTCACCGAAGTTAAGCAAAACCGGTTCACTCCAATTTTTGAAATCCGTTGATTCAATATATCTTATATCACGTTTTTCATCAGCATCATGTATTCCTCTTATATATCCTTTATATTTTTTCACTTCATCATCCCAATAGACTGTATTCAGGCTATCAAAAATTCCTCCGTTTTTCACACTTCCATCAGTCATCATCCATGCTCGCCTAAAGTGTATGCCATCACTGCTCGTATAGCACCACAGTTGTCTTTCTGCCGGAAATGGCTTGGTTTTGTCATATCGCATACCAACTCCCTTGACTTTTTCATCCTCAGGGCACTCCGGATTTGTATCTATAAATATAAACAGATTGTCAAATGCATCCTCATCACTTTGGCGCAAAATTATATTATTGTCATAAGATCCATTAAATTCATGAATCTTAAGCGATGGTCTGCTCCAATGTATTCCGTCACGACTTTCTATAAAACATACCGAGCGTTTAAGTGACTCACCATCTTTCTCTATCATTCCGGCAACATAGTACATTCTGTACATATCTCCAAATTTCACCGTGTGAAAATATGCACAACCATCGCCTTCCCATTCTTTATTCAAATCAATTGCCAATTCTTTCTTTACAGGATGCTCTAGCACAAGCTTTGCACTTGTCTTATCGTCATCAATAAAAAAATCATCCCAAAAAAGAATACGTTTGTTTCCTACATTTACAGTTTCCAAAATTTTCATCCCTTTCAAGCATAAGTTCATAATAATATTATAATGAATGTAGCAGCTTTTGTAAAGTAATAAAAAAGTGATATTTGATTTAAAAAAAGCACATATACTTTAAAGACAGCTATTTTCGGTAAAAGTATTGTGCGTTTTACAAACAATAATGAAACAAAGGGGGGTGCGTACATAGTCTTGGATTAGCAGTATAAAACAGTCCAAGAATATGTCCTCCCTCCGACCTAATCGGATTGACTACAGCCAGTTTTTTTGCAGTATTATTCAAATTTTAGCCACTTTTTTCTTAAAAATGAGTACAAGAAGTCATGCCCCTTGTGTGGATAACTGTTAAATTTTTACTGATTTAAGCCGAAAGTTTACCGTGAAGTTGTGTACATGTTCAATTATCTTGTATTTTATGGTAATACTTATTGATATTGTACTCAATTGCAAGCAGGGTGATTTTCGCCGATACTTTCTTGCTCTCTCTAAATGGGTGATTTTATGTTTTCCAAAGATTTTTTTCTTTGCCGGGTGAATTTCTTTGATAAACAAGGATTTTAAGTAAAGCTCTTGAATTTGTTGCATATTTTCCTCCATTACTCGAATATGTGCGAAAAAGACATTTTAAGTCTAATTTGTCTATAATATCGTCCGCAAGTCTTACACTGTCATTTTCCGGAATTGTCTTTTCTGCAAATTCTTCTGAAATTAATAGTTGCAAATTTCCTCTCATTGTGGTATAATCTCCTTAGGTTTAATTTTCTTTTCAATTTAATTATACCAAAAAATGAGGACTTTTGCAATCTGCAATTGTCCTCATTTTTTTATCTTTATTTTTTATCTTTTTTTGCTGTGTATTTTGCGTTCGGCTCCTTATTTGTCTTTTTTTATTCTTGCCTCTGTGCCGGTTCTTGTTCTGCTGCATTACAAATAGGAATCATAGTTTCACGGTTTGACCATAGCATGGCACAAACGCGATTCGCATCTTGTCGATCTAATTTCATTTCGTCACGCGTTACCGCTCTGTTTCCGGAAATACTTTTCATCTTCACATCAATAAGTTTGCCGCCGCTGTTATAGCTTGCTGCAATTAAAACACAAGGGCTTTCGACTTGTTCCGCCGTGATAGTATCACCGTCAAAAAATATAAACGTTGACGGTTTTTCGGATGTGAAGCTGTTTTTTCCGTTTCTGTAGACCATATCGCCTGTGAAGTTCGGAAAAGTGTCTTTGCCTATCGTCTGCCGCCATGTATATGTGTTATTATAAAGTCCGCCGTTCAAAATATATGCCACGCTTCCGGTATTCCATTCTTTCACAGGCGTTGCCTTATGCTTTGCCGCACCGACTCCCGAAATGTTCACATCAGACACAATGCCCGATATTACCGCGCTGCTCTTTACATTTCCGACATCATCGCCCTTTGCATTTCCGACCGCACCTCCTATGTGCGAATATTTGCCGTCTATGGTAATCGTACCCGAAATGTAGAAATTTTTAACCGTTCCGCCGTTTACCACACCGAAAAGTCCCTGTTCGTTACCCGAAACGGTTAATGTATAATTGTTGATTTTTTTCCTTTTCCGTCAAACACACCTTTAAACGGATTTGTTGCAGTACCGATTATAACTTTTTTACCGTTTAAATCGATATCGTTTGTCAAAACTGCATTGAGTGTTTTTCCGGAATTTATCTGACCTGCAAACCATTGCAGCTGATCGGCTGTTGCTATCTCAACAAATCCGTCGTTATCCGAATCGACCGCCTTTGGTTCATATCCGCAGGCACAAGTGCCGGTATCACCCAAATCATGCGTATGCGGAACAACGCTGACTGTCGTTTTGAGTTTGTTTATGCATATATTTACAAGCTTGCCGTCAGTGCTTTGCAATGCATAGCCGTCAGCCACCAAATCGGAAACCAAGTCGCCTTTCTTCCATTCCGAAACAAATTTATCGAAATAGTCGAGGTCTTTTTCGCCGGTAACAATTGCGATATACGCTTCCGAACGCAGCTTATCAAGCTCTACCGAATAAAGCGTTTCCGATTCGAGTACCGTTTTCAGTTTATTTTCTATGCTTCCCTCAAACGCATGATTTTTTTCGTTCCATTCTGCCATTGCTTCGTTGCCTATATCGTTCCATTTCTGCGAGCTGAGCGTCGTCATAACCGTATGCGCACCGATTTTCGCTCTTTCCGTATATTTCTGATATTTTTCATCAAGATAAACGATTTGCTTTTTGTCGTTGAAATCCCAGTGTTTTCCTTTGATACCGTTTTAAGCGGTAAGCTTGTTTTCGTATGAGCTAAAGCCTATTGTTTCGATTATGTTAAATAAGATAATTTAATGAGAGATTAGAAGTTTGCTTCTAATCTCTTATACATATCTTTTATTTTTTTGTCTGATTTTTTAACTTAATAATATTTTGACAATCTATTAATAAATAAGGGAGGTAAATAGCTATGAAGAAATTTACTAAAGAAGTAAATGAGCAAATACTATATGACGGTATAAAGATGGAACTGTTTGTTCCAAGTGAATTTTTTAAAAAAGGTCTTGCTGAAGAAGTAGGGCAATCATTTTATTTATTTGGTTATCTTAAAGCATATCATTACGTTAATAAAGATGATGACAGAAATAAAGCTATTAAAGCTACATTATGCTATCCGTTGAAATTCTATACAGAGCCTGATGAAGTACATCAAGAAAAGATAGATATAGGACAAGGAGAAGACAAATATACAATATTAACATATTACAACAATGCAGTATTGTTTACATCAAGTAAATTAATACAGAATGCTGATAACCTTTCTGCATTATTGACAATGCTTACTGAAGGTAGACTTGATATAGTTGAATATTCACAAATGCCTAAAATGGTTGAACTGTGTAAATATTATAATCGAGTAAACTTTGGGACTCCTGCAACATATGAAGAAGTAATGATATCGGATTATATTTACCTCTAATACATCAAATTGTCAAAAAACATTTAGTTTACATAACTTACATTTATGCCGTACAACTTCAATAAAAGCCATTTGAAATATTGTTTAAACTAGCCTCAAATAGCTTTTATTGTAAGCATTCCCTAAATATGTATTTGATTTTGCATATAGTTGAGATTATCTACGCTCAATATTTAACTTTTCAATCAATGCATCCTGCAGAAAGCGTGATACATTGATACCGGATTCATTCACTTTGTAATTCAGCCAACCCGGCAGTGATACATTTCTTCTTACAGGTTTGGTATCTATTTTACGCCTATATTCGTTCGTATCTACATCAACCATAGACACAAATCCCTTACCTTCATCTGCAAAAGTTCCATTTGCCACATCAACATTTTCTATTGCCGTCGGAGCAGGAATATTCTGCCGATTATCCTCCAATGACACTATCGTAATCGAAATAGCATCTCTTGCCATAGTGATAGCATTTTCCATATCTGTTCCTTGTGTTAATATTTCCAAATCGGGAACTTCGATTAAATACCCTTCTTTCGTTTTAGTAAAAATAGTCGGATAAACAGTTTTCATAAATCAATCCTCCATTTTTTCAAAATAGCTTTTGCAAGTTTTTCATTTATTTCTTTGTGTCGAGGTACTTTTTCAATTTCTAATCCTCTTCTATATATGTCATGATTTCCTCCGTGCCGCTCAAAGGAAAACCCGGCGGATATAAGTTTATTCACCAAATCTCTTTGTTTCAT
>CAKVOK010000040.1 GCA_934792465.1 uncultured Clostridia bacterium | reverse complement strand
ATCTTGAAGTTATAAACGAAAATTTAATACCTTTGTACTTGAAGAATACCGGCAATGTCCCAAAATGGCTTGAAACGAGGGCAATCGATTGCCATAGGGCAAATTCAAGACTGTTAAAAAAGGCGCTCCGCTTGTCTGAAAAAGATGATGAGTCAACCGTTTTATCAGTTAATGCCGCCACAATTACCGATAATTATTGGATAAAACCAATCGGTTCCGATTTGGTTTATGCAGATGTCAGATTTGATAATGACTATTTTGCGAATCTTGCACTGACAGGAAATTATGACAGCTTTAACAAGGCTGCCAACAGCAAGACTACAAAAACCCCCGAACTTACCAATATCGGAAGTTTTGAAAAGTGTTGGAAGCTCCGAAACGGCGTTTGGTGGATGTACAAAAAAGCAAATCATAATGAAATGTTTTCTGAACAGTTTGTATACCGGTTGGGGTGCGAACTTGGTTTCAGAATGGCGGAATATGAGTGCGGAAACGGTGTTATCAAAACAAAAGATTTCACGGATAATGCCCTTGTGAATTTTGAACCCGCATTTAACATTTTAGGCGATGATGAAGATTACATCAAATCTGTCGAAATGCTTAAAATGATTTGTCCGTCGGCAGTGGGTGATTATGTCAAAATGATATTCTTGGATACAGTTTGCGCAAACCCCGACAGACACACTTTTAACTTCGGTATTTTAAGAGATGCGGATACCGGTGAAGTTTTGGGTCTAGCCCCGAATTTTGATAACAATATGGCGCTGATAGCAAGAGGTTATCCGAAAAATATTAAACGAAAAAACGATCTTCTTATAAAGCTCTTTAATGAACTGATTGAGTATGATGAAAATCTGAAAAAATACATTCCCGATCTTTCGGAAGATTTAATTAAGCGTGTAATTAAGTCTGTCGGAATGCGGGTAAAATCAAAAGAAATAACAGAGTTTATTATGAATGGATATAACCTCATAGAAAAGTGATAATCAGAGGGAGGCTGTTTTATGGCACTTGAAAATAAATTAAATATAACCGATTCTGCCGAGCTTGCCCATGCGGAAGAAAAAATAAGCAAGCAAAAGGCGCTTAAATTATACGATACAGGTATTCTCGATACCTTGACACCCGGCACATTCAAAACGCTTTGCACCATTCATAAGTATTTGTTTGAGGATATTTATGAATTTGCCGGGAAATTAAGAGAAGTAAATATCGCAAAGGGTAATTTCCGCTTTGCTCCGCTTATGTATTTACAGGCGGCACTCGATAATGTTGATAAAATGCCGCAAAGTGATTTTGATACAATTATTGAAAAATATGTTGAAATGAATATCGCTCACCCGTTCCGTGAAGGCAACGGCAGAGCAACACGCATCTGGCTGGATTTGATATTAAAAAGAGAACTCGGCAAGGTTGTGGATTGGAGCAAGGTCGATAAAGAAGATTATCTCCTTGCTATGGAACGCAGTCCGATTCGGGATATTGAAATTAAACACATTCTCAAAAATGCCCTCACAGAAAAAATAAACGACCGCAAAGTGTATATGAAAGGCATTGATACGAGTTATTATTATGAGGGGTATACGACCTTTAAAACGGAAGATTTGGGCTGAAACAACAGTTTGAAATGCTGAGGTATTTAAACTAAAGGAGTATTTTGCCAATGAGTAAAGCCGCCGATGCTTATCCGCCGGCGGCTGAAATTGTTTATTCAAGGTAATAGCACAAGTCATAATTAAATGTCAAATCATATGCTTTAAGAGAGCGGGAGTTGCCGCCTCTGGTCTGAATAACCCGACCGCAGGCAAAAGTAAGTATATGAGAATTTTCCGCAAAATTTTGTATATTACCCGGCAGCAGCTTCAGAAAAATTTTCAGATTAATTTCATTCTCGGCATCACCCTTGTAAACGACAATTTTATCAACGAAACTGTCAACAACGTTCTTGCTGATATTATCGGAAAAATCAAGCTCGTTGCTGATAGCGCTGCGCAGGCTTTCGATGCTTTCTTTTAAATCCAGGCTTTTTTGTTCATCTTCATCAAGCTCTTTAAGCTTTGTTTTCAATTCTTCGATTTTTGTGTTAAACGAATCATTTCGCTGCTCAAATTCTTCGTTTGAGATTCTGTCGTCCATGACCAGATCAAGCAGCTTGTCTTTTTTTGCAAGAATAAGGTTTATGTCGGATTCTGTTTTTTTCTTTTGCTTCACAATAGCTTTGGTGCTGCCGCTTTCCTTGTAAAGTTCTATAAGGTCGTTTATGATAGAGGTTTTCTCGCAGATTATTCGAGTGTATACCTCTCGCATTACAGCGTCGATTTCGCTCGTATAAACAAGCGGATTTCGGCATTTATTACCGTTGCCGTATTCCTTGCAGACCCATAATTCTTTATTACCCGATTTATATCGGTAAACGGTGTGGTGATAGCATGTGCCGTGTTCGCCGCATATGATTTTTCCCGAATACGGATATTTGTTCTGATAGCTTGTCTTGTCACTGCTTGTCATTTTTTCGCTGCGTTCTCGGAGCTTGCGGTTTGCCTTTTCCCAAAGCTCGGGAGATACAATCGGCGGAACGGCGTCATTATCTTCGTAGATTATCCACTCTTCCTTTGGAAGATATTTAATATCATCGTGCCTGAAATCCATTTTGCGCGTTTTGTGTCCGCAGTAATAACCTTTATATTTAGGATTTACCAAAATGCCCTTTACGGAAGAAAAGGAAAGCGGATTTCCGTTGCTGTTCCTATACCCGGATTCGGACAATGCTCTGGCAATTGCTCTTATGCCCATATCGCCGTTTGCGTACATATCAAATATTTTATAAACCATTTCGGCTTCCTGCGGCACTATAACGAGCTTTCCTTTGTCCTTTCTATATCCCCAAATGCAGTCGTTGCCGAGTACGATACCTTTTTCGACAGAGGATTTAAAGCCGAATGATACACGTTCGGAAATCTTTCTCGATTCGTCCTGTGCTATACCGGACATTATCGTAAGCCGAAGTTCGCTGTCCGGTTCTAAGGTATTGAGGTTGTCATTTTCAAAATATACACCCACACCGTGACGCAACAGGTTTTGCGTGTATGAAAGACTGTCGAGAGTGTTCCTCGCAAAACGGGTAATTTCCTTAGTAAGGATCAAGTCAAATTTATGCAGTTTCGCATCATTAATCATTTGCAGAAAATTTTCACGGTTTTTAACGCTGGTTGCGGAGATCCCCTCGTCCACATATCCGCGGATAAATGTCCAATTGGGATTTGCGGCAATTTTCTGTTCAAAATGGTCTTTTTGGGCAGACAGAGAATGAAGCTGTGCATCCTTCTCTGTCGATACTCTTGCATAATATACAACTCTTAAATTAAGGTCCGTTAAGCGCTTGTTATGTCTTATCATTTTTTCTCTGATAGTGTATATGTCCATGAGATGCCCCCGTTTGGTCAGATTTGTTTCAATAAAAGTTCTTTCGCCGTCCAATACATATCTTCGGAAATTATATGCTTGTCAAATAATTTCTGATTAATGAACATTTTGAGTTCATGCTCAAAGTTTGCTTGTTCTCTGTATGTACCTTTGTTTGCTTGTACTTTTTTTGTCATACAAGATTCCACCTTTCGATAAGTTATATTTGTATATAAGTATGAAAATACATTACAATTTATGAATACTAAAACATTCATTGCGGCAGAGAGTTGTCAATATCCGCTGCCGCTCCGGTAAAGATTTTGATAACCGTTATATCTTTTCTTTCGAAAATTTCGATGTTTCTAATTTTGTCTGCGCAAAACTTCGAGGCTGAAAAACCGCTGTTTTTCATGCTTTCCGGCACTCACTCGAAGTTTCGGAGTTAATTTGCCTATAGCAAAGATATATGTCTGCCAATTTAAATTCTTTGCTTTTTGATTTCCGAATGTAGTGGGAAGCGTCATTATAATCATCTATATAAAGTATCTTGTTGCCGATGAAAATATGATTATATTGAAACAGGTTCACTCATTTCAATAAGAGAAAATGTCAAAGATATTCTGATTCCGTCGGAAGAAGATTCAATAAATATGTATCCGCTTGACTTCGAAGAGTTTATGTGGGCTGTCGGAAACGATACAATGATAGATTTGATAAAAGATTGCTATAACGGGAAGAAACCGATGGGACAGGCGCTTCATCGCAAGGCTATGGACTATTTCAGACAATATATGATTGTATGCGAACTCGTCAAGGACAGACGTTTCATCACGAATGGAAATAGATTTTCTGATTTCCAAGAGCAACATAAGCAACAGGCACAATATTTCGCCGATAGACGTTAAATCCGGTAAAAACTATACGACAAAATCTTTGTGCAAATTCAAAGCGAAATATGCCGAGCAAACACATATTCCGTATGTTCTGCACAGCGGAGATTATAAGGAAGAAAACGGTATAGTTTTTCTGCCTCTTTACATGACAATGCTGCTATGAGCAAAACCGGAATAAAGGGAAATTTTAAGTTTGTTGTAAGCCTGAAATTCCGCTTAATAACTGAAATTAGACCCATTTATTTGAACCGGTAGCTTCGGCGGAGCATTAAATCATCTGCAAAGTACAATTAAGTGCAGGAAAAACGAAAAATAATTTGAAAAAGGTACGGATAATTTCGTGAAAACGAATTTGCCCGTACCTTTTTGTATAAATAACCGACAGTTAGAACATGAGCTTGGGAAAGCTTAGAACTATAAACTCTGATATACGATTTAAAAAAAGGTATTTTAGCCGACCGCCATATTTACACTTTATGGGAATTTGATGCAATTCGGCAAAATAAAAGCTATTTTTCGGCCTGCATGTATTTCCTGTATTGTGCCGGCGTCATACCTGTTTCCTGCTTAAAAAGTCTTGAAAAATAATATATACTTGAAAAGCCGGAAAGAGTCGATATATCGGTGATATTGCGGTTGCTGAATTTCAGCAGTTCCGAAGCCTTTTGCAGACGTTTTGATATAATGAATTTTTGCGGCGAAGTTTTATATGCGGATAAGAATATACGTCTGAAATGCCCCTCGGATATTCCGGAGATTTTCGCCAGCTCGGCTACGGTTATATTTTGTGTATAATTTTTAAGTATATATTCAACGGCAGGTTCGAGGAGTGATTTTTTATGTTCGGGATAATACTCGAAATTTATAAATTTCTGAATATTTGATATGATTTTATATAAGTACATTTTCCCTTTTGTTTTGTAGCACAATTCATTATGATTCCATGAAATAAGCATTGCTCGGAAATCATGCTCGCAGCGGAAGCTTTCCGGCACACGAAAATATTCCGCATAGTCGGTGCTTATTTCGAAAAATGAGAAATCGACAAATATGTAGTTGTAGTCCGGCGTCAGAATATCCATGGAATATGTGCTTCCCATAGGCAGAAAAAGTATATCGCCTTTTTGCACCGTAAAGCTTCGGTTTCCGAAATTGTATAACGTACTTCCCTCTGTAATGTATATCAGACCGTTGTTGCAGCGCCCGTGCGGCTTAAACGGTATAAATTCACGTTTGGTTTTATTTTCTATAACGCAAATTATTTTTTCGATATTAATGTTTTGATTTGTAAAGAGAGATATTTTGTTCATTCACATTCACCGTCCCGTTACAGTATACCATATTCGGACGAAAAATGCAATACAAATGTTTGAAATGTTTAAAAAGATTAATTAGTGTATTTACCTTGCGCTTATTTTATGATAGAATAAATCTGCGGAGGGATAAAAATGTTTTATAATAATACAAACCGAAAGCTGACAAAAGATTTTTTTAAAAATCCGTCGGCGGAATATAAGGCAATGCCTTTTTGGGCATGGGGATTTAAACTGAATCGGGAAGAAACGGAATATCAGATAGACGTGTTTGAAAAAATGGGATTCGGCGGTGTGACGATACATCCGAGAGCCGGTCTTGAAACGAAATATTTAAGTGATGAATTTATGGAATATGTCGGAATATGTGTAAAAAAGTTAAAAGAAAAGAATATGTTTACAATAATATACGACGAGGACAGATGGCCGTCCGGATTTGCCGGAGGTATGGCAAGTAAAAAAGAATGTTACAGACAGCGTGCTTTAAAAATGACGCAGCAAAAAACTGAGTGTGAGGACAAAGAAGCAGCGCTGAAAAACGGCGGCACATATTTTGTCGCTTGCTATGATATAAAATTTAACGATAAACACGAAATTGTGAAGTATAAAAAAATCAATGAGGGCGAGGCTGCCGCAAATGAAAGATGGTATGCATATTCATTTGCGACGCCGAAATCGGACAGATTCAACGGAGAAAGCTATATTGATACATTAAACAAAGAAGCGGTGGAATACTTTATCGAACAGACCTACAAAAAATATTTTTCCGAAATCGGTAACGAATTCGGAAAAAGTATAAAAGCTGTGTTCACAGACGAACCGCAGTTTGCGAGAAAACATACGATAGACGGCAAATTTGAAAATCAGATGCCGTGGAGCGGAGATTTTGAAAAAACATATTTTGGAAAATATCGGGAGGATATAACAAACAGTCTGCCGGAAATATTTTGGGATTTGTCGGACGGCAGAATTTCAAAAAGCAGATACTTTTACCATAACCATACTGCGGACAGAATTACGGATGCTTTTCTTAAAACATATCATGATTGCTGCGCCGCAAACGGGATATATCTTACGGGGCATATGGTAGAGGAAACGTCGATGTTTTCGCAGACATCATCTGCCGGCGACGTTATGCGTACATATCCGTACTTCGATATACCCGGAATAGATATGCTGTGTAACAATAAAGAATATGTAACTGTGAAACAGGTTCAGTCGGTTGCACGTCAATACGGGAAAGAGGGCATTATGTCGGAACTGTACGGCGTTATGGGCTGGAATATGGATTTTAAAACGCATAAGCTTCAGGGTGATTGGCAGGCGGCAATGGGAGTTACGCTCAGGGTACACAGCGTTGCGCTCGGAAGCCTGAAAGGCATTGCCAAAAGGGACTATCCCGCATCGCTCAATTATCAGTCGCCGTGGTACACGGAATATGCGTGTTTGGAAAATCATTATACAAGACTTGCGTCCGTGCTTACGAGAGGAAAAGCTGTCGTAAAAACGGCAGTAATACACCCGATTGAGAGTTATTGGCTGAATTTCGGTCCGGATTTTGCAAAAGGCAAAAGAGAGGATATGGATAAAAAACTTGCGGAACTGACAGATTGGCTGATACATAGCTTTATAGATTTTGACTTTATAAATGAAGAATTGCTGAGCAGTGCAAACACAAGCAAATTTGAATATGATACGATTATTATACCGCAGTGCGAAACCCTCCGAAGCTCTACCGTAAAGTATATAACGGATTTTTTAAACGGCGGCGGTAAGGTTGTTATTATGGGCGAATGTCCGAAATATGTAGATGCGGAAACGGCGGATTTAAGCGAGATGTGCGATAAATCGGTCAGAATAAAATATTCAAAAGAAGAATTGCTGAATGTCCTCGAACGGGATATTGAAATCAGCGGTGCCGAAAATGCATTAATTTGTACATTAAGACAAGAAGAGGAATGTTTGTGGCTTTTTGTCGCTCATGACGGAAATGAAACCGAAACGTTGAATACCGAAATAAAAATAAATGGCAGATACACTGCCGAGTGCTATGACACAATGACCGGTGAGATATATTATGCGGACTATACGGCAGCAAACGGGCAAACTGTAATACGGCATAAATTCGGAGGGGCGGACAGCCTGCTTTTGAAATTAACGCCGTGTGCTGCCGATTCCGAAAACAAAACCGAGAGTAAATACTGTTATGAAAAAATCAAAGAATTTGAAGAAAATGTAGAGTATTCAATAAATAATAATGTGCTGTTGCTTGATTTGGCGGAGTTCAGCGAAGACGGTAAGAAATTTGAACCGAAAGAAGAAATACTCGGAATAAATGAAATATTAAGGAAAAAATATGATTATCCGTATGTGGAGGTATACGGTATGCAGCCGTGGGCAGTGGAGGACGATACGGAAACAAAAGAAATTACGCTGCGGTTTGAATTTGAAAGCGAAATCGCTGTAAATGCGGAGTTCGCATGTGAAGAGATAACGGGGCTGAATTTGAACGGACTTGATGTAACGCTTGTTCAGACGGGATTTTATGTTGACCATGCCATAAAGAAATATAAGCTTGACGGAATAAAGAAAGGGAAAAATATATTGCTCGTAAATATGCCGTTCAACAAAAAAACAAGATTGGAGGCATGCTATATCGTGGGCAAATTCGGAGTAAGTGCCGACGGAAGAAAAATAACGGGATTGAGTGAAAGTATACATTTCGGAGATATAACGGTTCAGGGACTGCCTTTTTACGGTGACAATGTTACATATAAAGATAAGTTTGAATTAAAGGAAAATTCGGATATAAGGATACAGACGGAAAAGTTCGGCGGTGCCCTCGTCAAAGTATATATAGACGGTGCAGACAGGGGAAATATTGCCTATCCTCCGTATGTCCTGGATATTGAGGGACTGAATAAAGGCGTACATTCGATAGAATGGGTTCTGTTCGGCAATAGGTATCAGACATTTGCACCGCTGCACAATATGGGCGATTGCAGCTGGCAGGGACCGAATTTATGGTATCCGAATGATGATGAAAAAACACAGAATTATATATTTAAGGAGTTCGGAATTTTAAAAAGTCCGAAATTATATGTCAGAACGGAGGAATAGCTCATTATGAATAAAGAAATGCGGCAAAAAATATCGGAGCAGTATATTAATACGAAATGGAATACGGAGAGCGGAATAAGCTGCGAAGAGCTGGAGCAGGAATGCGAATTACTTGAACGGAAGATGTGCGGAGAAAGCAAAGCAAAAATAAAGTCGGCAATAATGGAGCTTATTCTGACGAAAGCGCAGATTAACGTTATTGACTGCGAATGGTTTGTCGATAAGATAAATCACGGCGAAATAATGAGAAAAATCAGAGGAAGATGGCAGCACAGCATCGAAGAAAACTGCATGGGTGAGATAATATCAAAAAATAAAAATGCGGAAGAATCGTATGCATATACGGCTTCTGCGGATTTCGGGCATACTGCGCCGGACTGGGAAAACGTAGTCAATTTGGGCATATTCGGATTAAAGGAAAGAATGGAAAAATGCGAATCGTCGGAGTTTAAGTACTGCGGACTGAAAGTGCTGAATGCCGTGCTTGCGTATATGCGCAGGCTTGCCGATGAGGCGAAACGCTGCGACTCGCCGATAATGCGGATTGTATCGGAATCAATGATGAAGCTTACAAAAAAGCAGCCGGATACGCTTTGGGAAGCTATGCAAACTATTTTTATTTATTACAGCGTACATCATAGGATTGAAGCTGAAAACCTGCGTTCAATCGGGCGAATAGATAAGATTTTATATCCGTTTTATAAGAGGGATAAAGAAAACGGCGGCTGCGGAGAAGAACAGGCACGAGAATTGATAAGGCATTTTTTGCTGAAATTCAATGCCGTGGGCGATTATGCAAATATACCGTTTGCCCTGGGCGGACTTGACGAGGACGGAAACGAAGTTACAAACGAGCTTACGTATATGATACTTGATGAATATATAAAGTTGGATATTCACGACCCGAAGCTGCATATCAGGTATAATAAAAATACATCGGAAAAACTGATAAAGACGGTGCTTGAGTCTATACGTGACGGAAAAAACAGTTTTGTTTTCATGAATGACGATGTAGTAATCAAAGCGCTTATGAATATAGGGCAGGAGGAACGGGAAGCAAGAAACTACCTTGTAATCGGGTGTTATGAACCGGCAGTGTGCGGAAAGGAAGTGCCGTGCACCTGCAACGGGATTGTAAATGTACCGAAAGCCGTGGAATATGCACTGACGGGAGGCGTAGATTTGCTGAACGGAAAAAGAATAGGATATACGCAAAAGGCGGAAACGTTTGAAGATTATTATAATACTGTAAAGCTGTATCTGAAAGAATTTATAGAACGCTCGGCAGAAAAAATATCGGAATATGAGAAATATTATATGGATATAAATCCGTCGCCTCTTTTTTCCGCAACAATGGACGATTGCGTTTTAAACGGCAGGGACGTTTATGCAGGGGGAGCGAAATATAATAATTCTTCGATTGTTATAATGGGAATTGCGAATGCCGTTGATTCGCTTATCGTCATAAAAAAACTTGTCTTTGAAGAAAAAAGATACAGTGCGGAGGAGCTCGGAAATATTTTACGGGTTGATTGGAACGGATACGAGGATTTGCGCACGGAATGTATAAAATGCTTCCCGAAATACGGCAATAACAATGCTGAAACGGATGAGTTGGCAAGTGATATATGCGGATATTGCGCAAAACTTGTAAATAATCGGAAGAACGGCAGAGGCGGTGTATTCAGATTCGGCGTATTTTCCATTGATTGGAGAATGACGTTCGGAAAATTTACGGCTGCCGGAGCGGACGGCAGAAGAAAATCGACTCCGTTGTCGAAAAATATGTGTGCGTCTGTGGGCATGGATAAAGGCGGAGTTACGGCACTTATGCATTCGGCCGCAAGCGTTAATCAGCAGGATATTCCGGACGGAATTGTGCTTGATATATCGCTGCATCCTACGGCGGTAAGCGGCAAAGATGGATTGGAAGCATTATGCGGATTGGTAAAGGCATATATGCGAATGGGCGGAATGGCACTGCAAATCAATGTATTGGATACGGAAACGCTGAAAAAAGCACAGAAGAACCCGGAACAGTATAAGAATTTGCAAATTCGGCTGTGCGGCTGGAATGTGCATTTTGTGGAGCTGTCGAAAAGCGAGCAGGACGAGTTTATCAAGATAAGCGAAAGCTTGGCATAAGGGTGAATTTAAATGTATGGGTTGATAACGGATATAAAAAGAATGGCAGTGCATGACGGCAGAGGAATACGGACAACTGTATTTTTTAAGGGGTGCCCGCTGAAATGCGTATGGTGTCACAATCCGGAGGGAATGAGCTCTGAAAAGGAGATAGCGTATTTCGAGGAAAAATGTATGCGTTGCGGCAGATGTGCAAAGATATGCAGTGTTCATAGATTTGACGGGAATATGCACACAATTGATAAATCAAGGTGCGATTGCTGCGGTAAATGTGCGGCAGGCTGCGAAAACGACGCAATAAAGATATACGGCAGAAAAATCGATGATACGGAATTGGTGAAAATTATGTCGGAAGACAAAGTGTTTTACGAGGAATCGGACGGTGGAGTTACGCTGTCCGGCGGCGAATGTCTTGCACAGCCGAGGTTTGCGGAAGAAGTGCTTAAAGGTTTGAAGAAAAACGGCATCAATACTGCGGTTGATACGTGCGGATTCGTAAAATGGGAAGTGCTTGAACGCATAATGATGTATACGGATACGTTTTTGTATGATATGAAAGCGTTTAACGAGGAAACACACATAAAGTGCACGGGCGTATCCAACACTTTGATTAAACAAAACTTAATAAGACTTGGAGAAAACGGCGCCGAAACGGAGATACGTATTCCGTATGTGCCGGGGTATAATTCGGACGAAACGGAGCTGATAGCCGAGTTTTTGTCCGGGATTAAAGGTATAACGGGAGTAAGATTGCTGCCGTATCATAATTTGTCGCAGTCGAAATATTCCGCACTGGGGAGAGCGGCGGAACTGCCGGCGTGTCTGCCGTCAAAAGAAGAAATACAAGCGGCGGAAGAAATTTTAAAAAGATATAATTTAAACGTAATATGAGGAGGAAACCAAAATGAAAGTAGCATTGCAGCTGTATTCTATAAGAGAATATGTTGAAAAGGATTTGTTCGGAGCGTTGGAGGCGGTTCAAAAGGCGGGATATGACGGCATAGAGCTGGCAGGAGAATACAACGTGACGGCAGCGGCACTGAAACAAAAATTGTTTGAAGTGGGACTTGAACCTATGGGAGCGCATATCAGCTTTGAACGACTTGAAAATCGCCTTGACGAAGCAGTGGAATATTGCAGGGATTTGGGTGTATGCAGCGCAGTATGCCCGGGAGCGGATTTGTCGGACATGGAGAAAATAGAAAAGGCTGTTCGTGTATTTGAAAGAGCAAGCGAAAAATTCAAACAATACGGAATAATATTCGGTTATCATAATCATCACAGAGATTTTAAACGTATCGGCAACGAATATATTCTCGATATATTGTATGAGAAAATGCCGAAAGAGCAGCTGACGGCAGAGTTTGATACATATTGGATTAAAAAAGGCGGTGAGAATCCCATTACAATTACGAAAAAATATGCGGACAGGTCGCTGATACTGCACGCAAAGGATATGCATGAGAACGGGGAGGAAGCGGACGTCGGCTGCGGCTGTATTGATTTTAAGACAATTGTAAAACAATTGCCAAGGCTTGTGTGGATAGTGGTCGAACAGGAAAAGTTCAATCTGAATCCGTTTGATTCCATAGCGGCAGACTGCGAAAGAATGAAGAAAATTACGGAATAAAGTTCTTGAAATTTTTACATAAAACTTAATATTATAATATTTAACACAACGGAAGTTTATTATATAATATTAGTATATTTTGCGAAAAAGAAAGGAAGGTAATCATGAAAAAACATGGGAAAATTGTATCACTGGTTCTTGCCGCCGCAATGACGGCTATGCTGTATACGGGAGTTTGTGCCGAAGCACAGGTCAACGTATCGGGCACGGCAAAACCCGGTTTTACACTGACGGCAGACAGCGGAGCTGCGGCATATCAATGGTACATATCAGAAAGTATGGACGGCGAATATACTGCGATTACGGGTGCGGTAAATTCGAGCTATCTGCTGCTTGACAGCTGCGGCGGGAAATTTATTAAGGTAAATGCGGACGGAAAAGAAAGCGACCCCATATCCGTGGCGGAAGCTCCGTCACCGGCTGTAGCGCAGGGCAAAATAAGCGTCCAGACCTCGGAAAATCCGGAGGAGTATATATTTACTCTTAATTCAAACGGCGAAAAATTTTCACTGCTTGATACTGAAAAAAACGGTGAAAGCTTTGTGCTTGCAACATCGGGCTACGGCGCAAAGGCGTATCTTACAACGGGTACGGATTTGCATTTTTCGACTTCGATAAGCACGGGATTGGGATATTATCTGAATACAACCGTACTGAACGGCGAGGGTGAAAAACAGCTTGATGATGGTATTAAAAATCATCTTGTCGAGCATGAATGGCAGACGGAAGCTTCGGCGCAGAAAAGAAATATACCGAATACGTATGTTACAAAGGCGAAGCTCGCTGTCCTTTCTTATACCGAGTTTAATAAGTATTACAGTAAATTCGGATACGGAATAGACGGAAATGCATGGTGGCTCAGAAGCGTGTCGGACGAGTGGAAAGCGTTTTGGTGCGGAGCGAGTGCCGGAAACCTCGGCGCAGCACCGGCAAACGGTGTGAACGGAGTAAAGAGCGTGGCAAGACCTTGTTTCTATCTGGACAGAGATTTCTTCACCGAACAGAAGCTTGATTTAAACAATACGGGTATAGCCGTTAAAACAATGCTGGCACAGAATTACGAAAAATCGGAACTCGGAGCAATATATGACGAGGACGAACTGAACAACATAGGATTTGCCGAGGGCGGCGGAGAAAGAATTGAGAACGTTTGTATAAGCGGTACGCCGAAACCGGGATATACGCTTCGTGCATCATACGACTCCGTAGGAGGAGAAAGCGTACACTGCGTATACCAATGGTATGTATCGGATTCATATTACGGCGATTATACCGAAATAACGAATGCAATAGGCAGTACGTATGTTCTGACGGATATATGCGCCGGAAAGTATGTAAAGGTGTCCGTAACGCCTATGGGAACGAGTAACACCCAGCTTGCGGCACCGGTGCTTGTGGAGGAAGCTCCGGCTTCGGCTGCGGCACAGACAAAGATAAGCGACCAAACCTCGTCAAACCCGTCGGAATACATATTTACTCTTGATTCAAACGGCGAAAAGTTCTCGCTTCTGGATACGGAAGAAAACGGCGAAAGCTTTGTGCTTGCGGCGTCAAGCTACGGCGCAAAGGCGTATCTTACAACAGGTACGGATTTGCATTTTTCAACTTCGATAAGCGCAGGACTTGGATATTATCTGAATACAACCGTGTTGAACGGTGAGGGCGTAAAGCAGCTTGATGAGGGTATTAAAAATCATCTTGTCGAGCATGAATGGCAGACGGAAGCTTCGGCGCAGAAAAAGAATATACCGAATACGTATGTCACAAAGGCAAAACTGGCAGTGCTTTCGTATACCGAATTTAATAAGTATTACAAAAAATTCGGATACGGAATAGACGGAGCTGCATGGTGGCTCAGAAGTGCGTCGGACGAATGGAAAACATTCTGGTGCAATGCGAGTGCCGGAAACCTCGGCGCAGCACCGGTAAACCTCGGAAACGGAGTTGCAAGACCTTGCTTCTACCTTGACAGAGATTTCTTTATAAATGAAAGAATCGACCTTTCAAACAGCGGTTCAAAGGTAACGGAAATGCTGCGCCGTGTTTACAGCCGCAGTGAGTTAAGCAATATATATACGTCGGACGAGCTGAACGGAATATATTCTTCGCGAGAGGAATTCGGTGCGGAAAATGTGGCAATCATAGGAAAAGCCGCGGTCGGTCAGAAATTGCAGGGTACTTATACTTATTTTAATAACGATGAAAGCGTTACGGAAAAAGATACCATATATAAATGGTATGTGAAAACAGGCGATACACTTGAACTTATTCCGAATGAAACGCAGAACACATATATAGTCAGAACGTCGGACGCAGGCAAGCAAATTGTTTTCGGAGTTGTTCCGAGAGCAAGTGACGGCAGCATGGGAGATGAAGTGCGAAGCGAACCGACAGCGGAGATAAAGCCGAAAGAAACCGTCACAGTATATTTTGATAATTTTGCGGACAGCGAAAACAATGTTATAGATAGCATATCGGACGCCGTGGGCAAAGCTGAAATATCGGCGAATTTCATTATAGAAAATATCGCCGATACAGAAGAAACGGTTACGCTGATTATAGGTGTATATACCGCTTCCGGTGAATTAAAAGGCATGAGATACAGCCATGAAACAATCGCAGTCGGAAAAGGCGTATACGGCGTAAGCTTGGGAAGAGATACGGAAATTAAGAGCGGCGACGTAATAAGAGGTATGGCATGGAGCGATTTTGAAACGATGAATCCGCTGTGTCTTGTGATAAAATAATGTATATATAAGGAGTTTTAGATGAAGAGATTAATATTGATATTGTGTTCGATTTTGATATTGAATATTGTATGTGTGAATGCGGCGGAAATGCGTGATTTAAAGGTAAGGCAAAACAGCATAACGGGCAGGTGTACGCTTTCCGGCAATACGGATGAACCGGCAGGCACAATGCTTTCAATATTAATCTCAAAATCCTCCGAAAAGGACAAACCTATATTTTTAAGCGGCGCAATCGTGGGAGAAAACGGCAAAATAGCATACGATTTTTATATGCCGCAGACAGCGGCAAGAGGGGTGTATATCCTTAAGACAGGCACATCGGGAGGAGCCGTTGCGGAAGTCATGTTCTCATACAGAAATCTGTACGGAAGCCTGAAAGACGCAAGCGTATATATGCCGAACGAACCGGATTATGTGCAGAATAAAAATGAGGCAAATTTTGAAGTGTATTGCTATTCGGAAGAGCAGGCAGATTACAGAGTGGAATATACCGATACGGAAACGGGAGAAAACGGCAAAAAAACATTTTCGGTAAATGCCTGTGAGCATACTGCGAAAAGAATATCCGTTTCGGATTTGTCATACGGTGTGCATAGTTTGGAGATAAGTGTTTATAAAAATAACGATTTGGTTTCGCAGACAAATAAAAAAATAACGATAATACGAAAAAACAGCGGAAAGCCGAACGGGAAATCCTCAATAGGCGTTCATACGCATATGTCGCTTGAGGATTCGGACGGCAATAAAGAAAAAATGAAGCTTATTAATGCTGCGGGAATAAAAAATGTACGGCCGAGTACCGTGTTCAGATGGAACAATGTTGAAAGCAAAAAGGGGATATACGGATTCAAGTATGAAGCGGAGCTTTTTAAAAATCGTGCAAACGAAAGCGGGGTATCGGTGCTGTTCCCGGCAAAGTATGTAAATAATCTGTACAGCGAAAATCCTCCGGTTACGGAACCGGAGCGAAAGGCATTTGCCGATTATGTAAACGCAACGCTTGATATGTACCCCGAAATAGATAAGGTGGAAATCTGGAACGAACCTGATTTGCAGCGCTTTTGGAAAAACGGAGGCGCCGACGCCGTGCAGTATACAAATCTTGTGAAAACGGTGTCGGAGGCTGTGCGAAAGGAACACCCGAACGTGGAGATAATAGCCGGTTCGGTAAGTTCGGCAGGAAACAGCGACGGAACGGATTTTATGGGCAACATGATGAAAAACGGAATATATTCGTATGTGGATGGTATCTCTTTCCATCCATACGGCTGGAATCCGAACCCGAACTATAACTATAATGCATGGAAAGCAAAATTTGAAAAACCGATAGACGAGAGCGGAGCGTGGCTGGATATATACAATACAGAAATAGGGTGGCCTACCGTTAATGTGAACGGTGTGTTCCCGATTACACAGGAAGCGCAGGCTTCGTATCTTGTCAAGGCATTCGTTCAGAATGACGGCAGCGGATATAAAGAAACATATTGGTATAATTTAAGAAATACAGGAACGAGCAAGAGCGATGCCGAACAGCAATTCGGGTTGCTTGAAAATGATTACACACCGAAAAAGTCGTATGTGGCATTGTGCCAGCTGATATATAGGGTTGACGGTGCACAGTATATAGGAAAACTCAATATCGGAAACGGTGCAGAGGGGCATATATACAAAAAAGACGGTAAATTTGTAATGGTTGCATGGACGGGCGGTTCGGAATGTGAATATACTTTAAATCCCGAAGCAACGGTTGAGGACATATACGGCAATGTAAAGGGATACGGAACAGTGACGTTGGCATCGGAACCGGTATATATTACAAACGTATCCCGAAGCTGTGCGGCGAAAGCGGCTGCGGAGACGATATGTGCCGAAACAGATGAAGTTACGGCGGATTGGTCGGAGAATACCGATGCGGAGCGGGTGCTTACACTGATAAATGAAATATGGGAAAAGGGCGAAGTTTTAATCAAAAATAACGATTCGGACAGTGAATTGTCCCTGAAGCTGTATAAGCTGAAACGTGCGGCACATACTGCGGCGGCGTATTATTCCTGTATATATGGCGGCGATATGCCGATGCCGGATTATGAAACGCTGCGACTGTATAAAAGCTTGGCAAAAAACGGAGAAAATCCGTATGTAAATAAATATATAAAAGCGGCAGAGGATTATTATAACAATATTGAAGAAAAAGAAACGAAAACAGCCAATATATTGATGTGCAACGGAATATTGAGGTTCGTAAAGGCGACATTGGAAAAAGAGCTTCAAAACGGAAGCAGAATAGTTTTTAACGGATTCACGGATAAAAACGGAGAGAGTATAGACAAAATCGGTGAAAAAACAGAGGTTTGTGCCGATTATTCTGTTATGTCGAAAAACGGAGCGGAGCTTTTTGCAGCGGCTTATTCCGCAGACGGCAAGCTCATCGGGCTGGAACACGAAAGCGTGCCGCAGGGGGCGATAGCTTCTGTCGGCATAAAAATTGAAAATACGGAAAAGGTATATAAAATAAAAACATTTGCGGTAAATAATATTACTGCGCTTATGCCGCTCACAGAGGCGTCATGTATAGATTAGGAGGAATTATGTTGAAAAAAATAATATCGGCTGCAGCTGCCGTTATACTGTTTTTTTGTACCGGTGTATATGCAGCGGAAATAAATGCGGAGAAAAATATATTGAACGGTCATATAACGGTTACGGCAAAAACGCATAGCCTTGATGATGTAACGGTTAAGATTGTTAATAATAAATTCCCGAATGAACCGGTATATTTGTCATATACTACAGCGGACAAGGAGGGCAATGCGGAATATACATTTAAGCTTGCGGAAAGCACTGTAAGCGGGAAATATACGGTTGTGCTCGGCAGCGGATATGAACAAAAACCGATTGCGTCATATACATTCGATTATGTGAGCTTCGAAGAAAAAAATAATATAATTAAGAACGAAATAAACAAGGTCAAAAGCAGAGAAGAACTTGATACGGCATTGGAAAATATAAAGGATAAACTGGATTTGTACGTACCGGAGGGATTCGGCATTTCGGAAAAAGGATATAAATTGATTGCCGATAACGTGTATAAAAAACTGCCGTTTGAAAATATCGGAGATTTTAATGATACATATTTTTCAAATATGGCTGCTGCGGTTATCAATGAAACCGATGAGAAAAAAGCGGCTGCGGAATTTTTTGAGGAATATCTTAAGCTGTCGGAAGAACCGTGCTATCCTCTGGTGCAGACGCTGAAAGGCGATATATATTCACGCTTCGGCAATGCGGAATCGGCGGAGGATATAAGAAAAATGTATAACGAAACCGCTGTTTTGTGCGGAATCGAGCAGGCAGAAGACTACGGTACCGTAATGGAAATATTGGACAAATATAAGGCGGCTATACCGTTTTCACCGGAGCAGTATGAGAAATCCAATAAAAGCAAAACAGCAATGGCAATAGGCGGCAAGAGATACGGCAGTATGAACGAACTGAAACAGGCGATTGCAGATGCCTGCAATTCGCAAAGCGGCGGAAACACGGCATCTCCGAGCGGTGGCGGCGGTGGCAGCTCCGGCGGCAAGACATCGCAGAGCGTAAGTATACCGCCGAATATATTGCAGATTCCGAAAGTCGCTCCGTATAAAGATGTTGATTCGGAAAACTTTGCATATGAAGCGATTTTGTATCTGACGGAGAAGAAAACCGTAAACGGCAGCGGTGACGGGAATTTTAACCCAAATGATAATATAACACGTGCGGAATTTATAAAAATGGCGGTTTTGACGTTTGGTTTGTATGATGAGGAAAGCACGGCGGATTTTAATGACGTGGAGAAAAACTCGTGGGCATATACGTACATAGCTTCTGCTGTTAAGAACGGATTGGCGAAAGGTATGGGCAACGGCAGCTTCGGTGCGGATTTGAATATAACAAGAGAGGATATGGCGGTTATAATTGCGAATGCCCTGGAGATAAAAGGAGAAACCGCAGAGTTTAAGGACGAAACGGAAATATCGGACTATGCAAAATCGGCTGTCGGCGGACTTTATATAAACGGAATCATAAAAGGATATGAGGACGGCAGGTTTATGCCGAAAGAAAATGCGGCAAGAGCCGAAGCTGCTGTATTGATTTACAACTGTATTATGTATATGGAAGGAGCAAGCAAATGAAAAAGATAATTTCGATTTTTATTTCCGTGTGCATGGTTTTCACTCTGTTTTTGCCTGTGAATGCGGCAGACAACACCGAAAAAACGGAAAACAGCTGTATAAATATATTAAAGGATTTGAATATTGCGTCAATACCGGCGAAAAATTCTCTGACGCGTGCGGAATTTACGGATATTGCAATTAATGCGATATTTCCCGATTATATTGCCGATACGGAGATTTCTCCGTATTGGGACGTAGACGAAAAAACAACGGGATACGAAAGCATATGCTACGCTTACGGCAGAGGATATTTAAGTCCGTCATATGAGGGCTTCAAACCCGATGAGACCGTAAAATATGCGGAAGCGGTGAAAATACTCACCGAAATTGCTGGGTACGGCGAATCTGCGGAGCTGACAGGCGGATTTCCGACAGGATATATAATACAGGCGAAAAATGCCGGTATAATAAAAGGGATTGCAAGTACGGCGGAGGCATTGGACGGAGAAACGGCGGCTCGCCTTATCTGGAATACGCTGAATGCTGATATTCGGGAAATAGAAAGTATAAAAAACGAAAGCGTAAGTCTGAAAACCGAAAAAGGAAATACGCTGCTGTACAACACCTACGGAATACTTAAAGGCGAGGGAGTTGTTACGGCGGTAGGAGGTTCTTCGCTGATACAAGAGGGCAAAGTATCAAAAAAATGTATCGCAGTTGATGACATAAGCTATCGTACAGATATGTTTTTCATTGATTTGCTCGGTTATAACGTTGAATTTTATTATAATGAGGACGAAGAAAAAATACTTGCCGCATATGAAAAGAATAATAATGTTACGAGAATTTCGCCTGAGGGTTTTTCCGAAATAGGCGGAAATAAAATAACGATACTGAATAACGACAGAAAAAAGTACCTTACGAAAGACAATGCAACGGCGCTCGTTTACAACGGCAGCAGCAAACAAAAATTTGATAAGGAAATATTTGATTTTGAAAACGGCGAGATTATCTGTATAGACAATAATGACGATTCCGTTTTGGATTGCATTATTGTAAATAAATATGAGGACTATTACGCAGGGGCAATAAATAAAGAAAAACAAACGATAACGGATAAAAACGGCAAAGACAAGACGGTAAATTTTAAAGATGCGGACGTAGTAATTTTGACCGATACAAAAGGCAAAACAGTGTCTTTTGAAAGCATATCGGAGAATAACGTAGTAAGTTTGTGTGTAAGCGAGGACGGCAAAAGCATACGAGGAGTTGTAAGCAAGGAATGTATTTCGGGAGAAATTACGGCTCTCGGCAGCAGCGGCGAACATGATACGGCAGAAATATCCGGGGAAGAATATCCGATTTCGAACGCCATGAAAGATAGCGGAGTTTTGGAGCTTGGGAAAAAGGGTACATTCTATCTGAATGCATTCGGAAAAATATCCGCATATTCTATGGAACTGACAACAAAAGATTATGCCGTGCTGATTAAAGCGGCGCTTGCGGACGGAGCCAAAGACGGATTGCAGATTAAAATGTATACCGGAATGGGCGAACTCGGAATTTTTAATACGGCGTCAAGCTTCATTCTTGACGGCAAGAGATATAAAAGTATATCCAAGATACCCGGAAGCCTTGCGAAAGCGGGACTTATAAGATATAAAATGAACCAAGCGGGCGAGATAACATTCATAGATACGCCGGGAAAAGGACAGACGGAGGAGGATTTCTCACTGAATACGGTGAAAGAAGAGCATCAGTCGCAGTTTTTCTACGGTCATATATTCAGGGACGGACCGGAGGTGTCGAGCGACGCAGTGGTATTTACAGTGCCGGACCTTACAAGAGATAATCTTGACGAGAAAGAGTTTAACGTAGGCGGAAGAAGTATACTTTCCACAAAATTGAGTTATAAGGTAAATGCTTATACACTGGGAACAGACCATTTTACACCGGACGTAGTGCTTGCACAAAATCCGAGTGACGCAGCATTGACGGATACATCGCCTTTTGCGTTGGTAAAGAAAGTGAATCGGATAATAAATGATAATGACGAGATTGCATATGAGGTAGTTTTGGTGAACGGTCAGGGTGAAAAAAGATGCTGTGCGGATATAGACGTGTGGGAATCGCAGGACGTGCAAATAGGAGATATTATTCAATATACAACGGATTACAAGGAGTACATAAGCGGATACGAAATTGCGTTCAGCGAAGCAACAAGAGAAATGACGGACGAAAAGTACAGTAAAATTTGGTACGACCAAAGCAGGCTTGCAGCGGGTGATGTGTATTATTTTGAAAAAGGAAACGTTATCGGAGTAACGAGAGGCAATGTTCCGGCTGCCGAGGTGAGTATCGGAAACGTAGAGCCGTTTGCGATTACGGAAAGTACGATATGCGTCGTGGATTCCGACTATGCGAAAACCTCCGACAGGTATATACGAAACGGAAAGTATTCGGATATAAAAGATTATATGCATAACGCAAAATGCTCAAAGGCTGTAATACATTCGTCGTATGCAAGCATAAGCATGGTTGTTCTCTATCAATAGCGAAAGGAGATAACGGTCGTAAAAATGAAAAATAAACTTATATTTCTTGTGGTTTTATCCATGCTTGTCGGAATGTTCGGCGTATCGGCAGCCGAAAAAGATTATATAGAAGTCGTGTTCCCCGGACTTGCGGGTGTGCAGAATCAGCAGGACGCAATATTTACGGTAAAATTTGATTTGAATAAAACTTCCGAATGTGAAGTGATATATTCGCCGGACGGCAATGCGGAATACAAAGAAAGCTATACGATAAGAGGCGGTGCGCTGATAACGAAAAATATTTCGCTTAGCCATTTGAAAAAGCAGGTGTATCACGATTTCACGGTAACCGTATATGTGGACGGGGAACAGGAATATCAAACTACGGATACGGTGACTATTATTGAGGTATATAAACCGCAGCCGCTTGATAAATACAGCACCATAGGTATTCATGCAACGTTGGGAGCGGCGACGTATCACCAGGAATATTATTATAAACAGCTGGATTTGGAACATATGGCAGGGGTTAAAAAGATTCGCCCCGGTTCTGCCGCTATGTGGTTCAGAGATGAGGTTGACAGGAAAGGTAATTACAATTTCAGGTATATGGACGCAATTTGCCATGACAAAATACGTGAATACGGCATGGAGTGTATGCTGATGCACGGCGTTGTTATGAACAGTCTTTATACGGATAAAAAATCACCGAATCTCGTGCCGAAAACAAAGGAAGAAATAGACGGATTCAGCAACTATCTTATAGCAGCGGCAAAGCATTTCCCGGAAGTGACGTCGCTTGAAGTATGGAACGAACCGGATATATCATTCTGGAAGTCGGACGACGGATATGCCATAGAATATACGGCGCTTGCAAAGGCTGCGGCAGTTGCGGCGAAAGAGGCAGGTCTTGAAGAAAGCATAATAGGCGGAGTTGTGTCCGGCTGTACGCCGATAGCCGACAGACATCTTAAATATATGTTTGAGCAGGGAATGGGAAAGTATGTGGACGGATTCAGCTTTCACCCGTATATCTGGCAGGGAAATGCGGATGTTGACGGCGGATATGAAAAAATGCTGGATATGTACGATACAAAACAGGATATTTCGGGCGACTGGCAGGAAAAGTATATCTCGGAAATAGGCTGGCCGGCACTCAAGGATTCTGCCATAACGGAGGAAAAACAGGGCGAATATATGCTTAAAGCCTATATCCTGGCAGATTACAGAGGTTATGAGGGAACATACTACTATAACTTTTTTGATGTGGGTACGGACGAATACAGTTCGGAACATGTGTTCGGACTTGTGAAAGCGAACCGTGCAGGCAAGCCGAAGCAAGGCTACGCCATTTTGGCAAATGCTACAAAACAGCTCAACAGTGCAAGGTATATCGGCAAAACCGAAATAGGAGAAAACATCACGGCACATATATATTTGCGTGACGGCAAGCCTATGATGGCGGCATGGTGTCAAACCGATACGGAAACTGCCGATTTGAAAGGCAATGATTTGGAGATTGCCGATTATTTCGGAAATCCGGTTGAAACGGACGGCAGCATAACCTTTGTAAAGCAGCCGTATTTTATAACCGGAATCGGCAGTGAATGGGTGGATAATGCCGTGAAATCCGAGATTAAAAGAAGATATGCGGAAATTAAAGAGCAATTCGGAGAAAAAACGGATATTTCGGAAATATTAAAGCTTGGAAACGAGATAGCTGCGCAAAACGGTTTCAATAAAAACAATATATACGATTATATGAGAAGAAATTATGAAATCGGCGGCAAATATATAGAAAACTATAGCAGGGACAGCGGACTTACAGATTCGGAACTCGGACTTTTGCTGTTCGACATATACGAAGCCGGAAATAAGCTTGCTTTGCTGAGCGGATATTACGGAAACGAATCGGCGGCAATTAATGCCGATGCCGAAGGTGCTGTAAAACAAAAAATTGAATCCGCAAAAAACGGCGAAAAGATGTGTGCACTTACAATAACCGAAAAAATAGCAAGATTCGCAAAGAAATTTGCCGAGAGGGCGGCGGATATAAAGAAACTTGATACAAAAGGGGATAACAAGGCACTTGTTTCGTCGGACAACGCTGTTGCCGGGTATTTGTACGGCTGGGCGCAGAAACTGGCGGAAAAGGAAACACCCGATGAAAGCTACGGAGTGCTTTCCTATACATACCCTACTAAGCTTGAAGTATATCAGGACGCAACGGAAAAAGTCAGATTCGAGGTAGATAACAAGCTTGGCAGAAGCATAGACGGTAAGATTCGTATTACGGACGAAAACGGCAATACGGTCGGCGAAGAAACGGTGGTAAGCCTGGCGGCACGTTCGTATACGGGAATTGATTTGTCCGTTCCGATAAGCGCCGACATGGAAGAGGGAACGCATCTATATCATATATTACTTTCCGAGAACGGCGAGCTGCTGGAGGATAAGTGGCTGGCAGTAGAGATAAAAGCCGTTGCGGAGCTGGAACTTATGCCGGCGGAAGCAGTCTTTGACGAACTTAACAATGTATCGGTCAAGGTAATTAACAAGAGCGGTGCGAACGTTAAGGAAACGCTTGAAATATCCGGACCGGAAAACTGGAAACTCGGATATGATTCGGTTGACGTTGAGCTTGAAGCCGGGGAAACGAAGATTGTCAGCGTTCCGATAGTCGAGAAACATTCTGTTGCATTTAACGAATACAATTTCGAGTGCCGCTTGAAGTCTGCGGACGGCAAAACGGTAACGGAGCTTAAAAGACCTCTTGACTTCCCGTTTGTCATGTATACGGGAAAAGAAATGTCGACAGAAACGTTTAACGGAGATATTTCAGCCTGGACAAATGCATATCCGCTTCATGCCGGAATACCGTCAGGCGGTCTTTCGGCGCAAGACTGGCAGAACGCCAATATTGCAATGCGCACATTTATGAAATGGGACAACGACTATATGTATATCCTTGCCGATGTGTACGATAATAAATATTATCAGGGAAATCACGGCGGCGGAATGTGGCAGGGCGACAGTATACAGCTCGGTTTCGGAAATGCGGATAATAAAGAATATATAGAGTATACTTTTGCGCAGACAACGGTGGGAGCGGAATCGTATTCGTATTCGGCACCGCCGGGAGAAAAGGCAGGCGAGCGTCCGTCGGAATGGGTAAAGGTCGTGTATGACGATGAGCAGAACATATTAAGGTATCTTGTGAAGCTGCCTAAATCGGCTCTCGGAAATGTATCGTGGAAAAAAGACAGCGTGTTCAAAACGAACGTTGCCGCAAACGATGCGGATATTTTGTCGAGAGATAAATTTATTCAAATAACGAAAGGTCTGGCAGACACAAAATCACCGGAAAAATATTACGATTACACGCTTATAGGTGAGGAAAAACCGAAAACGGACGGAGTTTCGGCAGATTTTAAATTAAATTTAAACAATACGTTTGATTAATGTATACAAAAGAAAAAGCCCCTTGTGATAAAATTCAATATTATAAGGGGCTTTTGTCTTGCATATTGGTGTTGACAAAGACCGCAGGTTTATATTATAATTAAATACGAGGATTATTTTTTACGGAGGGCAGTTGCTGTATGCTTAAAATGATGATTGTCGATGACGAAAGAGGAATACGTGATAAGATAGAACAGCTTGACTGGGAGAAAATCGGTATTGAAGTAGAATGTGTGTGCGACAACGGCTTGGTTGCATACAATCAGCTGCACTACAATTCGGTCGATATAATTATTACGGATATAAGAATGCCGATTATGAACGGAATTGAGCTTGCGAAAGCCGTAAACGAGGAATTTCCGGGAGTAATGGTTATCATATTAAGCGGCTACGATGAATTTGAGTATGCAAGAAAATGCCTGGAATATAAGGTGTTCGGATATTTGCTTAAACCGATTGAGATAAACAATTTATTTAAAATCGTGTCGGAGGCTGCAGAGGATATAAAGAAACGTAATGCCGAAAAACAGTCTATGCTCGAGTTGGAGAGAAAAGCGATAATCATGGGAGAGGCAATGTATGAAAAAGTGATGCGGCAGCTTTTATTCGATACTTTCAAAGAAGATAATTTCGAGGAACAATGCAGAATGGCAGGAATAACACTGCCGGAAGAGTATAATATATTATTCCTGAAGTGTGACGAAAATACGGCGAGTGATAAAGAACGCCACAAGCTTATAGGAATGGGACTGAAGAGAATAGCGGCGCAGTTTTGCGCTGAAAATATGATAGGCTACAGCTTTTTGAACAAGGCGGACAACAGCATTTATATAATATCTACTCAAAATAAAACGGATACGGAACTGTATAATGTAGGCTGTGAAATAAAGGATAATATATATGCCGATATGGCGGGAATACTGAGAACGACAATATCCTGCGGTATCAGCGGCAGGTATGGCAGCGGAGAAACAAACAGCGCTGCAAGAGAAGCGGGAAAACTTCTTGAAAGCAGCAGCGTTGACGACGCCGTGGTATTGGATACAAAGCCGAAAGAAAATAAAAATCTGATTATGCAAACGGTGCTGGAGTTCATACACAGCAACTACAGCAGACAGATAACGCTGAAAGATGCAGCAGACGCCGCATGTATAAATCATATATACTTGAGTACATTGTTTAAAAAAAACATGGGTATAAATTTCATAGATTATCTGACGGAATACAGAATATCGCAGGCAAAGGAGCTTATCGAAGGGACAATGCTTCGCATGAACAAAATCGCTAAAATGGTAGGATATGAAAGTCCGCAGTATTTCGGAAAGGTATTTAAGAATTATACGGGAATGTCGCCGTATGAATACAAGCAGTGCGGAGGCGGAAAAGATAATGAAGAAAAATAAACAGAGCCTTTACAGCAGAAAAATATTTCTGATGATTTTTTTGTTTAACATACTGCTTCAGACAATATTCTGCGGATTGAGTTTTGTCAGGTATTTTCAGACAAAACAGGAAACAAATGCGGAACTTGCCGAAAAACAGCGTGAATTCTTTGAAGAGGATATAGACTATGTGTTCGGCAACCTGAAAAACCTGGCGAAATATGCGGAGTCCGAACTGGATGACTATACAACGAAATATTGGCAGCTTAAAAATCAGGATAAGGCATATGAGCTGTATCTTAAAGCAAAAAATATAATGAACAATGCACAGTCGGACTTTTGGTTTGCGGACGGGATATATGTATTCGGAGAAAATAAAAATCAAAAGTCATTTTGGATAACTAAGGACGGCTGCTGCGAATTTGAAGATGTGCTGCTGAATCAGGATGATTTGAAAAAAGGAGGAGTAACGGAGTTGCTGTATAAGCTTCCCGGAAGATTGCCGAAAGAGGGAACAGGCAGCAAGGAATTTGATGAACTGTATAAGTTTACGGATGACAGCCTGCTGTACGGAATATACGGAAAAAATACGTATATTCTGATTAAAATAAGCGAATCCGCATTTGATATAATCAATAATATGGCAGAAGAAACAAATATCGGCTACAGCGTTGAAAACGCCGGCGGTGAGGTTTTGCTTGAATATAAAAGGAATGTGCCTATGTCCGGGCAGATTGAGCTGACAGACGGGCTTATACTGAATTTGCAGACGAATCGGATGCTTTTTGATGCCGGAACGCTTCTGCTGATTGCCGCTGTATTGATATTTAATATATTTATGACGATAATTCTTTATAAAGCGGCACGGCACTGTGCGCACAGAATTGTACGTCCGTATATAGGATTATCAAATATAATGAAACTTCATTCAAAGGAAGATGAACTTAAAAAGATAGATATATACGATGATAAAATTTCGAGGAACGGAAAATCCTTTATTTTGAAAAATATTTATACTGCGCTGATTTATGCGGTAGTGCTGCCGAGTATATTTGCCGGAATGTTTTATTCCGTGCTGTTTTTGCACTGTATAAAGGATATGACGTTCGGAGTATATAATTTCCGCAGAATGCAGACGGAATACAATGTTTTGAGGTATACGGACGAACACATACATATGATACGCAGCATAGACAGTGAGGAGTACAGCAGGATTCAGACGCAGGGGTATCTGATAAAGCAATACGGAGAAAACGGCATACGCAGACTTAACGAATATGAACCGTGCATTGTTATCGACAGGGACTTCAATGTAGTCAGCAATACGACGGGAGCGGCTTCCAAAATGCTGCGAAAAGACCTTTCGGAATATATGAGAAGCATTTTGGAAAATATGAAATATGATAAACAGATAGTAGCTGCATCGAATGAGATTTTCGGAGATGAAAATATACTCGGGGTGTCAAAAATACGTGATAACAAGGATAATATAATCGGTTATTGCTGTGTTTTGTACAATAATAATATTTTTAACGGCATCGGCGGAAAAAACGCACCGGATATAAAGATATACAGCGGTGATACAACGGTATATTCCACGTTCGCACAGGAAACGGAAAACGGTAATTTTTTGATTATTAAGGATAATATCGGGTATATCGGCTGGACGATGTGTACCGCAATCAGCAAGGATATGCTGTATTATAAGAGTTACAGGCAGTTTACGGTTAATATTATATTAATGCTCGGTGTGCTTATTGTTGTTATTTTAATTTCATGGGGAATATCGTTCAAATTTGTGAATCCTCTTATGCTGATAGGAGAAAGCATGGACAGCGGCGGCACTTATATGAAAGCGAACAATAACAATATGGATGAAATCGAAGAGGTTATCGTAGCATATAACCGCATGATTGACAAAATACATATTCTTATTGATGAGCAGACAAGAATGAAAACAAGGGAACAGGAGATAATCGCACTGAAGACGAAAGCTGAACTGAACGTTTTACAGCATCAGATTAACCCGCATTTTTTGTATAATACGCTTGAAGTTATAAATTTGCAGGCATTGCAGTTCGGCAATGAAGAAGCGAGTAAAATAATTGTGGCACTGACGAAATTATTCAGATATTCCACCACAAGGTCGGACGCAACAGTTACACTGCGTGAGGAAATAGAACATATCCAAAGCTATATTAAGATACAGGAATACAGATTCGGAAACCTGTTCAAATGTTATATCGAAACTGCGGAGAAATCGCTGGAATGTAAAATTCCGAAGCTGATTATACAGCCGCTCATAGAAAATGCGATTGTACACGGCATGAACGGGATATGCTGCAGCGGCGAAATACATATTACGACAAAATATGAAAACGGGCTGCTGTCAATAACCGTAACGGACAACGGGATAGGTATACGCAAAGAAAAGCTTGATGAAATTATCGAAAATATGGAGTCGGACGAAAATGCACAGGAAGCGGTCGGAATGGCGAATATTTACAAAAGGTTGAAGCTGTATTACGGTGAAAACTGCAAGATGACCGTCGAAAGCACTTTCATGAAGGGAACAAAGATAAATATTATTATAAAAACTTAATATATTTGCATAAATCTTAATTTTGTCTGCTTGAGATGAAATTAAGATTTATGTTATACTATAGATAAATATTGCTGTATGAAAGGAAAGAAAAGTATGAAAAAATTAAGAATAGGTGCATTGCTGCTTGCCGGCTGCCTGCTTGCGGGCTGTGGCTCAACGGAAAAGACCGAAACCAAGAAAGACGAAAAAATCAAATTGCAGGTTACATATTCATTGAAAGAACTCGGAAGCGACGAAACGGATGTCGAAACGATTTTTGCGGGATATTTGAAAGAGCATCCGAATATAGAGATAGAATCTATACCGATGTCCGGCTCAAATTCGCAGATGATGTCTATGATAGCGGCAGGAAACGCACCGGATATAATACGTCTTTCGGGATTCGAGGATATTCCGACATATGTTTCGAGAAAGATGATTATACCGCTTGATGATTATATCGCAAAAAGCAAAGTAATAGATTTAAACGATTTAAACGACTCCGTTAATCTTTTCAGATATGACGGAAAGGAAAGAGGTAAAGGCAGTATATACGGATGCGTGAAAGACTGGAGCGTTGATACGCAGCTTTGGATTAATAAGAAGCTTTTCAGAGAAGCCGGTGTTAATTTACCGGAAGAAAATCAGGCTATGACATGGGACGAGCTTTGCGACGCCGCAAAGAAAATCACGAAGATAAACAAGGACGGAAGTATAGAGCGTATAGGAATGAGCATATCGACACCTATGCCGCTTATACTGGAAATGATGCTGACGCAACGAGGAGAATCGCTCTGGACAGACGATTATAAGGGTACTACGCTTACGAAAAGTCCGGTTACAAAAGAAGTTTTTGAGTATTATACGAATTTGCAGAAATCCGGGGTCATGGCAAGCAAGCTGAATCCGGTTGACGATGAAATGGCATGGTTTACATCAGGAAAAATCGGTATAATGATGTCCGGATATTGGGCAAAAGCCGTAATGGAGAATGCCGGCGATGAGGGCAAGGTATCGACGGAAGATATAGCGCTTATTCCGAGTCCGGTTGTTAATAAAGGCGAGAGGTTTGCGGCAATACTCTCGGGTGCCGGAGCAGGCATATCGGCAGACAGCAAGCACAAGGATGAAGCATATGAACTGTGGGAATACATACATTTCGGCGAGCTTGCGGATATGAGAGCGAAAAAAGGGTTCGGAATGCCGGCAACAAAGGCGAGAGAAGCGCTGCTTCCCGTAAACACTGAATTTGAAAAATCAATACTTGCGTCAACACTGGACGATGCGAAATATTTGAGAAATGATATAAGAATTAATCCGTATGTCAATTTTGCAAGTGAAAAATCAGTGTTTGACAAATATTATGTCCCGGTATTATACGGAACAAGCACGGTGGACGAGGCATTGAAAGAGATTGATAAAGAACTGACGGCATTAATTTCCGAGGGGATGGAAATTGCGGGGGAGAATAAAAAATGAAATCACCAACGGCAAAACGCAGAAAAAACAAATCAAGCATTGAGGGAATGAAGTCGAAAGCGTTTAAATGTATAATTATCCCGTATGCGGTTTTTATGATAATATTCAAAGCGTTTCCTTTTCTGTGGGGAATATTTATCAGCTTTACGAATTATACGGGATTCAACCTTGATAATCTGAGCGTGGTGGGCTTTAATAATTATGTAAGATTTTTTTCCGACAGCGGGGCTATCGCATCAATGGGACGTTCCGCACTGATTGCGGTAATAGTAGTACCTATATCCATGACGATATGTATTATAATGTCGCTGCTGCTGAACAACGCCGCTAAGGGAATAGGCATATACAGAACGATATGTTATCTGCCGGCGATAATACCCGGAGTGGCGATTGCGATGATGTGGCAGGGTATGTTTGCCAAGACGGACGGTTTTTTCAATCAGGTAATCGCACTGTTCGGCGGCAAATATATTGATTGGCTGGGATATGCTCATGTGCGCACATCGTTAATAATTATGCTGCTGTGGAGCGCCGGAAACGGGGTGCTGACCAATATAGCGGCAATGAAATGCATATCGCCGGAGCTTTACGAAGCGGCGGATTTGGAGGGGATAGGACCTGTCAGAAAAACTCTGAAGATTACAATACCTCTTATTTCCAATATGCTTTATATGAATTTGATTACCGGTATGATTGCTATGCTGCAGCTCTTTGCCGAACCTGTATTGCTGACGGGCGGCGAGCTTACGTCAATGCCGATAAAGCCTGTGTATACGTATATAGTGCATGTATATCAGCAGATATTTGTAAATATGAGATACGGATACGGACTTGCAATGGTATGGGTTATTTTTGCCGTAATAATTTTGCTGACGATGTTTGCCGAAAAAACATCAAAATTGTGGGTATACAGCGAAGTGGATTAGAAAATAGGAGATTATTATGTATAAGAAGAAAAAAATAATGACATATGCTGCGCTGACGTTGATTTCGGTTGTGTTTTTAATACCGCTGTATTATACGATAATCAATTCGCTCAGACCGTTATATACGCCGCAGGTTTGCTTCCCGAAAAAGATAGTATTCAGCAATTATAAGCTTGCCGTAACATTAATACCGTTTGGCAGGTATCTGAAAAATTCGCTTACGATAGTGAGTATCTCGCTTGTACTCGGTGTGTTTGTAAACTTTTTTTACGGCTACGCTTTTGCACGGATAAAGGTTAAGGGAAACGGATTCTGGTTTATGCTTACGCTGGCGCAAATGATGATACCGGCAATAGCAATGCAGATACCGCAGTATATTTTATACAGTAAGCTGGGAATAAGAGATACATATTGGATTTGGGTAATAAACGGTCTTGCCGGCAGCCCGTTCACAATATTTTTGTACAGACAATATATGATGAGTATTCCGAAAGAGATAGAGGAAGCCGCCGTTATTGACGGCTGCTCATATGTCAGCATGATACCGAGGATTTTTATGCCTATGTGCAAATCGGTTATGGCAATAGTCGTGTTTAATACGTTTATGGGAAACTGGGGCGATTACATGACGCCGTTTATGTATTTGTCGCAGAAGAAATATCCGCTGTCGCTTGCATTGTTCGGAGTAAACTATACGCTTCCGCAAAATCCGAACGTTGCGTTGGGACCTGTTAAAAATGCGGCGGCACTGTTGCTGGCAATTCCTGTATTTGCGGTGTTTTTCCTTTGTCAGAAGCAGCTTGTCGCCGGAGTTACGGCAGGCAGTGTTAAGGGATAATTTATAGGATTGGAGTGTTGATAAATTGAATAAAATATGTGATAAAAAATTATTGGTGGGTGCGGATTTTGCGGGATTTCCGCTGAAAGAAGCTGTTTGCGAACATTTGAGGAAAAAAGGCTGGGAGATTACCGATATAGGCGTAAAAGCTGATTCTGACCCGAACGATACGGATTTGATGTTCCATAGAGTCGGGCTTCGTGTAGGGTCGATGATTTCCGAGGGAGAGTTTGAAAGAGCGCTCATTTTCTGCGGTACGGGAATGGGGATACATATTGCCGCAAGCAAATGTCCGCACGTTCACGCAGGCGTTGTGGAAAGCGTCCCGGCGGCGCTTAGAGCAATTACCGGAAACGGAGTAAATGTTCTTGCCATGGGCGCATTTTATGTTGCGCCGCAAATGGGGTGCGATATAGCCGATGCATATCTGAATGCAGAGCTTGGCGGCGGATATGAATGGTGGCATAATTTTTATGAGTTTCATAAGCTTGCCATAGATGAGCTTGAAGCTTTTGATTATGAAGAATACAAAAAGAACGGATTTAAGGTGCATAAGCTCGGAGATTATCCGCTGAAACTTGAAACAAAACCGGAGTGACGGAATATGAAGATTATAGAAAAAATCAAGAAAAAACAGGCTGATATATGGAATGAAAGACAGCCGACAATAGCGTTTCTCGGCGACAGCGTAACACATGGATGCTTTGAACTGTATGTTAAAAATGACAGAATAGAAGCCGGCGTAAGAACAAAAGACAGTTATTCCGAAAAGGTAAAAGCCATATTCGGAAAGCTTTATCCTACAGTTCCGCTGAATATAATAAATGCAGGCTTGAGCGGCGACACTGCCGAAAACGGATTGAAGCGCATGGAACGAGATGTATTGAGCTATAGACCCGACGCGGTTGTCGTGTGCTACGGACTCAATGACGCTATGTTTGGCAGGGACGGTGCGGAAACGTATATAAATTCATTGAAACGGATATTTGGACAGATTAAAAGCGCAGGGGCGGAAATTATATTTTTAACGCCAAATGTGCGGAGCGATAATCTGAGTATACTGTTTGAGGAAGAAAAACTCAATGATTGTGCGAAAAATGTCATTAAAAATGAGCGGGAAGGCTGGCTGACAGAATACCTGAATATGGCACGGGAGCTTTGCAAGTCCGAAAACATAGTAATCTGCGACTGTAACAATATATGGAATATGTTCAGAAGTAATGATGTTGATATTAATAATATCCTATCAAACAGGATAAATCACCCTACGGAGGAAATGGGTCAAATATTTGCATATGAGCTTGTAAGGACTATGTTTGAAAACTGATTTGAAGAAATGAAATATATTGGAAGCAACCGGAAAGGCATGTGAAATTATTTTTGTGAATTCAGCATATTAATATAACGGAGAATGTGCCCCTTATATCCTGCATTTAGACCCGGTTGTTTGAATCGGTAGCTTCGGCGGAGCGTTAGATCATCTGCAAAGTACAATCAAGTGC
>CAKVOK010000039.1 GCA_934792465.1 uncultured Clostridia bacterium | reverse complement strand
CCAAATAAGCGCGGTGATTTTCTGGCTATGGCAATCGTTATTTCAGCGTGTAGAGCGTTAAATACAGACATAACATCGAAACTTTCAACAAATGATACTGATGAGTAATTAACACATTTTATGCGGCATTTAAGAACCTCTGTTTGCTGCATATCATTTTTTCTCAAAAAACTGTTGATTTTGCGGAAGTTTTGTGTTATACTATTTAACAAAAAACGGTGCATTAAAAAAAACATACAGAAACAACTTAAAATAAATTTATGAGGTGATGTTTGTGAATTTCCCGATGGAATCAAAAATTGCAGGATTAGTCAAAAATGATGAGGTGAATAATTTCATTTTTGGTAGAGAGAAAAATTATATAATTCCGGAATATCAACGAGAATACTCTTGGGGAGAGGTTCAAATTGAAAGCTTTATCACAAGCATCAAACGTGCAATAGACGGAGAAAATGTCTTCATGGGTACTGTTCAGTTTGCATGTGAAAGTAAAAATCCGTCTGAACTGCACGTTATAGACGGTCAGCAAAGAATGACTACATTTCTGCTTTTTTGCAGCCTACTCGAAAAGCATACGGGCAAACAAATACTCTCTCCTAATAATATGAGTTTGAATATCAGGAACTTTAAATCAAATGATGACAAATTGAAAGAAACTCTTGATATAAAATATGAAGAAATAGGCAACACTAATCTATCAAATAATCGCTACTTAGATAATGCAAAAATCTTAAAGGCATCACTTGAAGAATTAGAACAGGACTACACAGCAGACAAGATCACAGAAGCGGTTTATCAGAAAATTTATTTTGTTGAGCTGATTACAAAGGACATTCCGCTTCCGCAGGTTGTAGGAATTTTCAATACAATAAATACAACCGGCTTGGTTTTAAATTGTTCCGATATATTTAAATTACAGTATTATGAATATTTAAAGAAAGCCTATCCTGATACAGATAATATAATGTCTTCAATTTGTGAAGTTTACGAAAACGTTAATAAAGAGAATAAGGATATGAGCAATATTCTTGATATTTATAAACACTGCATTGTTGCAAAGTATAAATTGGGATGGAATATGCTCTCTCAAAGCAACGAAGCTTTTTTTGATGAGATTTTCGAGAAGAAAGAACCCGAACCGAAAGCTGACATCTTAAAGTTTGAGGAATTTAAAAAAATTGTTAATATATATCTTAATCCATTAAAAAAGGAAAATGATACAGAATCAATGAGTTCATTCTCAGAGGATGCCATCTGGTGTATGACACGATACGGAAGATACTGGACGCTTCCTTATGTTGCGACATACTTTAACGGCGGAAATTATGAAAAAGCACTCAACACTGCCATGAATGTTGCCAAATACCTGATTGTATGCTCCGTAAACTTTGATAAAGCAATCAATCCGGTACAAACATTTATGTGTAACACGATATTACCGGCAATCGCCGGAAATGAGCCAATAGAAGATATGATAAAAGGCGTAATCTGCGAAGCTCCGTACGAATGGAGAAAAGACTACCCCATTTGGAACAAAAATAAATTTATTGAAAGAATCAAATATGATTTATTTAGCAACGGAAAAAGAGCTTATATAGTGTGCACTCTTTCAGCTTTGCTTGAAGAATACAATGCAAAAACAAAGGTTTGCGAAATTCGTTCCAAGCTGTTTGATTGGAAAAATTTTCAGTATGATAAGGAGCATATTTGTGCGCATAACATATTTAAAGATAAAAACGCTGAGTATCATGCAGAATTTAACGGCATAGGTAACCTCGTTGTCTTAAACAGAAGTATTAACAGAGATATAGGAGATAAACCTATAAAAGAAAAAGTCAAGGAGTATAAGAACAGTTCGAAATATAAAAAAGAGCCGAGGCTTGTTTCTGTTTCCAACGTAACGGAGCAAATTGAGAAGAATAGCGGAGTGTGGGAAATAGAGCAAGTGCGGGAAAGACAAAAGCAGCAAGAAAAGTTATTGTGTGATTTTCTGGGATTAAACGATTGAGGAGAATTATATATGTATACAATACCGCCTAAAAAAATGATCGGCATAAATATTTTAGAAATTTTAAAAAAGTATTCCGATATGGATCACCGTTTGACACAAGCTGATATTATGGAAAAATTAAAAAAAGAATACTGTATGGATATAGACAGAAAGACTGTAAAAAGAAACCTTATAAACTTATTGGACTTAGATTGCGGAATAGAGTATACTGAAATTCCCAAAAAGGATAAAAACGGCGAAGAAAGTTTTATATGTACCGACTGGTACATAACACGTGAATTTGATGATTCCGAACTAAGACTATTAATAGACAGTCTCCTTTTTTCAAAGCAAATCCCATACTATCAATGCAAAAAATTAATTGCAAAGTTAAAAGGTCTTTCAAATGTTTATTTTGATAAAAAAGTAAAACACATATGTAACTTGCCGGAAAATCAACCGCAAAACAAAGAACTATTTTATACTATTGATGTTTTAAATGATGCAATTTCGCAAGGAAAAAAAGTGGCTTTTATTTATAATTCCTACGGCATCGACAAAAAACTTCATCCCAAAAGAGAGGAAAAATATATCGTAAACCCTTACCAAATGGTTGCAACCAACGGCAGATATTATTTGATTTGCAACTATGATAAATATGATAACCTTTCAAATTACCGTGTAGACAGAATTACGAAAATCGAAATTCTAAACAGCTATGCGAAACCCATAAAAGATATTAACGGCGGAGAAATAAATCTTCCCAAACATATGGCAGAGCATATCTATATGTTCGCCGGAGAAAGTATTCATGCAAAATTCAAAGCCAAGAACTATATTATCGATCAGGTGATAGATTGGTATGGTTCAGACGTGCATATTCATACAATAAATGATGAAGAGAGTATGGTTTCGGTTTTTGTCAATAAAGAGGCTTTTTTCTGTTGGGCAATGCAATACGGTCTTCATATCGAGGTAATCGAACCGTTAGACATTCGAAACCGAATCAAAGACAGCGTTGAACAAATACTGAACAAATACTGTAGCTGACATCTTCTTTAAAGGCGTATCATTACGATATGCCTTATTTTTTAGCAGAAAATACCGATGTACTATTTTTGCCCCATATAATGTGATATAATTATATCAAGAAGGGAGGGAAAATATATGAGAACAATCAATTTGCAAATTCCGATAGGTTATGAAGTATTAGAGAAAACTCAGACTCTTAACATACGAAAAGCTCTTGATTTATTACTGTCAGGTAAGCAATCAGAATATTCAAAGGCTATAAACAATTATAACGGAACCGCAACATTATTCTACACGGTTATAAAATGCCCGTATTGTAACGGTGAATTACCTATAAAAAATGCATCAACCAAAAAAATGAGCAGAGATAGAATACTACAATGGGGATTAGGGCAACTGTCTTTATTTGAAAGTGAAAATTCCGGACTGTTTATAAATAAAATCTTATTTGCAGATAAAACAAGTTATTGTCCATGCTGCAAAAATGAAAGCAAAAAGGCTACCCGTTATTATAACATTACCATCACTAAAAAACATGGAAAAATAATAATTTCCTGTTTATTAGACAATGTAGATGGATTGTTAAATACAGATTGGTTCGAGGATATTGAACTTAACGTACCGTTTGTTTATTACGAAACTACCGTATTTAACATGTATAGCGGTCATACTTATGTCCGGATAACAGATCAAAAAGGGAATATCGTTTGTGTAAGAGATGTAACCGAAAATCCTGATTTCATCAGAAACGGCATCCTGTATAATTTAATATTAACAAGCCAAAAATTACGAAAGAATATTAAAAAAGTTTTTAAAGGCACCGCTGCATTTGCATTTTATTCACGGGTAATTACATTTGAAAATCTTGTTATAGCCACAAGGTTTGTCGGATATGATAAAGAGTTTTATAATTCCATACCATTTTGTATGGAATCATATAAGATATTTCCCGGGTTTAAATCAATTGCGAAAAAACTACACTTTGCTAAGAATATACCTGCCTTATACAAACAGTTAAATTTGCCAACGGGTGAGCCGGCACGTACAATTATTCTTTCCAATCCCGGACTGATATTTTACCACAATGAGATAAAAAAGCTTTATAATGCAATAAATAATCTTGATTATTTTAATAGCATACTGTCATTTAACCATATTTATTTTATACTTGCAAAAATAAACTGTTATCCGGTTATAAGTGATTTTATACATGAAGCGTTTAAATATGAAAACAGTTCTGTTGTTATGTGGCAAATGAGCAAGCACTTTTATAGTTTATCTGTATACGGAATCAGATATATGGCTATGAAAGAGGATGTGAGAAAAATGGAACGCATGCGAAAAAACTGGTTGAGTTTGTGTACAAAATACACATATAGTGACTATTCATCCGTTCTTCCGTCGTTAATCAGATTTGAACCTTGCGATGAAATACTCGACTGTGAAATTGACGGATACAGATTTGAATGGTTAGTAACTTCAAGCGACTACAAAAAAGCGGGACAAATAATGCACAATTGCTTGGAATCAAGATATCAACCGACAATTGTAATAAAGTCATACGGCATTTATATCGCTGCAATTTCATTTGATATATTAAGTTATAAAAAAATAACTCAGGCTATTATATATGATAATCGTCATATAAGCAATAGCATACCTTTATGCGTTGCAATACGAAAATGGTGCAAAAGATATAATGTTGAATGGGATGAGTACGAAGATGAGGATTTACCTTTTTGAGAATATATTGAAAGGAAGATAAAAATGAAAGAATTTAATAAAATCATAGGATATACATCAATAAAAAGAGAGCTTGAACAAATTGCCGATATTTATATAAACAAAGAAAAATACGATAATCTTGGGATAAATCCGCCCATAGGGATTTTGATACACGGAGTTCCGGGAGTGGGCAAATCCTTAATGGCGAGTGCATTGATTGATGCAATCGGCATAAAATGTTTTGTTTGCAGAAAAGACAAACCAAACGGAGATTTTGTAAAATATATTAAAGAAATTTTTGATAAAGCAGCAAAGGAGTCTTCATCAATTGTTTTTTTGGATGATATGGATAAGTTCGCAAACGGAGATAGAATGCATCCCGATTCCGAAGAATATGTAACAGTTCAATCCTGTATTGATGAAGTAAGAAATAAAAATGTTTTGGTAATAGCAACGGCAAATAACCTAAACTGCTTACCCAAATCATTGTTAAGAGCCGGGAGATTCGATAGAATTATCGAAGTTGATACGCCGAATACAAAAGATGCCGAGCAGATTATTAAGCATTATCTGTCCGATAAAAAAATTTCCGATGATTTGGACTACAAATCTATTGCAAAAATTATGAATCACAGTTCGTGTGCGGAGCTGGAAACAATTATAAACGAAGCCGGTATTTATGCCGGATTTGACAGTGCGGAATGCATAGAAATGCCTCACTTCTTAAAAGCTGCCATGCGCTTGGTATTTGATGTTCCCGCATCGGCATTTGAAGAAAACGCTTTTGACGAAATTTCCAAATCTGATTTAATTAATGTAGCATATCATGAAGCAGGGCATGTTGTGGCACATGAAGTGTTAGATCCCGGAAGTATTGCGCTTGCTTCCATGTTTGGTTCGAATTATGACACATTTGGCGGGCGAACCGTATATAACATCAGTACTTGCATCGACTCTTTTAGAAAAAAGGAAATAAATATAATAAGTTCGCTTGCCGGTATAGCTGCGGTTGAACAAAAATTAGGAGTTCGCGATACAGGCTGTTCCGTGGATTTGGAAAATGCATTCGATAACGTACACGACCTCATTGTAAACCATTGTACATCAGGATTTTATTTGCACGGAGAGTATGGTGAATATTCTGACAAATTGAGGGAAAAGCAAGAACAAGCTGTTGCAACCGAGATAGAGAAGTATTATTTCAAAGCAAAAGAAATAATTGCACTAAACAATTCTTTTTTTGAAAATACAGCAAACAGCTTGTTGGAGAAAAAAATCCTTTGCTCAAAGGACATCGAAAATATCAAACATGAATCAGCAATAAAATAGCAATTTAAGAAAGCAAGAGTGTGCCCGCCTCCATACCGTCATTTTTTGCGCTATATTATAACTATGGGCTGTAAGCCTAAATCCGGCTTTCAGCCCCAAAAAACCACATAAACTATATCATCATTTTGGAACAAGATTTGATGTTTACACAAAATACAGAAATTACCACTGTCCGTGCGGCTGTGCTTTTTGAAAACTCCCATTTTATGCGGCTTTTAAGAACCTCTGTTTGTTGCATATCATATGTATTGACGGTGCGGAAGCCTTAAGCCGCACGCCGAACCTGCCTCCCTGTTTCACAATCTCCGGTTCTTCGAGCGAAAGCTCGTCGAGCGTCGGCGACACTATTCCGTAGCCCTTAGCGTCAACCTCTTTCAGGGCATATTCCACCTTATCATATTTATGCTTAATCTCCTTAAGCTCCGTAAGAAGCTTCAAAAGCGTATCTTCGCCTGTAATTTCAAATCCGGTGTTGCTGCTGAGTATCTCATAGAAAAGCTCATCGGGTGTTGTTATCTCCGCTTTGATTTCTCCCGTTGAGAGGTCCATATCATCAATAACAACATTTTTCACATAATCCATGGCGGTGAGATTTTCTATTGCGGATTTTGCTTCACGCAGTTTATTTACGTTTTGCAATTCGTTCCGCAGGCTCTCATATATTTTTTCTTTCAAGGGGTGTGTATATTCGAGTGCATCGACCCATTTCGGAAGTTTGATTCCTATTTCTTTCAGCGGAAATTCATATAATACGGATTCCATGATTTCGGACATTTCTTCCTCATCGAGAGTTTCGCACGATACCGGTTTAACAGGTATTCCGTATTTTTCGCTCATCTGCTTTTGCAGATTTTTCACGGCGGAAGTACCCGGATTTACGCAGTTCAGCAACACTACGAACGGTTTATTGATTGTCTTAAGTTCCGAGATTACACGTTCCTCCGCTTCTACGTAATCCTCACGGGGAATATCCGTAATACTGCCGTCTGTTGTAACAACAAGTCCTATTGTTGAGTGGTCGGAAATTACTTTTTTCGTGCCTATTTCGGCGGCCGTATCGAATGCGACGGGTTCGTCGTTCCACGGAGTCTTTACCATCCTTATCTTGCCGTCCTCATCGCTTCCCAATGCACCCTTTACCATGTAACCGACGCAATCTATCAGTTTAACACGGCATTTTGCCTTGTCAATCGAAATGCTTACCGCTTCGTTCGGTATGAATTTCGGTTCTGTGGTCATGATTGTCTTTCCGCTTGCGCTCTGCGGCAGCTCGTCTTTCGCACGTTCCTTTTTAAATTCGTTGTCGATATTCGGAAGAACCTTTAAATCCATGAATCTCTTGATAAACGTGGATTTTCCGGTTCTTACCGGTCCTACCACACCGATATATATATCGCCGTCGGAACGCCGGGCTATATCCTGATATATATTTTCCATTGTAATCCTCCTCAATATAATTTACGTTACTATATTATACAGAGGGATTTTTTATTTTATTACTTTTTTTGTAAATTAGACTACTTTATTTTCCACTTAAAAAGCAGCATACCGCCTACCATAAGTATAAGACCCACATATTTGTTCCACAAAAAAGGCGTTTTTTCACTTCCCATAAAACCGAACGCATCTATAAGCGCCGCAACCGTGAGCTGTGAAATCAGTATTGCGCCTATCGCAACCGTCGGCGAAAGCTTGCCTATTGCAAGCATAACCGTAACCGTTATAACAATTCCGAGTACGCCGCCGAAAAGATAAAATTTATTCACGGAACCAAGCTGTTTAAAATCACCTTTTCCGAGAATCCACACGGCAAGCAAGGACAGAGCAAACGCTATTCCCTGCACCCATGCGTTTGATTCGTACAGACCGATTTTTTCACTTAACCGAGTATTCATAACTCCCTGTATGCTCATTGCTCCGCCGGCTATAATCGCAAAAATTATTCCTGCCATTTTTCCACCTCCCACGAAATATTTTAACCGAATCAACAGAAAAAATGTATTCTACTTTCCATTTTTTCTGTCCCATATATAATAGTATATAACGGATGCTGACGGCACGCTTAATATTATCCCGGCAACTCCGGCAATTCCGAAACCGAGCGTAACAGCGACAATCACGGCTGCGGCAGGCAGTCCGACGGATTTCCCCATAACCTTGGGATATATCAGATTGCCCTCTATCTGCTGAAGCAACGCCAGAAATATAATGAACCACACCGCCTTTACGGGCTGTTCGGCAAGTATAATCAGAAATCCCGCCAAACCGCCTATGACTGCACCGAACACGGGAATAAGTGACGTGACGCACACAACACCCGAAATCATCATGGCATACGGCAGGCGGAATATAAGCATACCCGAAAGCGTGAGTATGCCGAGAATAAGTGCTTCTATAAGCTGACCGATTATATAATTCGTAAAAATAATATTCGAAACGGAAGCAAGTTTGAAAATCTCCGCATATCGCTTTTTGAACAGTTTTTTCGCCGCAGACCGGCATATCTCCGAAAAACGCTCCTTATCAAGAAGTATATAAACCGAAAGGATAAACCCTATGATTATATTTACGGAAGCGGAGAGTATTCCGGAAACGGTGCTAAGTATTCCCACGGTATTCAGAACAGACGAAGGCAGAGAAGCGGAAAACTCCGGCAGAGAAAACCCGAACCGTTCGTTCAGGCTCCCGACAAGCTTATTAAAGCGTAGTACGTATGACGGAAAATTTTCTATCAAAGCAAAAAGCGCATTTTTCAGTTCCGGCAGAATCAGAAATATAAATGCCGCAATAAACAGCAAAATCGTCATAACAGACAGCAGCAGGCTTATTTCTCGGTTTTTCAGTATTTTTTCAAATCTCACCATAAGAATATTATTTAAAAACGCCAGGATAAGCCCGGTTATTAAGGGCGACAACACGGATATGAGATTGAGCAGCGCCGAATAAAAGAAATTTATATTGCACAAAAACATATAAAATGAAATCGACAATACGGATATTGCAAAAATTTTGAAATAACGGCTTTTAAACATAAAAAAATCCCCCTGAACGTCAATATAAATTATTGTGCGTTCAAGGGAGAAAATTATTCACATAACATAAAACAAAATGCAGAGGAAATGCAGCAGACTTCCTATAACAACAAAAATATGAAAAACGCTGTGTATATATCTTTTTCGTCTGCCCATGCGATACAAAACCGCTCCGATTGTGTAGGCAACGCCACCCCAAATCAATAGGCTCAGTCCGCCTTTTCCTATATAAGGCAGCATATATTTTGCCGTGAATATTATGCACCAGCCCATGGCTACGTAGCAGATAATCGAAAATTTGTCGTATTTTTTCAAATCGATTGCATTAAGCGTAATTCCGAGGAATGCAACGCCCCATATGACTCCGAAAACCGTCCAGCCGAGCGCCGTGGAATACTGCCGCAGCGTAACGAGCGTAAACGGCGTATATGTTCCGGCAATCAGCAAAAATATCGAACAGTGGTCGATAACCTGGAACACCTTTTTTGCAAGCTTCTTCGGATTCAGCCCGTGGTATATGCTTGACATTGTATAAAGAATTATCATCATCGCACCGAATATCGCACCGCTCACCACTCCGTATACATTGTGATGAAGTGCGGCGAATATCACGCACAGCGCAGTCGCGGTAATTCCGAGCGCACCGCCGACGATGTGAGTTACCATATTCATTATTTCTTCACCGCTTGTATAATCGGGAAGCAGTCTGTCTGTAAGTGAAGTTCTTTTAGCCATATCGGAAAATCTCCGTCCTTTTTATATTTTCGTTAATAGTATACCACATTCAAGCAATAAATGCAAGCAAAATTTTTAAATACACCGTTTTATTTTGTATATCTGAAAAATTCAATAAATTTGTTCCAGTCCGCACGGCTGAAATAATGCATTCCCGGGCGCAGCGAATAGCCGATATTCTCCGTAAATATATACTCTCCCGGATTCAAAAATCTGTCGGAATGTTTGAATCCCGTCATACCTGCAGCTTCATATGCTTTGCCGACGGCAATGCAATTCAAAAATTCGGATTTCGGGTCTGCCCACAAATCCTCCGAAGCGCTTGATATAAAGAGCCTGCGTGGCACGGTAAGCGCCGCCAGAAAATGCTGGTCAAACGGCATTGAAGCTTCGTTATTTGCATACTTTTTGTAGTTCTCGCAGAACCAATACGCGAACGAACGTGTTATATCGCCAACGGTTTCGCCGCCTTTGTTTCTCGTTATCGCAGCGCCGCCGCAGCCTGAATCATTAGAAAAAACATACTTGAATCTTTCGTCCGTCGCTCCGCAGAACATGGCAGTCTTTCCGAGCCTCGAATGTCCGCATATCACGGAATTTTCAAAGTCAAGGCAGCCGAGCGTTTCGGCATAATCCATGGCACGTTGCGCTGCCCATGCCCACATAGCTATCTTGCCGCAATCCGACGGATTTCTTTTTCTTCCGCCGTATATAACACCTGCCAGTCCGTCCGAAAAATCATCATTATCGTCCGTAACGTCCTTGTAGCAGAACGAAATTACCGCAAAGCCGTTGTCTATAAGTTCTTCCGTCGGCATATACAAGTCTGGAACGTTGTCCCTGAAATTAATCATCACGCAAAACGGGTGTTTTCCGCCGTTTTGCGGTATTGCTGTATATATCGGGAACGTAAAATCGCCGTTTTCGAGCGAAACCGTTATATCAACCTTGTTTGCAATCGCTTTGCCGGCACAAAAATGATTGATTACATTTTCGTGAACGGAATATGAAATTTTGCTCGGTTTTTGGGGTAAATATCCGTATTCCTCACGAAACAGTATATCGAGCATTTCTTCTCTCGACTTAAATTCCGGCAAATCTAAACTCTTAATAAGTTCGTTCAGCATATTGTTTTAACCTTTCAATTTAAATATTTCTTCTTCAGAATATCCGGCTTTTGTAAGCGGACGTACAAAATCATTTTCAAAATCCGGCGTATAATATTTTATATAATCGAGATTGCCTTCTATGGAATATTCGCCGAGCGCCGCCGGAATAAGGAAGCTTTCTCCCGCCGAAATATCAATTTCGCCGCCGCTGTATACGATTTTTCCGTTTCCGGAAACCGCAAGAATAATCTGAAAGCTTTTTCCGTTTGCGTTTTCGTGAGATTTTGTCTTTACTTCAACTCTTTCCGCACCGAAGTATTCGCACGAACAGAGATATTTTCTGACTGCACCGACTTCGTCAACCTCTATGGCTTTTGTTTTCTCAAGTCCTTTTTGCGATTTAAGGTTTGATACGTCTATCGCCTTTTCGATGTGAAGCTCTCTCGGTTTGCCGTCTTTGCCTACTCTGCCCCAATCGTACACTCTGTATGTCGTATTTGAATTCTGCTGTATCTCGGCTATGAGTATTCCGCTGCCTATGGCGTGTACCGTACCCGATTTAATAAAGAATGTATCGCCTTTTTTTACGTCAACGGAATTTAAAACAGTTCCGAGTTTGTTTTCCTTAATCGCTTCGGCAAATTCTTCTTTCGTAACGTCACGGCTGAAACCGAATATCAGCTGTGCGTCCTCTTCGCAGTCGATAATATGCCACATTTCGGTTTTGCCGAGTTCTCCGTTTTCATGCTCCGCCGCATATTTGTTGTCGGGATGAACTTGAACGGACAGCTTGTTTTTTGCATCGATAAGCTTCAGCAAAAGCGGAAACTTTTTACCTTTATTCAGGCTTCCGACAAGCTTCTCGCCGAGGTCGGCTTCAATCTCCGATATGTTTTTGCCGGCATATTCGCCGTTTTCCGCTGTCGAGCAGCCGTCCTTATGCACGGCAACTTCCCAGCTTTCCGCCGTTATGTCATACGGACTTTTTTTGCCGTATTTGGATTTCAACAGCGTTCCGCCCCATATATAATCCTTGAATACAGGATCCATTTTAATTGGATAAATATTCATTTGTATACTCCTTTTTTTAAACCATGTGTATTATTTTTCTCGGGCATTTTTCGGCACATTTGCCGCAGCCCGTACATTTAAGTTTGTCTATTTTTGCGAGATTGTCCTCAACAGATACTGCCTCAAATTCACAGGCTTTCACGCACATTTTGCAGCCGATACAGCCGGCGGAACAAATATCTTTCATTTCCGAGCCTTTATCTTTTGAGCTGCATACAACGGTGTAAGTCTTGTTTTTCGGCATTATCTCTATTATCTTCTTCGGACAGACAGCGGCGCACTTGCCGCAGCCGCCGCATTTTTCCTCGTCTACAACGGCAATGCCGTTTTCGATGCTTATTGCACCGAAATCGCAGACCTTGGCACAGCTGCCTATTCCCACGCAGCCGTATGTACAGCTTTTCGGACCGCCGCCGAGCCTTGCCGCAGCGGCACAGCTTTCCATGCCCTTATAATTATATCTTATCGGCGAATTATCGCAATTGCCGTCGCATTTTATATGTGCCGTTTTCCTGACAAATTCGGTTTTAACGCCCATGATGTCCGATACCTTTTCGGCGCAGGAGCTGCCGCCCACGGCGCATGACGAAGGGCTTGCCTTTCCCGTAACAACCGCCTGTGCGAATGCGCTGCAACCCGAAAATCCGCAGCCGCCGCAGTTTGCGCACGGCAACACTTCCATAATCTTTTTGATTCGTTCGTCTTTTTTCACTTCAAATATTTTAGAGGCAACGCCGAGAACTATTCCGAATACCAGTCCCAATACACCGAGTACCGCCGCTGCCGTAATTACTTCTTTAATCACGTCTTTTCCTCCCTTTTAAGATTATAAGAGTTTCATTCCCTGAAAACCGAAGAATGCCAAAGAAATGAGCGATGCGGAAATCAGTGCCAGCGGAAAGCCTTTCATAAATTCCGGAATATCGCTGTCTTCAAGACGTTCTCTGACGCCGGCAAAAAGCACAATGGCAAGCGTAAAGCCGAGTGCCGCTCCCACGGCATATACTATGGAATAGCCGAAGTTATATCCGTTTGTCTGATTGAGCAGCGTTACTCCGAGCACGGCGCAGTTCGTAGTTATAAGCGGCAGATATACGCCGAGCGCATCGTAAAGCGCAGGCATTTTTTTCATCAGTGCCATCTCGACAAACTGAACCAGTGCCGCTATAACAAGTATGAACGCAATCGTCTGCATATATTCAAGATGAAACGGTTCGAGCAAAAATCTTTGAACAAGCCACGTCATGGCAGAAGCGAGCGCCATTACGAACGTTACCGCAAGACCCATTCCGACTGCCGTTTTTATTTTTTTGGATACGCCGAGGAACGGACATATTCCCATGAATTTTACAAGTACGAAATTTTCCATTAAAATTGCCGTAAGCGATATGGCAAATACCTTTACAATTATACTCATTGCTTGTTACCGCCTTTCTTTTTTGCCCTATATATGTTCATTCCGGCAATTATAAGTCCGAGCGTCAGAAATCCGCCCGGCGGCAGCATCATTATGATTGCGCCGTTGTAATTCGGCCCGAACAGGCTGATTCCGCCAATAGACCCCATCGCCAGAATCTCTCGTATGCTGCCCATAACGGAAAGAGCGAGTGTGAATCCGAGCCCCATGCCAAGGCCGTCGAGTGCGGAAAGAAACACGTTGTTTTTGGAAGCAAATGCTTCGGCACGTGCAAGAATTATGCAGTTTACCACTATAAGCGGAATGAACACGCCGAGGCTTTTGTTCAGCGCCGGCAGATACGCTTTCAGAAGCATCTGCACGATTGTTACAAATCCGGCTATGATTATTATGTATGAAGCGATTCTTATCTTTTCCGGAATAATCTTCCGCAATGCCGAAATAGCCATGTTCGAGAAGAACAATACAAATGTTGCGGCAAGACCCATTCCCACCGCACTTTTCAGCGACGTTGTCGTCGCAAGCGTCGGACACATTCCGAGCAACATTACGAAAACGGGGTTTTCTTTTATTATTCCGTTCAAGAGTACGTTCAGTGGTTTTTTATTTCCCATTTCCGACACCTCCGTCCAGTTTTTCCGCTGCGGCGAGAGCTTTGTTTACAGCTTCCGTTACGGCACGCGAAGTTATGGTCGCACCGCTTATAGCTTCTATTTTGCCGCCGTCTTTCGATACGGCAAGCTTTCCGGATTTGCCTTTGTACTGCGAAATAAAGCTTTCTTCGGAAGCACGTGCGCCGAGTCCCGGAGTTTCGTCCATATCCGTTATCGATACGCCCTCAACCTTGCCGTCTTTTATGCCGACTATCACGGTAATATCGCCGCCGTAGCCGGGAGATGAAGTTTTAATGCACCAGCCTATGTGCTTGCCGTCCGCAAGAGCATCATACGCCGTGCAGCCTTTTGCTTTTGTTTCTTTAAACTTGCCTGCCGACGGCATAACAACCTGCAAAGCCGCCGTTTCGTCCGCCTGCGTGCGCTTTGCTATAACATCTGCCGTAGCCGAATTTACAACGGAAAGCAGCAGCGCAACGCAAAGTGCTATACCTCCGAGTATTCCTCCGAGTTTTAACGATTCTTTATCCATTTATGCCGCCTCCTTTGATTTTTTTCTGTGACCGAACGGAGTCGGACGTGTAAATCTGTCTATGAGCGGAGAAGCGATATTCATAAGAAGTATCGAATATGATACACCCTCCGGGTATCCGCCGACAAGACGTATTGCGGTTGTAATAATTCCGCAGCCGATACCCATGATAACCTGACCTTTTGCCGTTACCGGAGATGTTGTGTAGTCGGTCGCCATGAAGAATGCACCGAGTATCAGACCTCCGGAAAATATGCTGTACAGCATTATGTTAAATGCTTCGGACGGATTTTTTCCGCCGCCGAAGATGAACGTCAGTACGGCTACAGTGCCTATAAAAGCTGCCGGCGTTCTGTATGAAATAACTTTTCTTATAATAAGATATATACCGCCGGCAATCAAAAGCACGCTTGAAGTTTCGCCGATGCAGCCGCCTATATTGCCCATGAATACATCTGTAAGCGGAGGTAAATCAGCAAGATTTCCGCTTTTAATCATTGCGAGCGGAGTTGCCGTCGAAATGCTGTCAAGTCCGAAGAATGACGGAGAAAGCCACGAAGTCATATTTTTTGCCCAGCCGGCAAGCAGAAAGGCTCTTCCGGCAAGCGCCGGATTTACAAAGTTTCCGCCCAATCCGCCGAAAAGCTGTTTTGCTATTATTATAGAGAAAAACGCACCTATCGCCACTATCCACAGCGGAAGATTCGGCGGCAGATTGTATGCCAGCAGAAGTCCCGTTATTATTGCGCTGAGGTCGCCGAGCGAATTTGGTTTGTGCATAAGTCTGTTCCATATATATTCAAAAAGCATACAGCATATAACCGATACTGCGATTACGGAAAATGCGCTTTCTCCGAAATTGCATATTCCCGCTATGCCTGCCGGTATAAGAGCGATTATAACATCGAGCATTATGCTTTGCGTATTGTTTTTCGAGGATATATGAGGTGATGAGGTGACTGTTGTTTCAAGCTTCATTCTTATCCCTTCTTTCCTTTATTATGCAGTATTGCCGCCGATTTTGCAAGACGTATGCTTTCGACAAGCAGCCTGCCGGACGGGCATATGAACGAGCAGCTGCCGCATTCTATGCAGTCGTTTGCCGAAAATTCCACAGCCTTTTCAACATCGCCCGTTCTGCCTGCTTTGGCAAGCTCGAGCGGCATAAGGTTCATGGGACAGACTTCAACGCATTTCCCGCATCTCAGGCACGGTCCCTCGTCATATTTTCTTACTTCGTCACGGCTCAGCGCAAGTATGCCGGAAGTGGTTTTGATAATCGGCACGTCCGTTTCAAAAAGCGCCGTTCCCATCATAGGACCGCCCATTATAAGCTTGCGGACATTTCCGTTTAATCCGCCGGCTTCATCCAAAAGTTCCGACACAAGCATACCTATCGGAACTTCAAAAACGCCCGGCCATGAAACACCGTCACCGGAAACGGTTACACGTCTTTTGACAACGGGTTCGCCGTCCGTAATCGCATTTGATACGGCGATGCAGGTATCGATATTATTTACTATAACACCGACGTCAATAGGCAATCCGCCGGACGGCACTTCTCTGTCGAGAATAGCTTTGATTATATGTTTTTCGCTTCCCTGCGGGTATTTCGTCTGCATTACGGAAAGATTTATATTCGGTTCGGACGCTATTTTTTCGGTTAAAATCTGTTCTGCGTCACGTTTGTTATCTTCAATCGCTATAACGGCATTTTCCGCACCGGAAGCTTTCATTATGGCTTTTATCCCGAAAATGATTTTATCCGGATATGTAACCATGGAGCGGTGGTCGCTTGAAAGATACGGTTCACATTCGGCACCGTTGATTATTACATATTCGGCTTTTTTATCTTTCGGAACATTCATTTTTATATGTGCCGGGAAGCCTGCGCCGCCCATGCCGACGATACCGGCTTCATGAACAAGCGTAATGATTTCTTCCGGAGTAAGCTCATCAAGGCTTTTCTGCGGTTTCAGACTCTCGTCTTTTATGTATTGTCCGTCACTTTCGATTATCACGGTCGTAACCATATTGCCGTTCGGGTGCAGATATTTTTTTATATCCGTTACGGTACCGGAAACGCTCGAATGAACGGGACTCGATACAAAAGCTCCGCTGTCGCCTATCTTCTGATACATTTTTACGTATTCGCCCTTTTTAACAAGCGGCTCGCATACTGCGCCTATGTGCTGCTGCAGCGGTATGTATACCGGTTTTTTCGGAGTCAGTGCCTTAATCTTGGACTCGCTGGTTTTTTCCTTGTTATAAGGAGGATGTATTCCTCCTTTAAACGTAATAAGAGGCATATTGTTCCGCCCTTTCTTTACAAAAGTTTCGCAAATTAATTGGTTATATATTATTATACAACAATTCCGGAAAATTTACAATACTTTTTTAATAAAAAATATTGAATTGTTTGAGAAAGTGTGATATAATGGCATACATAGTGATTCAAACTACAATCAAAGGAGAATATGGCATGAATAAAAATTTCGGCGCATCAAATTGGAAAGAATATATCCCGATACCCGTCTTTGACGAACATCCGGAATATCTCGAATTTTATAATAAAGCATGGCAGCTGGCATTCGACCATATCAAAAACATTCCCGGAATGCCGCAAAATCCGTATATGGACGAGGCGTTCTGCGCAACGCAGATATGGATATGGGACACCTGCTTCATGTCGCTTTTCTGCAAGTATGCAAGAGAGGTTTTTCCCGGTGTCGAATCGCTGAACAATTTCTATTCCGTGCTGTATGACGGCAGGCATTTGCCCGAAATAATGCCGCCGGACAACGAACCGGGCTGGACGGGTGCGGTTCCCGGCAAGCCTTTTGAAATAAAGCTTCACATTGCGGACAATCCTCCCCTTTTCGCATGGACGGAATATGAGAATGCCCTTTTCTGCGGCGACAAAGAATACATAAAAAATCTTTTGTATGAGCGCAAGGTATTGCAAAAGCATTATGACTGGATAGAAAATCTGCATGAATCCGTCAAAATGGATACATGGCAAAATCCAACCTGTCTGATTGCCGAGAAATACGGCTACAAATGGGAGGGCGGCAGATCCGGAATGGACAACACACCGAGAGGAAGATTGGAGGAACACGCTCTTAAAGCACGTCCCAACAATCCCGATATGCTGTGGCTCGACGCCATATGTCAGCAAGCAATGTCGGCGCATATTATTGCAAAGCTGTACGATATTGTCGGCGACGAAAACCAAAAAGAAGAATGGAACAAAAAGTACGAAGAAAAGAAACAGATTATAAATGACCTGTACTGGGACGATGCGGACAAATTCTATTATGACATAGACTGCAACACGCACGAGTTTTATAAAGTCATGTCGATTGCGTCTTATTGGACAATGACGTCCGAAACCGCTACTGCGGAACGTGCAAAACTGCTCACCGAACAAATATCAAATCCGAAAACGTTCGGCGGATTCGTACCGCTTGTATCGCTTTCGAGAAGCGACAACGATTATGTATCGAGCGGCAAATATTGGAGAGGGTCTGTATGGCTGCCCACGGCGTATGCCGCATTGAAAGGACTTGCAGCATACGGATATTTCGGCGAGGCACGAACCGCCGCCTCAAAGCTGCTGGAGCATATGTATAGGACATATACCGACTACACGCCGCATACAATATGGGAGTGCTACAACCCCGAAGAATACAAACCGGCAACAACGGAGGAACTCGGCGATTCTATTGTCCGCAAGGATTTCTGCGGTTGGTCCGCTCTCGGACCGATTTCCGTGTACATTGAATTTGTACTCGGATTTCACACTGTGGACGCATTTGAAAAAACGGTTAAATGGGCAAAGCCGAACGGCATTAAAGGTAAAATCGGTATCAAAAACCTGAAATTCGGAAATATTGTGACAGATATCGAGGCTGACGGAGAAAATTGCACCGTAATCTCAAATAATGCGTATACACTTGAAATAAACGGCAAAAATTATAAAATAGAAGCAGGCGAAAATAAATTCACGTTATAATGCAATTTACATTTTTAGGGAGATGATTAGTTGAACAGTATTATATTGATAGGTATGCCGGGAGCGGGAAAAAGCACTGTAGGGATAGTTCTTGCCAAGGTACTCGGACTCAAATTCTGCGATACCGACCTTTTGATTCAAAGCGGCGAAAATATGCTTTTGCAGGATATTATAAACGAATACGGCGACGAATATTTCAAAAAGGCGGAAGAAAATCATATACTTATGTCAACCTATGAAAATTTCGTGGTGGCAACGGGCGGCAGTGCGGTATACGGCGAAGCGGCCATGCGCCATCTGAAAAAATACGGTACAATTGTTTATCTTTACGTAGAGCCTGAGGAACTGAAAAGACGGCTCGGCGATACGTCGCAGAGAGGTATAGCCGGCGGCGGCGACATAAATTCGCTCTACAAAGAGAGAAAACCGTTGTATGAAAAATACGCCATGGTAACGGTTGACTGTACAAATCTCGAAATACCGGAATGCGTGAGAAAAATCAAGGAGAAAATAAATGAATTATAAGCTTCTGATAAGCTATGACGGAAAAAACCGCAAGGGCTGGCAGCGTCTGAACAATCAGCCGTCGGTTCAAGGGAAAATCGAAGATGTGCTGTCCGTAATGTTCGGACACAAAATAACTATAAACGGCGCGGGACGAACGGACGGCGGAGTTCATGCGAAAATGCAGGTCGCAAGCTTCAAAGCCGCCGAAAAGCCTGCGGAGGATATTAAAAGATATTTGAATAAATATCTGCCGGAGGATATTTCCGTATACGATGTGAGCGTGTGCGACGAAAGATTTCATGCGCGCTACAGCGCAAAATCCAAGGTGTATGAATACACGATTAATTTTGAAAACAGATGCCCGTTTATACGAAAATATTCGCTGTTTCTCGAAACAAAGCCGGATATTGCAAAAATGAAAGAAGCCTCGGAACACTTCATCGGCACGCATGATTTTGCTGCGTTTTCAAATGCCAAATCAAAGAAAAAATCGACCGTCCGCACGGTTTATTCGATAGACATATCGTGCAGTGAAAATATCATTAAAATTTTAATTCATGCGGACGGATTTCTTTATAATATGGCGAGAAAAATTGTCGGAGCTCTTCTCGAATGTTCGTTTGATGAAATGAATATATCCGATATTGACAAAATGTTTGAATCCGGCGAGCGAAATCTGCTGAACACATTGGCACCGGCACACGGGCTATGCCTGAAAGAAGTAATATATTAAAATTATTGACAAATTTACAATGCTGTGGTATACTAAATATATGGAATCTAAGGGAGGATATTCAAATGGAAAAAATTAAGATGAACACGCCCATTGTCGAAATGGACGGAGATGAGATGACAAGAGTTATATGGAAAATGATTAAGGATAACCTGCTTTCGCCATATATAGAGCTTAACACGGAATATTACGATTTGGGTCTGGTGCACAGAAACGAAACGGACGACCAAGTAACAATAGACAGCGCAAACGCAACGAAAAAATACGGAGTTGCCGTTAAATGCGCAACGATAACGCCGAATGCGCAGCGTATGACGGAATACAATCTGAAACAAATGTGGAAATCGCCGAACGGAACGATACGTGCAATCCTCGACGGTACTGTTTTTCGTGCGCCTATCATAGTAAACGGAATAACTCCGCTTATCCCGACATGGAAAAAGCCTATAACAATAGCACGTCATGCATACGGCGACATATACAAAAACACCGAGCTTAAGGTTTCGGACGGCAGCCGTGCCGAAATCGTCGTAACGGACAAGGACGGCAACGAAACAAGAGAGCTGATTCACGAATTTAAAGGCAGCGGCGGCATTGTTCAGGGCGTACATAACATAGACAAAAGCATAGGAAGCTTCGCCCGTGCATGCTTCAACTTCGCACTTGACATAAAGCAGGATTTATGGTTTGCGACGAAAGACACGATTTCAAAGAAATATGACCATACATTTAAAGATATATTTGCGGAAATATACGAAAACGAATACAAAGGCAAATTTGAAGCTGCCGGTATAGAATATTTCTACACACTCATAGACGACGCCGTTGCACGTGTTGTACGTTCCGAGGGCGGATATATCTGGGCTTGCAAGAACTATGACGGCGACGTTATGAGCGACATGGTTGCGACTGCTTTCGGCAGCCTGGGCATGATGACCTCCGTACTCGTATCGCCCGACGGCACATACGAATACGAAGCGGCTCACGGCACCGTTACACGTCATTACTACAAATATCTCAAAGGCGAAAAAACCTCGACAAACTCGGTAGCAACGATATTTGCATGGACAGGCGCACTCAACAAGAGAGGCGAGCTGGACGGAAACAAGGAGCTTTCCGACTTTGCGAAAAAACTCGAACAGGCAACAATCGCAACAATCGAAAACGGAATTATGACGGGAGATTTGGAACGCCTTTCGACGCTCGAAAACAAAAAAGCGGTTGACACGGAAACTTTCTTACTTGAAATTAAGAAGACCCTCGAAACACTTCTGTAAAACTGAACTGTATAAAAATGCACAGACCGCATAAAGCAAAAAAATACTGATATACCGGTATAAATGAAAAAACATTCAAGAATAAAAAAGGACCTCCGCATTGATTTTCGGAGGTCCCTTTTTATTCTTGAATTTCGCAGCCGGCTTCATTACTGATAACAGCTATGTTTCTGCCCGGCGTATCCTGGTAAATATTGCGAATCGTCAGATTCTCCACATTCGCCCTTTCGCTTATGCGAACGGTCGGTGCTTCCGTATCTTTATTCGTTTCGTGCCTGTAAATCTTTTCAACGATAATGTTTCTGCAATGCGTATCGGATTCAAACCATACAAGCGCATTCGTGCGTACCGCTCTTTCGTGTCCGTCCGGCATAAATCCCGTGCTTTTCGACACATACAAATCCGACAGCGTCACGTTTTCAAGCAAAATCGGCATATCGTCTTTCAGCGGATAATGATGCGTGAACGAAACCGCAAAAAATCTGAACTGCCCGTGTATATTTCTGATTCGGATATTTCGTATTGCGTCGCCTCTCGAAAGCAGCCGCACGCCCGTATATCCGTTGTCGCAGTATATTCCGTCTATGTCTATATCCTCAATATCGCCCCTGGTAATCTCGCTTCTTGTCGTTCCGTTTGCACAGAGCGCAACATGGTCGTCGTTCGCATTTCCCATAACGTTGCGTATCACGCCGAACCGTGCCGGCCCCTGTATGTGTACGCCGTCCATATTCGGTTTTGTCAAATCGTAATCAAGCTTTACGTTTTCGACCGTAAAATATTTTGCGTCCGCAATGTGTATCGCATATGATGTCGGATTTTTAAATGTAACGTTTTTTACCGTAAGATTTTCTGTATGAACAAGCCGTATCATAAGAACAATAAGCGAATTTGAAACATATTTGTCATAATCACAGGGCAAATCCTCGTTCGGAATCACCTCCCGCTCCTGATTATCATGGTTTCCGTCCCAGATTCCGCCCTCTATCGTAATATTTTTGTTCGTACATTTTTTATACAATCCATCGTTGTCAAGCAGCGAACAGTTCACATGGTCTTTGAGCCTTAAAACTGCATTTTGAGCAAGAATCAAATGCGTATCGTCATGTATGATAAGCGGACGTGATATAAGATATTTCCCGTCCGGTATGTATACCGTTCCTGTCTTGTCAAGCATATTTTGAATCGCTTCGGTATCGTCATGTATACCGTCGCCGATAAGTTTTTCACTCATACAAATCTCCTCCCTATCCTATTGGAATACTTAGCAGTACTACCGCCAAAATCCCGGCAACAAATCCGGCAAGCCTGCGCTTTGAAAGCTTTTCATGGAATATCAGCACCGCAAAAAGCACTGTGAGCAGCAGCGCACCGCCGTTCGCAACCGGATAATAAATAAGGCTGTCGAGTTTGCCCGCAAGCGTAAGATTTGTTTGCGAATAAAGACTCACAACAAGCCCCGAAGCCGTTCCGAGAATCAGCCATGCTTTCTTTGAAACTGCCGTTTCCGCCTTTTCTTTCAAAACAAAATTTCCGACCGCCGAAAGCAAAAACATCATCACGCAGGCACAGAACAAAAACATAAGCCTTTCGTCCTTTGCATATGACGTCTGATGTACTTTTTCTATGACCCCTGCCGCTCCCGAAAGCAGAAAGCACATTACCGCCATAACGCTCCATTTCCTGTTTGCCGGAATATCTCCCTCGCCCGGCTCATACAGCATTTTCAGCGATACAAGCATTATAATCATTCCGAGAACCTGCCCGATTCCGAAAGCTTCTTTCCAGAATATCGGACCGGCAAGCGACGGAATAATCATTCCGTACAGCACAAAAAGTGAGGTCAGCGACATAGGTCCGCTAATCATAGCCGCTACCGACAAAGCCTGCAAAGAAAATACAACCGCCGCATATGCCGCCGCACAAATCAGCGTTTCGGCAGACAGCGATTTACCTATTCCGAAAAGCAGCGTTACTATAGCCGCCGTGCCGTATGATACGGCATTGAACCGAAAAATGCTTTTTGCATTCGGTTTCTCCGATTTCGCATATTGGTTGTATATTGCGCTTTTGAATACTCCGAGAAATATGGAAACCGCAAGAAGTATATACATCTATATCCCCCTTTCCGTTTTCTTGACGGGGAGCTGTACTTCCGTGAGCCAATCCGCTTCATCATCGCAGTTCCAGATGCCGTTTATATACCGTTCTCTCGCATCGCCGTGCACTTCAAATCCGTGTTCCGCCGCCCACTTTACGGCAAACAAATATGCGTCACGCAGATTCTCATAGCTTCCGTGATGCTCCACGCTTACCGCCGTAATCGGTTCAAGAGTTTTGAATTTCAGCGTCGGCGTATCTTTTCCGATACGGTCTACCGACTGCGCATATTCAATGAAAATATTCGTTTCCCTGTAATCCTTGCCCGGATATATAACACAGCAATAATCGGGTACTGAATATTTCACGTCCGGATTCGTTCGGCGCAGTTCCTTTGCACATGCCTGCGTAAACGAACGAATATTTTCCATTTCCGATATATATCCTCGGCAGCAGAATACTTCACACGCTTCAATCTCTTTAATCTGTGCCGTATATATTCTGTTTTCTTCGTTGCCGAGCATTGTGTCTATCTCCGCAAGCTGCCGTGTCATTTCCGAAATTTCATCATTAAGCTGATTTTTCAGCGACCGCAGTGCCGCTTTCGGGTCGCCGCCGTGCAGCACCCTTGCAATATCTTTGTTTTGCATACCTGCTTTTTTGTACATCAGAATCCGCCGCATGGTTTCGAGCTGTTCCTCTGTATAATAGCGGTACGAAGTGGCGCTGTCCGTGAATGCCGGTTTCAAAAGTCCGACTTTGTCGTAATAACGCAGCGTTTTTACCGTTGTTTTTGCAAGCTTTGAAAATTCTCCGATACGAAGCATATCTTTCTCCCCTTTCCGAAATTTTTTATTGCAGTATTATTATACACCCTCCTCAAAGGGGAGAGTCAATAGTTTTTATAAAAAAAATTTCGGCGGCAGATTATGCCCGACGCCGAAATTTTTTTATATGAAAGCTGTATACATTACAGCAATACCGAGTATTATATCACTTTCAACAGATACAGTCTTTACACAGCTTTCCTTGCCGTCCTCATAAACGCGGATTTTTACTTCCTTTTCTCCGACTTTCTCAATTCTCGCAAGATATGCCGCCTCATCAATATTAACCGCAAGAATTTTGTTCGGCAAAAGCTCGCCCTCCGAGCCGAAGAGTACAATCGCCCCGTCGAATACGTTCAAATCCTCAAAATCATCGCTGTTTACCCTAACGGCAAAGCTGTTTTCGTCGCATATATCCCCGATAGGCGGAAATGCTGCGTCCGGCATCATATCCGGAGATATGCAATGTGAAATATCGTCGAAATACGGTATACGCCCGTCCATATATGTATTCCACGGCGACTTAAACTGTCTTGTATTCACTCCCCTGAGCCGCTCCACGGAAACTCCCAAAACATCGGCGATTTTCTTCAGCGTTTCGCATCTTGGTACACTTCTCGCATTTTCATAATTCGATACCGTGGATTTATTCATGCCTATCTGCTCCGCCAAATCCTTTGCGGATATTCCTTTTTGTATCCTCAAGTGCCGTATATTTCTGCCTATCACCAACGCTTCGCATTCCAAATCCTCGTCGTCACCTGTTCCGATACCGGGTTTGTAATATACCATAATTACCCTCCAACTGTTTTTATTAAGCTAATTATAGCATAAAAACGTATAAATTGCAATACAGTTTTTGGTTGACATCCCTAATAAATTATTGTATAATAATAGATAATTACCAAATTCAAAGGAGAAATTATATATGGCAACTTCAGCTGATTTTATGGAATTTGTATGCGAACAGGTGAAAGACTGCGGAAGCATACGATACAGAAAAATGTTCGGCGAATATATGGTTTACGTAAACGACAAGCCGATTTTCCTCGTGTGCGACAACACAGTGTTTGTGAAAGTCCGCAGCGAGCTTGACGAACTTATGCATTGTGCGGAAAAAGGTTTCCCTTATGACGGTGCAAAGGAGCATTATATTCTCGATATAGAAAATACGGAGCTTGTGAAAAAAGTTTCCGAAATCCTCGAACCAATCACACCCGTTCCGAAAAAGAAATGATTTTTTCATTGTTTTTATAATATCTCCATGTATAAAATTCCCGTTTTATGCAAACAAATATTACCATAAACGCAATAATCTCTTGTCATTCCCTGCCGTGCGGATAAGAGATTTTCAATAATATTTGTGCCGGTGCGGGGCGGCGGAATGGAGATAATTATGAAAGATAAAATTTTCGGCGTGTTGCAGCGGGTCGGACGTTCGTTCATGCTCCCGATTGCAATCTTGCCTATTGCCGGGCTTTTCCTGGGTATAGGCGGTTCGTTTACAAACGAAACCATGCTCAACGCTTACGGGCTCACAAAATTCATGGGCGAAGGTACTGTGATTTATGATATTTTGCTTGTACTTAACGCCGCCGGCTCTGTTGTTTTCGATAATTTGCCGCTTATCTTTGCGATAGGCGTAGCCATAGGCATGGCAAAACAGGAAAAAGAGGTAGCCGCACTTTCGGGTGCTATTGCTTTTCTGATAATGCACGCCTCCATAGGCGCATTGATTGAAGCTGCCGGCGGAGCGGACAAAATGCTTTCCGGCTCTGTTGCGCAGGTACTCGGCATAACCTCTCTGCAAATGGGCGTGTTCGGCGGTATCATAGTCGGTATCGGCGTTGCCGCATTGCACAACAGGTATTATAAAATACAGCTGCCGCAGGTGCTTTCATTCTTCGGCGGCACACGATTTGTCCCGATAATTTCTTCCGTTGTATATCTGCTTGTCGGAATACTTATGTTTTTCGTATGGCCGACCGTACAGCGAGGTATAAACGCCCTTGGTGCACTCGTTTTAAATTCGGGATATGTCGGCACATGGATATACGGTATACTCGAGCGTGCGCTGATACCGTTCGGACTTCACCACGTATTTTATCTGCCTTTCTGGCAGACAGCCGTGGGCGGAACGGCTACTGTGGGCGGTCACGTCGTGGAGGGTGCGCAGAACATCTTCTTTGCGGAGCTTGCCACTCCCGGAATAACGCATTTCAGCGTTGAAGCCACGAGATTCATGGCAGGTAAATTCCCGTTCATGATTTTCGGGCTGCCCGGTGCCGCTCTTGCGATGTACAGCTGTGCAAAGCCCGAAAAGCGCAAAGCCGCAGGCGGACTCTTCCTCTCGGCAGCTCTCACCGCAATGCTCACCGGTATAACAGAACCTATAGAGTTTACGTTTCTTTTCGTTGCTCCCCTGCTTTATGCGATACACTGCGTATTCGCCGGACTTTCGTATATGCTCATGCATATTCTGAACGTAGGCGTCGGCATGACGTTTTCCGGCGGACTTATAGATATGTTTCTGTTCGGAATAATGCAGGGCAATGCAAAAACCGACTGGCTTAATATCGTATGGGTCGGATTGATATATTTCGCCGTGTATTACCTGCTGTTCAGCTGGATGATAAAGAGATTCAATTATATAACGCCGGGGCGTGAAACGGACAACGATGAGGTTAAACTATATACAAGAAAAGACGTTGATGCGAAAAAGGCGGAAAGCAAAAAAGGAGAAAAAACTGCCGATACCGTTTCTCCTCTCATTGTAGAGGGACTGGGCGGCACAGACAATATAGTCGATGTCGACTGCTGCGCCACAAGGCTGCGTATAACCGTGAAAAATCAGGAACTGGTTTCGGACGGCAAGCTGAAACAGAGCGGCAGTGCGGGAATTATCAAAAACGGCAACGGCGTTCAGGTTATATACGGTCCTAAAGTAACCGTTATCAAATCCGGTCTTTCCGATTATATAGATTCGCTGAAAAACTCCGCACCGCAAGACAATGCGAGCCCTGTATTTTCTCCGCTTTCGGGAAAAATCATAAGCCTTGAAGCCACGGGCGATCATGCCTTTTCCGTACTCGGCGAGGGCGTGGCGATAGAACCCGAAAACGGCAAAGTATATGCGCCTTTCGACGGTGTTGTGGAAAACGTTGCGAATACTTCTCATGCCATAGGCTTAAAATCCGATTCCGGAGTTGATGTGCTGATTCATGTCGGGGTTGATACCGTGAAGCTTGAGGGCAAGCACTTCAAACCTCATGTGAAAGACGGCGACAAGGTGAAAAAAGGTCAGCTTATCCTCGAAGCCGATATTGACGAAATACAAAAGGCGGGGTTCAAGACCTATACACCGGTCATTGTTATTTCCGAAAATAAAATAAAGAATATTAAAAAAGGGCAAATCAAGGCAAATGAAGTCTTGTTTGAAACCGAATAAAACCCAAAATAGCGGTGTAGCAAAATGATTTCATTCTGCTACACCGTTTTTATGGCAAAATTATAATTTTCCACTCTATTTTCCACTTTTTGAGTGGAAAAAGTGGAAAAAGTGGAATTTCCACTTGACTTTCCGCTTTTTTTGGGTTATAATAGTAAATGAAAACAAATGAATGAGGTGTTTTTATAATGATTGAGAATGAAATAACCGAATTTAAAAGGGAATACACAGATAATATCTTAAAGACCGTAACGGCTTTTGCGAATACCGGCGGAGGAAAAATTCTTATAGGCGTTGACGACGACGGAACTCCCATAGGTATAGACAATATTGATAATTGCTGCACACGCCTTACAAATGCGGTACGTGACAATATTTCGCCGGACATCACAATGTTCATTAAATATGCGGTAAACGAAAGCGAGCGTATTATCGAAGTTGTTGTTTCGGAGGGAACAAACAAACCGTATTTTTTGAAGTCAAAGGGTATGCGCCCCGAAGGTGTTTATATTCGTCAGGGTGCGTCTTCCGCTCCCGCTTCCGTCGACAAGATAAAACAGATGATAAAGCTTTCCGAGAAAGATAGCTTTGAAGAAGGTCGTTCATTAAATCAAAATCTGCATTTTTCGGAAGCCTCAAATGAATTTGCCGTAAAAAAAGTGGATTTCGGCAAAGAAAAATATGTTTCACTCGGCATTGTAAATTCCGATGACGGGTTGTTCACAAATCTTGCACTTCTCTTGTCGGACGAATGTGAGCATACGATAAAAGCCGCAATTTTTGAAGGAAACGACAAAAAAATATTCAAGGACAGGAGAGAATTTTCCGGTTCGCTGTTCAAACAGCTTCGCAACTGCTACGAATTTTTGGAGCTTTGCAATCATACCGCCGCATCTTTTCAGGGACTTGACAGAATAGATAAAGAGGATTACCCCTCATCGGCATTGAGAGAAGCCTTGCTGAACGCCATAGTGCATAGAGATTACAGCTTCAGCGGAAGCATAATTATCAATATTTTTGACGACAGGATAGAATTTGTTTCGCTCGGCGGTTTGGTAAGCGGATTGTCAAAAGAGGATATTTTGCGCGGAGTGTCGCAGACAAGAAACCAAAACCTCGCAAATGTCTTTTACAGATTAAAACATATTGAAGCATACGGCACGGGTATTCAGAGAATTTTCGACTTGTATGCGGACGATAGTATAAAGCCGGACATAATCGTTACGGATAATACGTTTACAATGGTGCTTCCAAACAGAAATGCAAACGCCGCAAGCACAGAAAACACTGTATTTGTATCGATTACCGAGCAAGAAGAAATTATTGTTGATTATATAAAAAAGAAAGGCTTTATCACCGATGATGAAGTTCAAGCCATATTGGGTATAAAAAAATCAAGAGCCTATCTGATAATAAAATCAATGAAAAATAAGAATATCCTTGTCGTACATGGCAGAGGAAACGACAAAAAATATTATCTGAAATAACAAAAGGGAGTGCAGCAAAACGAAATTGTTCCGCTGCACTCTCTTTTTATAAATCAAAGTAATTTTTACAGGCTTCCAAAATTTTTGCTTTCGTTTCCGTATCGGTAATCGTTCCGACTTTATTGATAAGACGGCTGTGCGAAACCGTTCGTATTTGCTGTATCATAGCAACAGACAAGCGAGGAAGTCCCGTAATATCCGTAGGTAATAATATCTCCGTAGGATAAATTTTCTCATTGCCCTTAATGCTCGACAGCGGAAGCACCGTAGATACCGTGAGATTGTGATTCACGCTGTCCGTCGATATAACGAGAACCGGGCGAGTTCCACGCTGTTCGCTCCCCTGTGTCGGGTCAAGATTGCAAAAATAAATCTCCCACTTGTTTACCATTCTCCCTGCACCTCGCTGTCGGAAAATTCAAAATCCTTTGCACATTTCATCGTTCTTTCCATAAAAGCCCTGTCGTTTGCGGCTTCTTTCATCATTTCATCGTATTCGTGTTTTTTCGCCTGCTTCAAATATTCGTCAATCGCCTGACGTATGGCAAAATTAACAGAGGGTATCTGCTTTTCTTTCGCAAGCTGTTTTAATTCGTCAATGTAAATTGAGGGTATTGTTGCGGTAAAACGCACTGTTTTTGTTGTGTTTATCATGATTGCAGCTCCTTTCCGAAACCGATTGTTTCCCTTACTGATATTATACACCAATACATATGTTTTGTCAATATATTATGATGCTGTTTTTGATGTCATTTTATTCATACTTTATTTTATTTATCGTTTCATAAAAAAATTTCATCATTTTACTACCTACAGCGTCCAAAACCACTCGTAGACTATTTCTAAGCAGGCATATTTTGGATATAATATATGTATACACCGTGATAGGAGGTTCGCAGCCATGTTAAATTCAAACAAACTGGGCAAACGCATTAAACAAGCCAGAAAAGAAAAGCATATGACTGCCGAAACCTTTGCAGAAAAAGTAGGAATATCTATCAGCTTTTTAAGAGAAATTGAACGAGGAAACAAAAAACCGAGTATCTCAAACTTCGTAGAAATAGCAAATGCTCTCGAGGTTTCTGCGGACGAATTGCTTAAAGATAATATACATGCTTCCGAACCATTAATTTTACAAGGTATCGCAGCCGAACTTGAGGGTTTACCCACAGAACAAATTTATATTATTGAAAATATGGTTAGAGCTATAAAAACATCCGGAGATGATAATACATTATGAAAACCCAAAACAAATATCTTACATTTATTATGATTTTAATATGCTCGTTTTCGCTTTCCGCCTGCAAGCCGAGCGTTTCCGGCTCGTCGCCGAAAAAGCCGAAAACAGAATCGACAGCCGTTGTGAAAAGCACCCCGACGCCTAAAATCGAGATAACTCCGACGCCGGAAGCAACTCCAATAGCAACAACTCCGCCGATGCCTGCAAAAACGACTCCGCAAAACATCACGGTATACAAAACGAAATACGGCGAATGTTACCATATGCAAGGCTGTATGTATCTGAAATCCTGCATAAAAACCACTCTTTATGCAGCCAAGCAAAGCGGTCTGCGCCCATGCTCGAGGTGCTGTCCGCCGGAATAAAACAACGCATCTTATATATCGGCTCTGCCTTACGTTCACGCACCCGATAAAAATTTTTCGATAAATTTTTTAAAAACGCTTGACAAAATTATTATTATGTGTTAGAATAATATTCGTAAACTTAATACATATTAAATGCTATGACCGAAAACAAGTAGGAAATTCAAGGACCTTGAGAGAGCTGGCGGTTGGTGCGAGGCAGCAGGACACCGGTATTTTCGAATACATTTCGAGAGCAGCGCACCGAACAAGTTTTCTTTAGTAGGCTGCGACGGGATTCGCCCGTTATTGCGATAGAGCATAAGCGTTATGCCGTGCTTGATAAGGTTCGTGCAGAAATGTACGAATAAATTGAGGTGGTACCACGGGATTTAATCTCGTCCTCTGTTATATTACGGAGGACGGGCTTTTTTTACGCCATTTGTCTGTTTTCCGCAAAATCTAAGTAACAAGAAAGGATGATTCAAATGGCTGTAAAAATTATTATTCTCATTTTATTTTTCTCGGTAATGATAGGTGTCGGCATTTATTGCCGCAGACATGCCACAGACGTAACCGGATTTGTACTCGGCGGCAGAAACGTAGGCCCGTGGCTTACGGCGTTCGCATACGGCACATCATACTTTTCGGCAGTAATATTTGTCGGCTATGCCGGTCAGTTCGGCTGGAAATTTGGTATCGCTTCAACATGGATAGGTTTGGGAAATGCAATTATAGGTTCGCTTTTCGCATGGATAGTCCTCGGAAGAAGAACAAGGCTTATGTCGCAGCATCTCAGCAGCGCCACGATGCCGGAGTTTTTCGGCAAACGATTTGAAAGCAAAGCACTGAAAATATTCGCTTCCGTTATAGTATTCGTATTCCTGATACCTTACACAGCCTCGCTCTACAACGGACTTTCCCGTCTTTTTGCGATGGCATTTGACATAGACTACACCGTTTGTATAATAATCATGGCACTTCTGACAGCGGTTTACGTAATATCCGGCGGATATATGGCAACGGCGATAAACGACTTTTTGCAAGGTATAATAATGCTCATAGGAATTGTTGCGGTCGTTATAGCAACGCTGAATTTGAACGGCGGTTTCATGGGTTCTCTTGCCGGACTGGCACGTGCGGAAGACCCCGCTGTGAGCGATATTCCGGGTGTGTTCGCTTCGTTCTTCGGTCCCGACCCGCTGGGCTTGCTCTTCGTTGTAATCCTCACTTCTCTCGGAACATGGGGACTGCCGCAGATGGTGCAAAAGTTCTACTCGATTAAGAGCGAAAAGGCAATCAGCAAAGGCACAATAATCTCTACACTGTTCGCCGTTATAGTTGCCGGCGGATGCTATTTCCTCGGCGGATTCGGCAGACTTTTCTCAAATATAATACCCATGGAGAACGGTGCTATCGTCGGCGGATTCGACAGCATAATCCCGACCATGATACAGCAGCTTCCTGATATACTCATAGCGGTTGTAATAATACTTGTGCTTTCGGCTTCGATGTCGACTCTTTCGTCGCTCGTGCTTGCGTCAAGCTCTACGCTTACGCTCGACCTTATCAAGGACAATGTTGTAAAAAACATGAGCGAGAAAAAACAGGTATTTATAATGAGAGTTCTTATTGCGGTGTTTATACTTATTTCCGTAATAATAGCAATAGTTCAATACAAGAGCAGCGTCACGTTCATAGCACAGCTCATGGGCATATCGTGGGGCGCACTCGCAGGGGCATTTCTTGCTCCGTTTATGTACAGCTTATACAGCAAAAAAATCACGAAAGCTTCTGTCACGGTTTCATTTATATTCGGCAGCGGCGTAATGGTTTTAAATATGTTCTGCAAAAATATTTTCCCGGCAATTTTGCAGTCGCCGATTAACTGCGGTGTGTTCGCAATGGCGGCAGGTCTTGTTCTCGTTCCGGTTGTCAGCTTGTTTACGAAAGCTCCGGATAAAAACAGCGTTGACAAGATGTTCGAATGCTACGACGAACAGGTTACGGCTCATGCAAAAGAATTTCTGGGAGATTGACGAAAGGAAGATAATTAATGATAATTACAGACTTACTCGAAAGGAATGCGAGAGAGTACGGTGACGATGTTGCGCTTGTTGAGATAAATCCGAGCGACAAGACCGACCATGCTGTAACATGGAAAGATTACGAACTTATCGAAACAAATCCCGAAGCAGGTTACAGAAAAGAAATTACATGGAAAGAATTTGACAACCAGGCAAACCGTGTGGCAAACTTGCTTTTAACTCGCGGAATCAAAAAAGGAAACAAGGTCGCAATATTGCTTATGAACTGCATCGAATGGCTTCCGATATACTTCGGCATCCTTAAGACCGGTGCGCTTGCAGTACCGATGAACTACAGATACACTGCGGAAGAAATAAAATATTGCATAGACCTTGCGGACGTGGATATGCTTGTATTCGGTCCGGAATTTATAGGCAGGGTTGAGGATATATTCGACAGCATAAGCGACAAAACTCTGTTCTACGTAGGCGAGGAAAAGCCCTCGTTTGCGGACAGCTTAAACGAAATGATTTCATACTGTTCGACGGACGCTCCGAAAATACCGCTTACCGTAGAGGACAATGCGGCAATATACTTCTCCTCCGGTACGACGGGATTTCCGAAAGCTATTCTCCATGCACACCGTGCGCTCATCTCGTCGTGTATCACGGAGCAGCATCACCATTTGCAGACGAGAGAGGATACGTTCCTGTGTATCCCTCCCCTATACCATACCGGTGCTAAAATGCATTGGTTCGGAAGCCTTTATTCCGGCAGCCGTGCCGTATTGCTCCGGGGCGTTAAGCCGGAATGGATTATACGCGCCGCTTCCGACGAACGAGTAAGTATTGTATGGCTTCTTGTGCCGTGGGCACAGGATATTCTGGACGCAATAGACCGAGGAGAAATCAAGCTTTCAAACTACAATCTTGAAAACTGGCGGCTTATGCATATCGGCGCACAGCCTGTTCCGCAGAGCCTTATACACCGTTGGAACAAGGTTTTTCCGAATCACAAATACGATACGAACTACGGGCTCAGCGAGTCCATAGGACCGGGCTGCGTACATCTCGGACTTGATAATATAGACAAAATCGGCGCTATCGGAAAAGCCGGATATTTATGGGAAACCGACATTGTGGACGAAAACGGCGAGCCTGTCAAAAAAGGCGATGTCGGCGAGCTTATCGTAAAAGGTCCGGGCGTCATGAAATGCTATTACAAAAACGAAAAAGCCACGTCCGAAACGCTTAAAAACGGCTGGCTTTATACGGGCGACATGGCGAAAGAGGACGAGGACGGATTTATTTATCTTGTAGACAGAAAAAAAGACGTCATAATAACGGGCGGAGAAAATATCTATCCCGTACAGATTGAGGATTTCCTGCACAAATGCGAGGAAATAAAGGACGTTGCCGTAATAGGTCTGCCGGACAGCAGGCTCGGCGAGATAACCGCCGCTATAATCGAGCTTCAGCCGGGTTCGTCATATACAGAGGACGATATAAACAAATTCTGTATGGCACTGCCGAGATACAAAAGGCCGAAAAAGATTATCTTTGCCGATGTTCCGAGGAATCCGACAGGCAAAATAGAAAAACCGAAGCTTCGTGAGATATACTGCGGAGAACGTCTTGTAGAAGCGCAGATAGAAAAATAAACCGATTTCAAACAGGCTGCCGAGCAATACCGAAACGAGTACTGTATTAAGGCATTGTTCGGCGGCCGCATACTAACATTTTTGAAGAAAATTATGGCAATTAAACAGTATTTTTATTACGTTTTTACCAAAATCATAATTTTTTAAAAAAAATTCAGAAAAAGTATTGACAAATGCCTTAAAATAGTGTATAATAATTAACGTTGCAGCAATGCAACGGCAAAGATGTGGGCGCATAGCTCAGCTGGGAGAGCATCTGCCTTACAAGCAGAGGGTCACAGGTTCGAGCCCTGTTGTG
>CAKVOK010000038.1 GCA_934792465.1 uncultured Clostridia bacterium | reverse complement strand
TGCTGTTTTTAGGTGTGAAACCGAAGGTTTCACACAAATGGTTTCGCAAAACCATTTGTTCAGTAGACATTATTTATAGTAAATCAATTCGGATTTTCCGCCCGCAAGGCTGTATGCATGGACGGTACGTCCTTTTGTTTCCGCCTTGCTCAATGAGATTTTGCCGTTTTCGGGATTGCGTATTATGCAGTCAGTCAGGAGTTCGTTCATATCGTAGAAAAGAAGAAGCGTTTTGCTTTCGGAAGGAATTTCGGTGTAATCACGCAAAATCTCACTCAAACCGTCCGACCATTTTTCGACGTATTCCGCACGGAAAAATACGCTTCCGCAGACGTTGGGGTCTTTCCTGTTAAATTCGTATTGACGTTCGATTTCTGCCATGCCGTTTTCGGCAAAATCGGAATCGCTGCCGCCGTCATTCACTTTATATATTGCGTGACCGACATAAAGCTTGACTTTAGTATTCTTTACAACATTGCTCCACCAGCTTACAACGGTATCATACGGAGCGGCTTTGACCTTGTTCGACCAGTATACCTGCGGTACAATGTAGTCGATTATTTCGTCCTCAACCCATTTTTTTGTATCGGCGAAATATCTGTCGTAACATTCTGCTCCGGCAGTGTCCGAACCGTTCGGGTCGTTTTTTTTGTTACGCCATATTCCGGCAGGGCTGACGCCGAATTCAACGTTCGGCTTTATGCTTTTTATCAGGTCATGAGTTTCTTTGATAAGCATATATGTGTTGTTTCTGCGCCAATCCGCTTTGTCGGCAAATCCTTCGCCGTAAGCTGCGTGTGTATCGTCGTCATTCAGCGGCGAAGCTGAGGTTTCATAATAAAAATAGTCGTCAAAATGTATTCCGTCAACCTCGTAATTCCTCAGAACCTCCGCAACACAGTCCTCAATCCATTTTCTCGCCTCCGGTATTCCGGGGTCGATAACATATTTGCCGCCGGACGTTTTTATCCAGTCGCCGTGCGTATAAAAAACGCTGTTTGCGGGCGGATTGAAGCCGTTTATGCTCATTGATACTCTGTACGGATTGAACCAAGCGTGAACCTTTATTCCGCATTTGTGCGCTTCCTGAATCAGAAATGCCAAAGGGTCGTAATCCGAAACGCCTTTCAGATATTCCGACATGGGAACGAGCTCCGATTTATAGAAGCTGTCTGCTGTCGGGCGTACCTGAAAATATATTTGATTAATTCCGCATTTTTCGGCTGTTTTTAGTATATTCAGCAATTCGTTTTTCTGGCTTGCCGAATCCGAGGTTTTCGGAAAATCAAGTCCGTATACCGTGGAAACCCACATCGCCTTAACATATTCTCCGCTGCTCTCCGCAAATACGCAGGTGGGCAGTATCAGCGAAAGTATAAGTAAAATCAATATTTTTTTCATGGTTAAAAATCTCCGTTTATTCTTCGGTTATTTCCGAAACCGATTTTTTTACTACAGAATGTTCGATAGGCGCCCAATGAACCTTTTTAAACAATGCAACAACCGAAATCGGAATGTAACTCAGCATAAATACAGGGAAAGTAAAGCTGTATTTAATTACGTTTTTATGGTTGCATTTAATGTTTTTCCATTCCGTTATAATCGTTATAATTCCCATGGCATAAAGCAAAAAATACGAACCGAATATCATCGGAACAAGCATTTTCCCTGCCGAAAGCAGTATCTCCACATCGCCGAGAACGGCAACGTTCACTATCTTTATTGCCAGGCAAAAAAGGCTGTACAGCGTTGCGAATATGGTCGGGCAGACAGTCATAAACATATCAAAGCACGCAAAATTCCCTTTTAAAATGCCTTTGAACAGTCTTTTCCAATATCTCGGAATTATCTGATAAAATCCTTTCGACCAGCGCATTCTCTGCGTCCAGGACTGGCTGAATTTCAGCGGCTGTTCGTCATAAAGGACGGATTTGTTGGAAAATCCCACTTTGTTTCCGTTGCATACATAATCGACGGTAAGTTCTATATCTTCTGTCAATAAATGATATTTCCAACCGTTGTTTTCGAGTATCAGACTTTTGTCAATCAAAAATCCCGTTCCGGATATTGCGCAGCTTGTATGAAGCTTGCAACGTGCGTGGTTCAGATATCTTGATTCTCTGATGAACCAAAGCGAATATCCTGCCGATACCCAGGTTGAATCGTAGTTTTTGGAATTTCGGTAGCTTGTTATAACCTTGTATCCCTCATCGTAAACTTTGTTCATTTCATATATGAAATTGCGGTCTACGATGTTATCTGCGTCAAAAACTATATATGCGTCGCTGTCGTCCGTGTGCATGATTTTTTTGAAAAGGTAATCCAAGGCATAGCCTTTCCCGACAAGCTGTGTGTTAAATCTTTCGTAAACAATTGCGCCGCGGTCGCGTGCGACCTGCGCCGTGTCGTCCGTGCAGTTGTCGGCGACAACATATATTTTTATTTTATCCTTATCATAATTCTGTGCGTTTATGCTGTCCAGAAGATAGCCGATAACACGGCTTTCGTTTCTTGCGGAAACAATGATTCCGTATTTGTAGTTTTTGCTTGCTTCTTTATGCTCGTCCTTTTTTCTGTTGCGCAGAAGCATAAAAACCGTATAAAAAACCTGGTATAAAAAGCATACGGAAAGGATTTTCCATAAATAATTTTCAACAGCAAATAAATAATACAGCATAATGACCTCCGTATTTTCAATTCTTTTTATCTAATCATTTCACTGCCCGTACCGTTTCCCGAATGGGAAGCTATAACTCTGTTAATATCCGCTATATCGCAGACGGGCATATCGCCCGGAATTGTGCTTTTGACAGCTGCCATTGCGTTGCCGTACCGCACAGCGTCTTCTATATTGCCGAATGTCACAAGCCCGAAAAGCGCACCGCCGACATAAGCGTCACCGCTGCCGAGGCGGTCGACTACCTCGATGTTTTCATATGGCGGTTCTTCAAAAAATCTGTTTTCCTCACAGTCATACATCAACGAGCCGAAAGAATGTTTCGTTGCCGAAATAACCTTTCGTTCCGTGCTTGCAATGATTTTCAGCTGCGGGTATTTTTCGCTGAACCGTTTGTGAATCTCTTTAAGCTCGCCTGTTTGGGAAAACATACGGCGCAGAGTTTCTTCGGAAACGAACAGTATGCCTATATAAGGTAAAATACGTTCGATAACGCTTTTTGCCGTTTCTTCGTCCCAAAGTGACATACGGTAGTTTACGTCAAACGAAATAACAGCACCGGCATCCCTGAATCTTTTTATAAGCTCAATCGTATTTTCTCTTAATTTTTCGCCGAGCGCAAGCGTTATGCCGCTTACGTGGAATATATTGCAGCTGCCGTATATATCGGAATTTATTTCGTCAAGTCCGATTCCCGTGAACGATGCATTCGCCCTGTCGTATACGACAACCGGCAGACGGGGGTATGCCCCTTTTTCGTAATAATATATTCCGAGCCTTTTCGCTCCTGTTTTGTCATAAATTATATAATCGTCGCTGACACCGCTGTATCTTATCTGATTCTTTATAAATCTGCCTATCTCGTTGTCCGGCAGCTTTGTTATTATACCTGTTCTTGCGCCGAGCTGCGATATACCCGAAACTACGTTGAGTTCCGAACCGCCGGCGTTTTTCTCAAAAGTTTTGCTCTGTGAAATTCTTTCTTTTCCCTCAGGAGAAAGTCTTAGCATGACTTCGCCCATTCCGATTACTTCAAATTCTTTTTTACCGGTTGTTTTAAACATGATTTACCTCCTTGTCCTTTGCATAAAGCACTTTCAAAATTATAGGTACCGTAACAGATGAAATTATTATAAGCATAATTACGGAAGTAAAATATACAGGGTCAAGCAGTCCTACGGAAAGTCCCTTTTGCGATGTTATCAGTGCCACTTCTCCTCTTGTCATCATTCCCGAACCTATTTTGAGGGAATCGCGCAGATTGAAGCGGCACGCTTTCGCCATAAGTCCGCAGCCGATAACCTTTGCAACCATTGCAACCGCAACGAATCCGAGAGAGAACCAAAGCAGTGACATATTAAAGGTTTCTATATTTGTTTTAAGACCTATACTTGCAAAGAATATAGGGCCGAAAAGCATATACGAGCTGATGTCCATTCTTCTGGCGATATAGTCCGAATCGTCTATGTTGCAGAGGATTATTCCGGCAACGTATGCGCCCGTTATATCGGCTATTCCGAAATATTTTTCCGCAACATATGCCATTATAAGGCAGAGCGCAAGTCCGAGTATCGGTATTCTTCTTGTATGAGTATATTTTTTGTCGAAAAATTTAAAGACTTTGTATATCACAAATCCTACGGCAAATGCGAAAACAAAGAACGCAGCCGTGCTGAGGCAAACTCTGCCGGGTTTTACGGCGGGGTTTTTGAATCCTATTACAAAGGTTAAAACCACAATGCCTATAACATCGTCTATAATCGCCGCACTCATAATGGTTGTGCCGACCTTGCCGGAAAGATGTCCCATCTCACGCAAGGTTTGCACCGTAATGCTGACGCTTGTCGCCGTCATAATCGTGCCTATGAATACGGCACGGTAAAATTCTTCGCTTCCGAATGGGGAAGCACCGTAAAATGCCATATAGTATGCAGCACCGAGGACAAGAGGAACGAAAACTCCGGCACAAGCAATGAAAAATGCCGCAATGCCTGTTTTCAAAAGCTCTTTAAGGTTCGTTTCAAGCCCTGCCGAAAACATCAGAAGTACAACGCCGATTTCGGCGGCTTCCGTTAAGAACGATGTCTGCTTTACAAGACCGAGAACGCACGGGCCTATTATAAGCCCGGCGACGATTTCTCCCACAACCTGCGGTGCTTTGCACTTTCTTGCAAGCAGTCCGAAAAGCTTTGCAAATACTATTATAATTGCCAAATCCTTAAATGCAGCATATGTTTCCATTTGTTAATTTCCTTCTTCCCGATTATATTCAAAAAACGATTTCTGATATGCGCTCTCGTCAAGCACATGGTTGTATATCATGAATCTGTACATTTTAAGTTCTTCCGAACCATCACCGTTAATAGGCGTCATTTTGCCCTGCGAATCCACCTTGATATTGGCGGTTATTATAGGATAATACTTTTGCAGCTCCGTCAGATAACGCTGATATTTCGTCATAGGCATACCGATAAGGTGCATCATATGCGTTGAAAGATAGTTTATGCTCGTATCTCTTATGCCGTCATCTTTCAGCTTCTCGTTCGACCATATCAAATATCTCGTAATGTAAAGTTTCTGCATCTCCTCGGTTGTAAAATCGGACATTTTCTTTCCGAGCAAATCTTCATAAAATTCCGTGTCAATTTTAGGCTGATGGTCGCCGAAAAATACAATAACCGTAGGCTCGTCATAATCTTTAAAATAGGCGATGAGCCGCTCAAGTTCCGTGTCGGAAAGGCGCATAAGGCTCATGTATTGCTCGACCTTGGGATACATTCCCTCTTTGCCGACAATTTGTATGTTGTTTTCAAAGCTTGAATCGGTATATCCGCCGTGATTTTGCATCGTTACGTTGAACATGAAAAGCGGCTTGCCCTTTTCTTTGTTTTCAAAACGCTCGATAATGAGGTCGACGTCCGTCTTGTCGGAACAGTATTCACGCACACGTTCAACTTCTCTTACGGCTTCAATATCCTCAATAAATGATGTTTCATCAAATCCCATTGCCTTGTATATGTTCGGTCTGTTCCAGCCCGTAGCAATATACGGGTGCATTCCGAGCGTTTCGTACCCCAGACTTTTGAACTGTGCCACAAGCGAATTTATGCTTGTTTTTCCGTCCAAAAATGTTTGATACGGAATGGAATTCTGCGGGTATATCATTGTTGAATCACCGGTTAAAAACTCATATTCGGAATTTGCGGTGTTTCCGCCGTATACCGAGCTGTACAGCCGTCCTGTGAGGAAATACGGGCTGTTTTTGTTGTAAAGATAGTTGAAATAAGGCATATAATCTTCCGTTGTTTCAAAATCGCCTATTTCGTGCAAATCGGAATACGATTCGCTCATTATCGCAATAACGTTCGGTTTTTTAAATTCTGCCCAGCGTTTTTCTTCTTCGATAAGCTCTTCTTCCTGTTTCAAAGCTTCGGCGGAATAGTCCTCCGGAGGCTTTACCTTGAAATCCTTGGCTTCTATGACCCAGTCGAGGATAATGCCGTTGTTGTGACGCCAATAGCTCATTTGAATACCGAGATTGTTGTATATATCCGTCTTTGCTGTCAGCAATACGACTGCTATCATGGGAATTAAAAAAAGCGGTCTGTATACGAGCTTGAATTTCGATTCACTTTTTTTGTACATCATAACGAATGCCGCAGCTGCCGTCAGCACAAACAAGAATCCCATAACGCTGTATTTGAAATATTCTATAACGTATTGATTGCTCACGTTGAGTGCTGCCGTTACCGAAAAAATGTCCGAAAGGAAAAGAGGACGTCCGCGCAAATCAATCAGCATTCGATTTCCTATGCTTGCCGCAATAAATACAATATTTCCGAGTATAACGCTTATTTTCACTTTCCCGCTTATCGCCCAGAACACGAAATAAACAGACAGTATTATAATAATGTTAAATACAAACTGGAGAGAAGCGAGCCTGCCGGGGTTTACCGTGTATGTAAGCGATTCCATAAAGAAATACGACATAAACGAGTTAAACAGCAGAGTTAAAAAGCCGGACCAATTCGGTCTTTCCTTTTTTATGTTTACGGCGAACAAAAGCGCACCGTATGAAATAAACGCAATGCGTATGCAGCGTGCGTAAATCCTTTTTTTATCAATAAAATTCATGGAATACATGAAGTTGTAAACCGCAAGAACACCAAACATAAAAGCCAAAAGATATACGGTTTTGCGAATTTTGTCAATACTCCATATTTTTTTTGCCGTATCTAATATATTTTTCAATTTATCACCTGCTTTTCAATTTTAAATACCGAGTAATTTTTCGGCATTTTTAAAATAGATTTTTTCTTTTTCGGTTTCACCGATGTTGAGAACGTCAAGCAGACGTATTTCATTTTCCGGTGTACTCCAGGGAGTGTCGGAACCGAAAAGTATTCTGTCGGGAGAGTGTTTTTCGAGTATCTCCTCGGCATACGGTTTCGGGATAACTCTGTATCCGAAAGAAGTATCAAGGTATATGTCCGTTCCGCAAAGATATTTTAATGTATCTTCATAACAGTATATACCGCCCCAATGTGCCGCAACGACAGGGCAATCGAGGTATTTAAGCGCATTTGCCATGCGCCTTGGAGTGCAGCGAATCGGGTCTTTGAATCCGAGGTCCGCACCGGCATGAAACACGGTTATAAGCCCCAGTTCGGATATTTTTTTGTATATCGGTTTCATTTTATCATCGTCAACGAAAAACTTTTGAAATTCCGGGTGGAATTTCACGCCGCAAAGCCCCAGGCTTTTGATGCGCTCGAGTTCTTCGAGAGCATTCGGGGCATCCGGGTGTACCGAACCGAATGCGATTATGTCGCCGCCGTTGATTTCTGCCGCAAAGTTGTTTACGTTTGTTTGCTGTCTTGCATTTGTGGCAATGGAAAGCACCACGCTTTTTGCCACGTTTTGCCGCCGCATTGCTTCTTTCAGACCGCTGACAGTTCCGTCCGTCCCCGGCAAAAGTCCGCCGGAGGAGGTTTCGAGTGCGGATATTGCGTGATGCGCAATTTTGTCCGGGAAACAATGCGTATGAAAATCTATTATCATTTTAACCGTTCCTTTGTTGAGCCTGTATATTTAGAGTCTACAAGTATATATTATATCACTTTTTTTTTGAATTGTCTATATTATTATTGAATATTTTTATTAAATATTTTTTGGAATTATCGAATAAAAGAAAAAATGTTCGAAAAAATTTCAAAAAACCCTTGACAAAGAACAAATGTTCTGATATAATATAAGCATACGAAACATTTGTTCGATTAAAACTTGTGAGGTGTTTATATATGTATACCAATGAAGAAATATTAAGAAGAAAAAGAATAAGAGCAATTCGGGCAAGACAGAGGAAATTCAAGAGAAACGTATTTTTTGCTGTTGTTTCTATACTTATGCTTTCGCTGGCTTTCAGCGTGGTATTCGGAGATACAATAACGGAGACGCAATATATTACTGTGTCTGTTGATTCGGGAGATACGCTTTGGTCTATAGCGAAAGAGCATACGGACGGCGATGTTCGCAGCGAAATCGTAAAAATCAAAAAAGCGAACAATATGAAAACTTCCGATTTGGAAAGCGGACAGATACTAAAGATACCGGTAGATTAAAACCGGTGAAATTTTCTAAAGCGGCAAAGAGTCGCTGTAAAATGAAATTCATTTTACTACAATATATTTATGGTTGGAGAAAAATAGTGCAGAATGGACAAACTGAGCAACAGCAAGGAAAATCCTTGCTGTTGATACCCGCTTACCCGGTTACATCGAGAGGCGAAGTTTGTTCATAGCATAAAGCAATATTTATTTTAGAAATTCGTTCTCGAACGAATTTCAACATCTGTTTCAGTTTACTTTTTATACTTGTGTGTTTTTGTTTATAGCACTATATCGGTGTTTTTTGCTTTATGCGGTCTGTGCATTTTTATACACCATTATGTTATGATTTTCGCATTTGCTGCGGATTGTTTATGAGTGAAACGGGCAGATAAAGCTTTGATAAACGTCCGTTTGAGCTTATTTCGAAAACAACTGTTGTTATAGGTTCCGAAATGCTGTGCGGAGTTATTGTAATATTTGCTTTTTCATATCCGTAGCCGCCGTGAATCTGATCCAGATTCAATGCGAATTTCCTGCCGGCAGAGCATTCCCAATCATCGGGCATGAAAACTCTGACGGAGAGCCATTGCTGCTTTACAAGCAGATTTTCAAATTTGAGTTCAAGCCTTATCGGGGTTTCCGCTGCGATGTTTATTCCGTCGGGAAAGCTGACGGTGGTTTTCAGTGCCGTTGTTTCTTTTGAGAACGCAGGCGTTTTGTCGTATGTATTGAAATACCTTTTGTGTACACAGGCATGAAGTGTGTCATGAATATCATCGTTGGAAAGAATTTCGGAAAATTCCAATTCGGGGCCGTTTTCTGCTGTTATATCGCAGTATTCGCCCATGAATACGGGCATAAGTCTGCAAACTCTCGAAGCAAGTTCCGATACCTTGTTGGGGATTTTCAGAAGCTCGCCTGCCGTGCAGTCAAGAGAAATGGTTTTTATCTCGTCGCCGATTGGCTTTGTCCATTTTTCGGGGAGCTTATCCGCACCCATAATTATTCCCATTATAGAACCGAGAGTGGCGGCGGTGCAGTCGCCGTCCTCGCAGCAGCCTGCTGCGATACAAATGCTCTTGCCGAAATCACCCTCGCCGTAGAGCCAACCCATTATTGTTATTCCTATATTTGCCGGTGCGTCATATCCCAGCGTGCCGACGGGGATGTCGTCCTCCGGTTCGCATATCGTATATCCGCTGTACATTCCGAAAGAGCAAGGCTCGGCACGAAGTATTCTTTTGCGTGCTTCCTTGTAATCTATACCGCTGTTGTAGCAGTCACGTGCTATTTTAACGGCGTTTGCTATGCCGCAGTCGGACGGAATGTAGCTGAGTCCTATATCAATGAGCTTGTTTGTGTCTGTTTCCGTAAATGCGGCGCTTTCTATCGCAGCGGTAAACAGTTCACCGTACAAACCTTCGCCGAAATGGTCTACGGAAGCGTCCTCATATGCATATTTAACGGCAAGTTCGGGATGACCGGGCATAAGACACGCCCAAAGCTCGCTTCGTATGAACGCACCGCAGCTGTGTCTGTTGTGGTTGTTGTACCAGCCGGACAGGGGAGGGGTAATTCCCATCGCGGCATTGTTTTTTCCGGCGCCGTATTCCGACCAGTTTGCCACAACATAGGAAATCCAGTATTCCGCCAGTATTTCCGAATTTACGTTTTTGCCGTATTTTTCTGCGGCATTCAACCATACAAGCTGCAAATCGAGGTCGTCGTTCGGAGCTGCGCCGTTTGACATATCCTGTGTGTAAAAATCGATGTCAACCATTCCTCTTATGCATTCAAAAGGCGCACCGAGAGTTCCGCCTATGTTTTTGCCGAGCCAGCAGCCTTTAACTTTATTTTGGTATTCTTTAATATTCATTTGAAATATCTCCTTTCGTTTATACGAATATTATACACCGAAAGAAGAAAAAATGCATTAGTGTATTTTTACTTAGTTGTTGATTTTTTTGTTTTTTTCAATGCGGCGGGAGTCGTACCCGTGTATTCTTTGAAATGCTTATAAAAGAGCGCCTTGTCGTTGTAGCCTACGGTTTCTATGATATTGCCTGTTGCCAAGTCTGTGTTTTCGAGCATTTCGACCGCCTTTGAAATGCGGATTTCGCGTATGTATGATGTAACGGTTTTGCCGTAGCATTCCTTGAAAATTCTGCTGAAATATGCCGGATTGTAGAAGCACTTGTCCGCAAGTGTTTTCAATGTGAGCTTTTCGGAATAGTTTTCATCGATATATTTTATGATTTCGGGCATTACGGGCTTGATATATCCCATATGCTCGGATTTGCGCTGTATGTTTCTCATCAGCATGGTAAATATAATTTGCATATAGCTTTGCAGAACGGTTATATATCCGCTGTGCTTTTTTTCAAATTCGTAAATGCAGTTTTCTATAATCTGCTCCATTACAAGTATTTCTTTTCCCTCGAATTTGACAATTGGTTCTTTTTTGTCCGAAATGTCAAAGCCGCCGAACACGGCGAGAGAAAATATTTCGTATATATTTTCGGAATTAATCAGTTCCTTGCTCATAAATTCGGGTTTCATCAGCAGATTTACGTAAATCAGTTCATTTTCGGCGGAAAAGCTGTGGCTTTGATTGTAATTTATAAACAGCATATTCCCTTTTGAAACAGCATATTCGCAGCCGTCAACACGCTGCGTGCCGCTGCCGGAAACTATGTATACAAGCTCGATAAATTCATGCTTGTGTATAGGTTCCGATACGCCGGATTTGTTTATGATTTTATGTACGGATATATTTTCGCTGCTGTTCACAAAGTTTTCGGCTGTATAGGTTCGCATGAGTTTCAGTCCTTTATCGATTTTTTTATTTAACGCTTGACAAATTGTTAAAAGTATTGTATAATATATAGGTATGTTTTATATGCGGCTGTGGCGGAATTGGCAGACGCGCCAGATTTAGGTTCTGGTGTCAATGACGTGGGGGTTCAAGTCCCTTCAGCCGCACCAAAATCGGCAAGTGCTTTTGTGCTTGCCGATTTTTAGTTTTTTTATTACTTCTTCATGTTTAATTATATCGTACATATCTGCAAATGTCAATAATTTTTAATAATTTTAATTGTCAGTATATTACTTTTATGTCTTTATGTCATTTTTATTCTGAAAAAGTAAATTTATTTCCGCTCGCCGTTGACAATGTTATTATTTTGCGTTATAATATATAATGCAATATGCCGCAAATTCGGAAGAAAAACAAAATATATACAAAGATGTAATATCACTTTATACTAAACAGGAATGGTGATAATTGTGTCCGAACAGAAAATAAAACACAGTTGTAATTTGATACAAAAATACAACAATGAGTCAGTGTGCATGAATGCGGGAATGAACGGATATGTGCCGAAACCGATAAATCCGAAGCAGTTTGTAAAATCAGTTTGGGAGCAAAGTAAAAAAGATTGGATAAAGAGAGCATATCGTCGGAAAATAACAGAACGAAAAATATTTACCAAGTGTGATTGAGTAACTGCCGATGCGGGGCGGCAGAAAGGAGAATTAACGTGAAACAGAGGAAACTGCTTATAGCAGACGATTCGGAAATGAACCGTGCTATTCTTGCAAATATGCTTGAACAGGACTTTGAAATAATTGAAACGACAGACGGAGATGAAACCATAGCGGCTTTGGAAAACTATCACGGAGTGATATCCGCACTGCTGCTGGACATCGTTATGCCCGGCAAAAGCGGATTCGACGTACTGGAAGAAGTGAAACGCCGAAGATGGATAGATGACATACCTACGATAATGATTTCGGCAGAAACAAACAACAAGTATATAGACCGTGCATTTGAACTGGGAGCTTCGGATTATATAAGCAGACCGTTTGCGCCGGGGATTATTAGGCATCGTATTATAAATACTATTTTGCTGCACACGAAAAAACAACAGCTTGTGGACGCTGTCGCAAGCCGGTTTTATCGTCGAGAGAAAAGCAATGAAGTGATGGTTTCAATCCTTGATTATGCAGTGGAGTTGCGCAGCGGCGAACAGGGAATGCATATGTTCGGAGTTAATCGTCTGACAGAACTTATCCTCAAACGTTTGGCGGAAAAAACGAATAAATATAACATAAGTGAGTCTGATATTGAAGTGATTTCCATGGCTTCCGGACTACACGATATAGGTAAGCTTTTGATTCCCGAAGAAATACTCAAAAAGCCGGGCAGGCTGACGGAGGAAGAGTTTGAAACGGTGAAGCACCATACTCAGATAGGCGCCGGGATTATTACGGAATTGCCGATATACCAGAACGAGGAATTGACGAAATATGCCGCTACAATTTGCCACTGGCATCATGAACGCTGGAACGGCGAAGGTTATCCGGACGGACTTAAGGGAGATGAGATTCCGCTTGCGGCACAGGTCGTTTCGATAGCCGACGCTTATGATGCATTGACAAACGCAAGAAGTTATAAGAAAGCATATTCTCATGAAAAAGCTGTTGAAATGATATGCAACGGAGAATGCGGAACGTTTAATCCGCTTATTCTGGAATGTATGGTTGAAGTTGCCGGAACCATAAGACCAAGTGAGGCGGCAATGGAAGTTTGGCAGAAAAATGATCCCATACATCGTGCGGTAGAAGCCTTTTATCAGGGTCAAGATACTGTTGCGGCACGCATGACGCTGCAGCTTGAGGACGCAAATACAAAACAGGAATTTATGAGCAATCTCAGCGATGAAATATGGTTTGAATATACGGCACAGCCATCGTCCGTGCATTTGTCTAAAGGAGCATCGGATCATACAGGGCTTCCGTCTGTAATTATAAACCCGCAGGAGGATAAGGCATTTCGGAAGATTATCGGAAAAGATGTAATTGAACAGCTGAAAAAGCAAATAGAAGAAATGTCTGCCGAAGAAGTGCATACGGAGCTTATGGCGAAAATTGAATTGGACGGCAAAAAATGCCTGTGTCGCATAGCAATACTTGTACTGTGGTCGGAGGCAGAACACAGAAGATGCAGTACGCTGCTTGGCAAGGTGATTGATATTGACGAGGAATACGGACGTCTTGAAGATTTTGATAAAATGATGTCTGAGGAAGTTACCGAACAAATATTGCTTCCTGTAGCGGCGGCGAAGGACGATGTGCTTAGGATTACGGGGAGACAGGTGGCACCTGTGATTAAAGGTTACAAGAAAATGTTTGAAGCTGTTCGTTTGGTAGACCCCGGTATATGTATGCAGGTTTCGGCGGACATAAACGGGCATTCCGTTGAAAAAAACGAGCATTGTTATTCTATATTGGGAAAGACGAAACGTTGTGAAAAATGTATTTCACAGGAGGCAATAAGAACGAGGAAAACGCATAACAAAGTAGAATTGATAGGTGAAGATGTGTATTATATACTTGCCATGTGCATAGAGATAGACGGCATTCCGTATTCGCTTGAATGTATAAATCCGATTTATACCGTCGGCAGCGCTATGGAAGAAAGCGAGAATATACTCAATCAGTTGATTGTGCGAAACAGACAGGTTTATAAGGATTCGGTAACGCAGGTATACAACCGCCATTATTATGACACACGTATTCGTAATATCACGGGAGAAAATGCGGTTGCCATGGCAGACATTGATAATTTCAAGCAGATTAACGACCGTTTTGGTCACGCTGCAGGAGATAAAGCACTGTATTGCACAGCACAGGCGATTCGTTTGATATTAAGAAGCAATGACGAGCTTATTCGCTACGGAGGAGATGAATTCGTTATTCTGTTTAACGGATTGCAGGAGCAGATTATGAAAAATAAGCTTGAAGATATATGCCGTGCTGTGCGAAGCATAAATATACCCGAATATCCGGAATTGAATCTCAGCGTAAGCATTGGCGGAGTGCATGGGTCGGGCAGAGTATCTGAGCTGATAGAAAAGGCCGATCGTGCGCTGTATCGGGCAAAGATAAACAAAGACTGTGCCGAAGTCTTTGAGGAGGAGAAAGAATGACTGTAAAAGAATTTTATGACGCTGTCGGCGGAGATTATGCAGACGCAGCCGACAGACTGAAAAATGATATACTTATAACGAGATTTCTGAAAATGATAACAAGAGACAAAAATATGCATTTGCTGACAGAGGCGGTTAGCATGCAAGATGCGGAACAGGCTTTTTATGCGGTTCATACTTTAAAGGGAATTGCACTGAATCTCAGCCTTACGGTTTTTGCTGAAAAATGTTCGTACATGACCGAAAGGCTGAGAGAACAGAAGTATATGCCGGAAGATATTTCGCAGATGTATGAGGCAGTGAAAAAAGAATACGATAAAGTGACAGGAATGGTGAAAGAGCTTGGCTTATAATTAAGCGGAGAGATAATGCGAAAAATATAGCTTTATTATAGCACTGTTTTATAAACTCAAATAAATTGTATTTTGTAAAAAGCTTTGAGCTTTCGGAAATCGGTATATGAGCATATCTGCTGTATCCTACAACACATTCAGACTGAAAATGTGTTATATCCATAAGTTTTCTTTCCGACATATCAAACACCGTCCTTGTTTATTCCTTTTTCTTCAAGATACATATTTATAATATAATCAGGTCCCTCTGCCCATAAGCCTGTTTCTTCCCTAAAAAGTTCAGAGTATGTTTCAGATGATTTTTAAGGTTTTCGGGTTCCAAATTAGAAATTGCCATTGAGTGTATATTATTTTTCAAGTAAAAGCTTAGCCTGCGTGTGTATAATCTTTTCAAGCATTTTCAGCCTGTTATCGGGCAGATTGTATCTTGAGTTTTTCTTAAATCTGAATTCGAGCAGCTTTCTTAATCCCTCACGATGTTTCGGTGTAAGAACTTTTTTTGCCGTTCCGATAAAGTCGTCATATACGCACGGAACTAAGGTTTCGGCATAGGCTGAAAGTGCTTTCTCACTTTCCAAATCATCACGACCGGCAAAATTCAAAAGAGAATTGCCATGGTCGAACAATGGTGCGGGAGCAACAATTTTATTTGTGTTGTTGTCAATGATAAAACCGAAATTGCCGAAATGCCTGTCGGTATTCATAATTACTGCGTCAAGAACGAGCATATCGTTTAGTGCGTCAACAAAGCTCTGACCGAGGTTCTCGTAATATTCTCTTACTGCTTTCATTCCGCCAGAGGTAACTACTCTGCCGACAGGAAGAAAAGAATAATATTTTGATGTGAAAAGCTCGCATGTGGAGCAAAGCTCGCCTTTCCACTTGGAAAGACCGTATTCGATAACGTTTATACCGAGAGCCTTTGCAACCTGAACAGCATAATATTCCGAATAGGGTTCGTTACCCGTGTTTGATGCACCGCTTGTTCCGCCTTTATATAGCAAAATTTTTCCGTCTTTTCTGCGCCAACACTTAGGAAGCATACCGTTTGTGGTAAATTCAGGACATGATGCAAGTGATGTTCTTATGCTGCTGCCGTATCCGGTAAATGCTATCAAAGCAAGAATTTGACTGAAACGGTTATCATACAGATTAAATTTATCGTATGTGCCCTCAAATCCTTCCTCGACTACCCAGTAGCAGTCGTTAAGCGAAAGACCTTTTGAAACTTTTATAATCGTCATAGGTCGGTTGATATTAAGACCGCATTTACTCAAAAAATTATGCACATAGGCACGGTTTTTCGGTATTGTTCTGTGTTTCAGCCATTTTGATATTCCGATGTCGGTAAGCTCCAAATCAAGCGGAAATAAGTCTTTTTTTGCTTCATTTATCCACAATATTTTTATTTCCGGCGTATTGGTATCTTCGGTAGCCGAAAAACGCACAAGAGCTGTGTCGAAATGTTTTAATTCGTAATTCATACAAAATCCTCCTTATTATTTTTCAGCTACCTATATTATATACCATTATCGGAATAATGTCAATATTGCAATTTGAAATTTCCGGCTTATATATTCCAAATAATCTCACAGTTTCCGTCTGCATTTATTAATATTTTGTGTATTAATATATTGCATACGGCTTTTCGTTCTTCAAAATCCGCTGTTCGCCATTTCTTTGATAAATTGATTACATTTATTATTTCACGTTCCTCATTTTCGAGAACGTCGATTTTAACAAGAATATCAGCCTTTTCCTTCGCAAGCTTTTTTGCCCGTTCATTTAGAAGGTTAATCATATCGCCGTCAACGGCATCATTTATTAAAAGATTCACAAGCTTTCCCTGTTCCTCCCTTGTAAATTCTATGCACCCAAGGCATGTACTTATATCGAACCGCATAGTTGTATGCACGTTTCCAACGAGTGTCACGATTTACTCCGTTATATACGGTTGCTGTAAATTTATCGAATATTTCACGCTCGATAAATTTACGATGTTTAATCAAAGACTGCATCATAAGTTCGTCATATTTGTTTTTCAACACCGTCTTTTTTGTATTTATGCCTCTAAATCCCGAAGGAATAAGGGAATCTGCGAAATAGTTTATAAATCCGAAAAATAGTTTATATACAAAATTAACAAAGTGTTATATAATAGATTACGTAAAATCTGTATTACAAGAAGGAGGCTGAAACCTTGTGCGGAAACAAATTAAAAAAGATGCACAAAAATTTTTAACACTTGCATTGTGCGTTATGTTAATGCTGTTTAATATTAACACACTTGCGGCATGGGACGGGTATGTTGAAACAAATTCGGGAAGCGAAGCAAACGGTACATACCTGATTGCGGATATGAACGATTATTCAACGGTAATTGCCAGCGGCGCAGTACCGTCCTCGAAATACACCAAAAACTCCAAATTCACGGCACGGTGGAATCATCAGGACGAGATAACAACGCTGATGTTCAAAAATGTACCGAGAGATGTTTCGGTTTATACCACGCTGGAAATGTGGGTGTATTCGGAAAAGGCAACAAATTCGCAGATAATGTTTATTATAAACTGCGATACGGAAAGAAGCGACGGAGAGTCCTACAGGAACTATCAGATGAATATAGACTGGGAGGGCTGGAAGCTTGTGTCACTGCCGCTGTCGGAGTTTGCGAAACAGCGTGACGGGAGCTTGGCGAAAGCAAATCATCTCAGGATAGTTTCGAGCGGCTGGAGCATGACCCCGAACTCCGAAACGGATATTTATATTGATTCTATTTATTTAAAAGGCGGAGATATTTCAAACTCGCTTACGCTGGTTTTCACTGCCGAAGAAACGGAAAATGCCAACACCTGTGTTGAAAATTCGCTTTCGTTTTACAACGGCAACAGCGGAGCAATGTACGGAACGGATAAATTTGTTCCGAGGCCCGGCACTCCGGCAATGGTAATATCGGACGGCACACATTATATACTGCCCGAAACACTGACACGTCTGGAAAACGTTTCAGCCGATGAACAGGAAATAGCGTTAAAGGAAATTAACGGAACGGAATACGTTTCGGCAGAGGAATTTTCAAAAGTATCGGGATTAAATCTGATTGCCGAAAAAGATTTGCTTATTATAGGTTCGGAAAAGTCGGACGAATTTTATGCGGACAGCAGCAATTATGATATTATATCCTATGAAGTATGCTATGTCCCGGTAGATTTCAATGAGATTACGGACGAAGATTTTAAAGTTATAAAAGACCGCTGGAGAAAACGTTCGACCGGTGGTGACGATGCGGATTTGACGAACGAATACGTAAAGGCAAATGCGGAAATGAAAAACGGCGGTTTGGCGATAAGCAACACAATGAACAAGGGTGCAGACATTAAAAACCTTTTTCAGGACGAACCTATAACGGAGTCGGCGGAAATGACTGCGATGTATCAGAAAATCTATTCCATGGCTGTTACATACGGCACGAAAGGCACGGCAGGCTATAAAGACAAAAAGCTGCTTGAAAATATAAAGTATGCGCTTGACTGGATGTATGATAATATATACGGAGATAATGTGGTAAACAAAACGGCAGGCTGGAGAAGTCCGTATATTTTTAACTGGTGGGACTGGATGATAGGTTCGCCGAATTATCTTGTAAGTACGCTTATAATAATGGAAAACGACCTTGAATATGAGGATATATGCAAATATCTTTCGCCCGTTCATACTCTGCTTGAAAAGCCCGACAGCGATTTCGGGGCGAACACGGCGGACGAAACACAGATTCTCATAGGAGCGGCGGCACTCGAAAAAGACGCCAAGGCTTTTGTCAAAGCGAGAAGATATATAGAACCTCTGATGAGATACAGAGATTCGGGCAACGGATTCCACAGGGACGGCTCGTATATTTATCACAATATACATCCGTATAACGGAGGTTACGGGCTGACGCATTTTTCAAACCTGGCAAGGCTTTCCACTCTTTTGGAGGGTTCAAAGCTTGAAATATCGAATCCTATGAAATACAATATTTTCGATATGGCGTACAACAGCTTTGAAAGCATTGTTTATAAAGGCGGACTAATGAGTATGTACACGGGACGTCAGGTGTCGAGAAGCTATAATGAGCATCAGGGCGGAATCGGATATATAAATGCGCTGATGTATTTGCTGGAAATGGCGGACGAAGAGCAGTCGGCGGCAATAAAATCTATGATAAAATATCACGCTGTTCATGATACGACGGTAGATTACAGAAAACAGGGCAATCCCGAAATAGCGGCGATAATGGACGACGACAGTATTCCGTCCGATAATGCGCATTGCAGAACGCTTATAATGGCTGCTTGCGATAAAGCGGTGCAAAAGCGTGAAAATTATGCCGTAGGTATTTCGATGTCCTCATCAAGAATCGGCGACTACGACAGCATTAACAATGAAAACACGAAAGGCTGGTATATGTCGGACGGTATGGTATATTTCTATACGGACGATTTGCGTGCTTATGACGAGGGATTCTGGAGTACCGTAAATCCGTACAGGCTTCCGGGTATAACGGCAGACACGCAGAAACGTGACGAAGTGAGCATATACAATGCATGGCTGAGAAACAGAGATTTTGCCGGAGGCGTTTCTCTGGAGGATAAATACGGCACTGCGGCGATGGATTTGGAATCGTATCATTTCGACGAAGAGGACGAGGGCAGAGATGAGAATTACGGCGGCGGAAAACCGGTTCATAATTCGACACTTGTCGCAAAAAAAGCATGGTTTATGTTTGACAATGCTTTAACGGCGCTCGGCAGCGGAATCAATTCGACTGATAATGTTGACGTTATAACCGTTGTTGATAACAGAAAATCCAATAATATGGAATACACACCCGATACAAATACCAAAACTCTGGAAATAAAGGATTTTGAGGCAAGCGCAGTTCCCGAACCGCAGAATCCGCCCTCCGCAACGATTGACGGAGATAAATCGACGAAATGGGCGGCAGACGGCGATGTATGGATAAAATACGATTTGGGCGAGATTACCGACGTGGGATATGCGGCGATTTCATTTGCCGGAGGAAACACACGCAAAAATACTTTTGAACTTGAAGTTTCGGAGGACGGACAGAAATGGACGCGTACATTCTCGGGACAGAGCAGCGGCACAACACAGGATTTTGAAGGCTATACCCTCGGAAATCAAAAGGCACGCTTTGTACGCTTTGTCGGTCACGGAAACACCTCCAATGCATGGAACAGTATTCTCGAATTTAAGATATTCGCACCCTCGGCGGACGGAAAAATTTCTCTCGGCAACGAAATTTACTGCGGCAGAGAAAAAGTCTTTGCGGACGGCTCTTTGCTCGAACTCAATGCCGATGAAAAAAGCTTTGAGAATACAGGCTGGGTAAATCTTGAGAATTTCGGCGGATATTATTTCCCGAAAACCGAAAACGTAAGTATGCGCAAATCGAGCAATAACCCGTCTTTCTTCGAGCTTTGGATAAATCACGGCAAAAATCCGGAAAACGGTACGTATGAGTATATCATGCTGCCGTATTATACGCCGGAACAAACGGCGGAATATGCTAAAAATCCGACAGTCGAGATATTGAGCAATACGGATAAGATTCAGGCGGCGAAAGACAAAAATACAGGAGTAACCGGTATTGTGTTCTGGGAAAAAGGAAGTCTGGGAGATATCTCCGCAAGCGCTCCGTGTACGCTTATGTATAGGGAGAACGCAGACGGCACGGCAGTACTATCGGTGTCCGACCCGACGCAGAAGCTCGACAAACTCGAAATTGCAATAGCGAAGGAGTATTATATAAACGAAGTGAACGACAAAATTTCGGGCGGATATTCCGGAGGAAAAACTCAAGTAACGGTAGATACGTCAAATTCAAAAGGTAAAACCTTTGAAATAAAATTAAACAAGAAAGGAAGTAACAATAATGAAAAAGGCGATAACTCTGGTAATGATTCTGGTAATGGCGGCAATGACGATGACGGGAGTAGCGGCAGACAATGAGGGGAATATAAAAGTTCTTGCCGACTACACGACGCAGGAGGCGATAACAGCGTCCGGGCTGACGGCATCAAGCGACATAACGTTAAACGGCGATGTTTCGGGAAAATTTAAGAAAAGCGGCTGGAATGTTACGGAATTTAAGGTATCGGACAGCAGCAACCCGAATTTCCCCACGGATTGGACGGGATATACAAATATCAATATATTAATGTATTCAAGCGTGGCTCAGAATACGAAACTTAACCTTTTGGCATATACGGGCAGCGAATATAATATTTCATATATTCCGCTTGATTTTAAAGGATGGAAAAAGGTATCTGTCCCTCTCTATCAATTTACACATAACGGAGAAACCGAAACCACATTCAATCAAATTGACAGACTTGTGATAAGTGCAACAGGCTGGAACTCCGACTATTTCGGCGGAAGCACAAGCCATTGGGCTATAGACGGCAATCCCATGTATTTCGATAAAGTATATCTTTCGACGGAAACGACCGACAGCACGGAATATGAAGTGCTGCGCACCGAATACGTAGGAAACTGGGATATGCGCCTGCGTTATCTGGCACCGCCGTATGACGACACGGATTGCTGGACATATTTCACAAGAAACAATGCGGGTATGTATAAATCATCACTGTTTTGGCGTCCGATATGGCAGGCAAATAATGTAAATATTCCCTTTGCATCAACGGTAGACCTCAGCAAATATTCATACGTGAATATGTGGATGCGTTCAAACGAAACCGGAACAACAGGCGGAAAATTCGGGCTCCAGTTCTTTAATACGGAATCGGGAGATAAAAACTGCATGATAGGATATTTCGGCGGCGACCGTGACGGTCAGTGGAAACTCGTTTCTATTCCGACATCGGAATTTACGAAAAACGGTAACGGCAGCTTAACGAGTGTAAATAAGCTTTTGCTTCAATGCAGATATTACGGTACATCTTTCGGCGACAAGGCAGATTTCCAGTTTGAACGTATTTGGTTCAGTGAAGCTCTGCCGAGCGGTATGGCAAGAATTTTGAATTATCCGGAGCAGGACGGCGCAAAATCGCTCAGCGTAAGCGACAAGGTGTTCAGATTTGAATTTGACGAAAGAATCAGCGTTGCGACAGACCCGGCAGAAATAACGCTTACAAAGAAAGTGAACGGCGAAAATGTAGCAGTAGAAGGAGTTTCGGCGTATGCGGACGATACAACGCTTGTTGTTGCGGCAGACAGCCTTGATTACGGTACGGAATATACGCTTTCTCTCGGCAGCGTTAAGCTGGCACAGGGATATTCGGCAGATATTGACGACGGTATAAGCTTTACTACCGAACAGCCGGTGTTTGATATAACAGAACCCGTTATAACGGAAGCGGACGGCAAATACGTTGCGACCTCTTCGGTAACGCAAAAAGGCGGAAATAAGAACGTAACCTTGGTAATAGCGTCTTACAACGGTAATAAGCTTGTTTCGGTAAAAGCAGCCGATTTCACTCCGGATAGCGGAAAGAGCCAAATAAGCGTAGATTTGGATAAGGCTTCGGCAGGAAGCAGCGTCAAGGCATTTGTATTTGACGGCATTAATACACTGAAACCTTATGAAACATTGAAATAATTAAAGGAGTAGACTTAATGGCAAGCTTAAAAAAATGTGTGATTTTTTCATTAGCATTTATAATAACAGCATTGATGTGTCCGGGGCTTTGTGCCTCGGCAGCATCGACCGCTGTGGTTGCGGATTTTTCGGACGGCATAACGGCAGAAAAATTTAAGCTTGAAAGCAGCGGCGAACAAACTCTAAGCGGCGAATATTCCGCAAAATGGGTTGTCGGAAGCCCGAAACAGACGGCACAGTATACCGATATTCCGACAGATTGGTCGGCATATAAATACTTAAATATATGGGTATACAGCGACAGCGCAAGCGGCTCGAAAATTAATATTGTCGTAAATACGGATACAAACAGCAGGTCGTTTTTTCTGTATTATTTAAAGCTTGATTTCACGGGTTGGACGCAGGTGAGTATTCCTCTTGAGGATTTCATGCCTCAATATAATGCGAGCTGGGACAGCAATGTAAAATCAATATACTTTAATTCAAACGGCTGGAAAGATTCAAATTACAATCCGGTTGAAAGCATTACAGACCCGCTGTATTTCGACTTGATATGGCTTACTGCGCCGTCCGATACGGAACCGGACGACGACGGCGGTTATGACGAATCGGCAGACGGCATTTATACACTGTGCGATTTCTATGATGAAAAGTCGATTGAAAGTGCAGGAACGGCGCTGAAAGCCGATTATGATGTAAAAAATATGTATGATATATCGGCAAAATGGGCAAACCATACCGAAAACCAAGGCTGGCAGATAGAATTTGAACCTATGGATATAGGTGTATATCAAAATCTTAATATGAATATATATTCGGAGGTCGCAAACAATGATAAAATAAATGTTGTCATTTATACCAACGAGGGCGATATGACATACCGTTGGTTTCAGATTCCGATTGATTTCACGGGCTGGAAAACTTTGAGCCTTACATTATCTGCGTCTACAAGCGGAAACGGCGGCAGCTTCAAAGGAGCAAGACTCCTGCAGTTAAGCGCTAACGGCTGGGGACTTTCGGCGAATCCCGAAACGGTTTTGAATTTTGAAAAAATATGGTTTTCAAAAAGTGCATTGAAAGAATTCAGCGTAACGGGATATGAAAATACCGTAAGCGCAGACGGTACGGCGGAAATTGAATTTTCAAATATTTTGCCGAAAAAAATCAAAGACGGCGCAGTAACGCTGCTGGATAAGGACGGAAACGAGATTGCGGCGAAATATACAACGTATGGAAAAACACTTAAAGTAAAACCGATCAGCCGGCTTGAATTTAATTCCGAATACACGGTGTGCTTTAATGACGGATTCTGCGACGGATTCGGACAAAAGGCGGAGGAAATGAATCCTGTAAGCTTTAAAACCACATCGAAGGATTATATATGCGAAAGCTTTACATTGAAAAATGCTGCCGGGAGGGAAGTTGAGAACTTGCCCGTCAGCGGAAGTATAAATATATCGTCAAAGGTATATAATCCGTTTGATGAAGAAAAAAATATTGAATTTGTTGTGGGTACATATGATGCAAGCGGAAAAATGACGGATATTACGACAACGGAATATTCTCTTTTGCCGGAGGAGGAAACGGATATTGGCGCAGATTTGAGCGGCAGCTTTCTTGATAAAACGGTTTCGGCGTTTGTGCGTGACGAAAGCGGATTGCCGATAGGCGGATTTTCGAGCTTTTCGTGCAGCGATAAGGCTTTATATACCGGCAGCTCGATTTTATCGGCGAAGCTTTCAAAGCCGGCTGCCGAGGTTGAATCCGATAAGGTTACTTTCGGCGGAACGGCTGAAAACGCCGCATTTGTTACAATAAATGTGACTGATGAAAACGGCATTTCGGTATATCTCAGACCGGTTTCGGTAAAAGACGGCGAGTATAGGGCAGAAACCGTGTTCGACGGCGAAAATGCCGCAAACGGGAAATATACGGTTTCGGTCGGTGCATACGGCAGCGGCAATTTGAGCACATCCGAGTTTTATTATGCAAATGCGGAAAAACGAGATGAACTGCTGCAAAGCATAAAAAATTCATCGGAAGAAGAGCTTAAAAAGCTTTTTGAAAATGAATATATGTATTTCGGCACGGGAAAGGAAAAAAGCGGACTTTTCGCCGAAGTGATAAAACGTCTTGCGGTTTCGGACAGCTATGAAAACGTCACAGCCGCTGTAAGAAAAGCGGAAACGCTGCTTGAAAAAATTAATTCGTCCGGCTGGAACACACTTGGCGAAACAATGGTTTCGGAAAGTGCGTTTTTGGGACTTTCCTCCGAAATCGGCGAATTTTCGGGGTTCGGTGAGGCGGCGCAAAATGAAATTGCAAACTATATGGCGTCCGATATGCCTTTCGGCGATTTCAAAGAAATAAAAGCTTCGCTTATAAATGCGATAAAGAAATATAATGATAACCGGCGCAAAAACGAATCCGGCTCGGGCGGCGGCTCGGGCAGCGGAAAGAGCATTTCCGTCACGCCGGTAACACCGGTAATCACAAATCCGTCAACGCCGCAGAAAGAATACAGATTTGCGGATTTGGCGGACGCAGAATGGGCGGAAGAAAGCATTTATGCGCTTGTGAAAAAAGGTATACTTTCCAAACCGGAGGACAAGCGCTTTAATCCTATGTCGGATATAACGAGGGAAGAAGCCGTGAAGATAATCGTAGAAGCATTTTACGAGGTTGACAACTCGGCGGAATGCAGTTTTAATGACGTATCGGAAAATGATTGGTTTTATCCGTATGTCGCAACAGCCGTAAAGCTCGGGATAGCGAACGGTGAGGGCGAAAGCTTCGGAACAGGCAAAAGCATAACACGTCAGGACCTTGCCGTAATGGCATACAGGGCGGCGAAGCTTGCCGAAGCGGAAAACGCAGCGGCTTTCGACGATGACGGCGAAATCTCGGACTATGCGAAATCTGCCGTTTATTGCATGAAAGAAAAGAATATAATTTCCGGAACGGGCGGCAACAGGTTTTCACCTTTGAACAGCTGCACGAGAGCGGAAACGGCAAAAATAATATGCGGTCTGATTAATATAGGGGAGGCGGCAAGATGAAAAAAATATTCAGTTTAATAATTGCGGTTAGTATTTTGATTTCAGCTTCTGCGCTTCCGATATGTGCCGCCGATACGAGCAGTGCGGAAAAGAACCTGAAACTGCTTTCGGCGTTCGGTATTATAAACGGTACGGAGCTTGAAAACGGTGCAGATGAAGTGAAAAGAAACGAATTTGCCAAGTATATTACGGCAATAAACGGAATAGACGCCGATACGCTTGCGGCCGAAACGGCTTCGCTGCCGTTTACCGATGTTAAATCCGACGATAAATATTATAAATTCATATATTCCGCATATACGGCAGGATATATGAACGGTACGTCCGCAAACACGTTTTCGCCGGACGAATCGGTAACGCAGATGCAGGCTGCAAAAGCGATACTTAAAGCGCTCGGATATGATATTATGGCAGAACGCAGGGGAGGCTATCCGAACGGATATGCCGCAGCCGCAGCGGAAATCGGAATTTTTTCGGGCTTGAGCGATGAAAAAGCCATAACGGCGGAAGAAACGGCAAAACTGCTTGTAAAGGCGCTTAACACCGATTTGCTTCAATATGAATCGTTCGGCGAAAATATTTCGATGAAAACAAAAAAAGGCGAAACACTGCTTACGGAACGTCTTAAAATTCATAAAGATAAGGGTATCGTCGAAGCGGATTATTACAGCGGACTTTTTTCGGCGAAAAGCGGACTTTCGAGAGGATATATAAAGATAGCGGATAAGCTCTGTATTTGTTCGGCGGAAACGGCGGACGGCATGCTCGGCAGAAACGTTGAATTTTATTTCCGTGAGGACGATGACGACGATACGGTTGTATATATCGAAACGATTGACGAATGTACTGCGATTGATGCGGAAGATATTGTAACGGCGGATATTTCGGAAATTGTATATACGGAAAATGACAAGAAAAAAACAAAGAATATTCCGACAAATGCACTGTTTATATACAACGGCAAATATGCGCAGCCGACACAGGAGAAGCTGAATCCGAAACAGGGTATTGTCGAATTGATTGATAATAACGACGACGGCATAACGGACATTGTTAAGGTTACGGAATATAAAACCGTTGTTGCGGACAGCGCCTCGGCGGCAACAAATATTTTGTACGGCAAAGGCGGAGAAAAGATAAGCCTAAGCGCAGACGATTGCGATGTTACATATCTGAAAAACGGCGCAGGAAGCTCCGTATCGCAGATTAAGGAATGGAATGTGCTTTCGTGCGTATTCTCATCGGGCGAGGGTAAAAACTTCAAGAAGATTTATATTTCCGATAAAAAATATACGGGTACAATTGAAGGAATAGCGGAGGATAATGTTACGGTGAACAAGAATACCGTACCGATACATGATTTCGCATTGAACGAAGTATATGTCGGATTCGAGGGTACGCTCTACGCAGACGTTTTCGGAAAGATTGCTGCTGCGGACGGTGCACGTGACGATGTGTACGGATATGTTACCAAGACGGCGATTTCTCCTCTTGATGAAGCGGAAATGCGCATATTCACGGAAAACGGCCGCTGGGTTACGCTGAAACTGAAAAGCCGCCTGAAATTCAACGACGACGGGAAAACGGCAAAAGCGGTGTATGAAAAAGTATCGCCGAATACGCTTGTACGCTACAGCGTAAACGGTGAACGGCTGATATATGAACTGAACACGGCGAAAACATACGAACGAAATTCGAGCGAGGAATCGGAAGCCATTGCGTTGGACAAATTCAGATTGGCATACGAGGGCAATTCGCTGCAATACAGAAATACGTTTAATGGTTTCGGCGAAAATATGGGAATTGCAGGCGATGCCAAAATATTTAATGTTCCGGCAGTGTCGGAGGATTATGACGAAGCTGATTTTTCGGTGACGGGGTATTCCGCTCTGGTAGCGGACGGAAAGTATAACGTAAAGGCGTATGACGCCGACGAAAATCTGATTGCCGATGTGTGCGTGGTAACCGATGTTAATGAAAGTAAAATCGATAATGCCGCAGGCGTGCGTGATGTCATGCTTGTGAAAAAGGTTACCGACGGAGTAAATGATGAGGGCGACAATGTTTATATAATCTACGGAATGTATAAATCCAACGATTATATGCTGTATACAAAGGATTTGTCCGTAGTAAATAAGCTGGAGAGTGTACCTCAGGGCGGCGACGTTATTCAGATTAATTTGAACGATGACGGATATATAGAAGATATAAATCCGGTATACAGTGCGAAAAACGGTGCGGAGCAGAAATTTATAAGTGCTGCGGTATACAAGGACTGTACATTTTTTGCCGGAGAGGTATTGGGAAATAATATTTCCGAAGGGAAATGCAGTATCAGCTATTCTGATGGGACAAGCTTTCTCGGCAGAACGGGTACTGTAAGACGTGTTTATATATACGACCCCGAAAAAAAGATTATGAAACGAGGAAGCTTAAGCGATGTTTCAAAGGGTGATTATATTTTCGGCGGCATGAGGTATCAGCAGATTTCGGAGATTATTATATTTAAGAGTATTTTTTGAACGGAGTAGACTATGGGAGAGAATTTAAAAACAGGATTTATGCCGTCTGTAAAGAAAGAACTGCTGAAAAACAAGTATCTTTATATAATGGCAATTCCCGTAATATTATATTATTTGATTTTTTGTTATCTGCCTATGGGCGGATTGGTTATAGCGTTTAAGCAGTATGAAATAAGCAAGGGGATTCTTGCCAGCCGATGGGTCGGTCTGAAATATTTTAAGGAATTTTTCTCGGGAATATATTTCAGACGAATTTTCGGAAATACACTGCTTATAAGCTTTTACGATATATTGTTCGGATTTCCGGCACCCGTAATTTTTGCGTTGCTGCTTAACGAGGTAAGAGGGCAAAAATTCAAAAAAACGGTTCAGACGATAACGTATCTGCCGCATTTCATATCGCTTGTGGTAATCTGCGGTATGATAGTCGATTTCTTCGGCAGAACAGGTATTATTTCGGTAATGCTCAGCGCATTTACGGGAGAACCGAAAAACTACATGAGCGACCCGAAATATTTCAGAAGAATATATGTCATAACGAATATATGGCAGAATATAGGCTGGGATTCGATAATATATATTGCGGCAATCGCCGGGATTGACCAGGAAATGTATGAAGCGGCGGTCATTGACGGCGCAGGACGGTTCAGGCAGATTGTAAGCATAACGATTCCGGGAATGGCTTCGACAATTATTATAATGCTGATTATGCGAATCGGACAGATGCTGAACGTAGGATATGAAAAAATTATTTTGCTTTATAATTCGGGAACGTATGAAACAGCGGACGTAATTTCCTCGTATGTGTACCGTATGGGTCTGGCAAATTCACGCTACAGCTATTCAACGGCGGTAAGTATGTTTCAGTCGGTAATTAACTTTATACTTCTTTTGGGAGCGAACACGCTTTCAAGGAAATTTTCGGAAACTTCGCTGTTTTAGGAGGAAAATGCTATGGTGATGAAGAAAAATATAAGTGACAGGATTTTTGATTCCGTAAATACGCTGTTCATGATTCTTATGGCGATAATCACAGTATACCCGTTTTATTACGTAATAATCTGCTCAATATCGGACGCAACGCAGCTGATAAGCGCCAGAGGAGCACTGCTTGCTCCGCAGGGCATAAGCCTTAGCGCATATAAAGCGGTGCTGTCGAATCCGAATATATTGACGGGATATAGGTCAACGCTGATAATTGTGGTTTTCGGTACGGCGTTCAATCTGCTTATGACATCTCTCGGCGCATTTCTGATTACGAGAAAGGGATTTGCCATAAAACGTGTTATGGGGCTTATGATGGTATTTACAATGTATTTTTCGGGCGGAATGATACCTTCGTATCTGCTCGTATTTAAATACCTGCATTTGGGAGATACGCTCTGGGCTTTGATAATTCCCACGGCTATCAGCACATACAATCTCATAATTATGAAAACGAATTTTGAAGCGATTCCGGACAGCATAGAAGAATCCGCAAAGATAGACGGCGCAAACGATGTTGTTATATTTGCACGGATAATTATGCCGCTTTCCATGCCGATAATAGCGGTAATGATATTGTTTTACGGTGTGAGCCACTGGAACAGCTGGTTTAATGCAATGATATATTTAAGAACACGTACAAAATTCCCGCTGCAGCTGATATTGAGAGAGATACTTTTGATGGACTCGACGGATTCCATGTCGGGAAGCGATGCGGACAGCTACGCTATAGCGGCGACCATAAAATATGCAACAATAATGATTGCGACGGTTCCGATTTTATGTGTATACCCGTTCATTCAAAAATATTTCGTAAAAGGAATAATGATAGGTGCGGTAAAAGGATAATGAAAGGATGATGAAGATGAAAAGAATATTTGCGATATTTCTTGCGGCGGCAACGGCACTGAGCGTATGCGGCTGCGGAAAGAAAGAAGAAACCAAACAAAATGAAGCTGCGAAAAGCTTTAAATATTGGGTGACAATGACAGGTGAAACATCTACAAGATATAAATCATATGCCGACATGACAATGTATAAAGAAAGAGAAAAACAGAGCGGAATACATATTGAATTTGTACATCCGCCGGCAGGACAGGAAAATGAGCAGTTCAATCTTATGATTGCTTCCCGTGAGCTGCCGGATATGATAGAATACAACTGGTTTTCATACAGAAACAGCAAGGACTCGCTTATTGACGACGATGTTATAATATGCTTGGACGATATAATAGACAAATGCGCTCCGAACTTCAAGAAGTTGCTTGATGAAAATGAAATTTACAGACGTCAGGCAGTAACCTACAATCATAGGTATTATGAATTTCCGGGACTTAATACCGGAAACTACAGAACGTTCGGCGGACTTATGGTGAGAAAAGACTGGCTCGATGAGCTGGGATTGCCGATTCCGGAGACGGTAAGCGACTGGGAAACCATGCTGACGGCATTCAAGGACAAAAAAGGCGCATCCGCACCGTTTACGTTCAATTCGGATATGTTTTGGATGGCACCAAACGTTACAAACTGGTTTAACGGCGCATACAACGTAGGCAAGGGTCTTTACAGGGACGGCGACAAGATTAAGTTCGGACCGCTTGAACCGGGATATAAGGAGTATATATCTTTGCTTAACAATTGGTACAAAAAAGGACTTATCGACAAGGATTTCTCGACAAACTCGGCAAATGCGGTGGATGCAAATATAACAAACGGCGATTCCGGTGCATTCAGAGCGTTCATAGGCGGCGGACTCGGAAGGTATCTTAATGTAATGAAAGAAAAAGACCCGAACTGCGATATAGTAGGTGTTCCGTATCCCGTACTTAACAAGGGCGACGAAAACCGTTTCGTTGATGTTGAAACGGACGTTCAGCAGTACGGCACGGTTATAACGACTGCCTGCAAAGACCCGGAGGGTGCGGCAAAATGGCTTGATTATTGGTACAGCGACGAGGGCATAAAGCTTTGCAATTTCGGGGTTGAGGGAAAAACGTATAATATGAAAGACGGCAAGGCGGTATACACAGATGAGATTTTGAAAAATCCTGAGGGATTGAGCGTGAGCGGCGCAATGTATATGCATTTTAGACCGGCAAACTGCCCCGGCGTACATCAGCTGGAGGATTACCTTATGGGATATTATCAGTATGACCAACAGAAAGAAGCTTTGAAGCTTTGGTCGGAATCGACCGATGCGGCACGCAGCATGGACGTTCAGATGCTTACGCCGAATCCCGATGATAACGAGGAAGCGTCGGCACTTGATACGGAAATCAGAACATATGTGGAAGAAAATACCATGAAGTTTGTAAACGGCACACGTCCGATAGGCGAATTTGACAAATTTGTAGATACGCTTAAGAAAATGAATGTTGAGAGATATATAGAAATATATCAGAATGCATACAACAACTATATTAAAGAAAAATAAAAAAAGAGAAGGTAAGTATGTTTAATAAAAAAAGTCCGAAAAAACAGTATTATATGTGGCTGGGAAGCTATATGCTCATAGCCTTTCTCGCAGTTGTTATAAATATATTCGGCTATTCCTCGGCAATCCGTGTTGTTACCGACGAGGTAAAAAAGACGAATGGCGTAATAGCCGAAAAAGAGAAAAATATATATGATAATTGCCTTAATGATGTAGGAAGCAGCGCATATAATGTGTTGCAGACAAATTTTGTAAAACAACTTAGCTTTTATTCGGAAATATCGGCGGAACGCAGAAACGAATGTATTATAAGCATAAGAGATTATATGCAGAATTACATCGTATCGAACCGCATGATAGAAAATATGGTACTTATAGTGAAGAACAAGAATATGTGCATAGCGAGCGACGGACTTTACAATATAAGCGCCATGTATGAATCGCATTTTAAAAAAAGCTATGCTTCGGAGAAAGAATGGCTGGACGACGTGTTTAATACAAACCTGCGGAAATATATATTTCTTCGGGATTCCGACGGAACGGGAAAGATGATGTTTATACAGCTTCTTACCTCAACGGGAAAAACGGATACGGCGATTGTCGTTCGGATTAACGGAAACCGTACAACCGATTTGCTGCTGAATGCGAAAAAAGATAACGAGGATTGTTTTATCATAACGGACAAAGAAAATAATCCGATATTTTCGGCGGACAAGATTTCGAGTATGAATATAAAAGGGAATACGGCAGTTATAAACGGCAGAAAATACATCATCAGTTCTGAAAAATCCGATACTGCCGACATACACTATATTTATGCCGTGCCGAGAACGAAATATCTCGCAAGACTTATAAGAATACGCAGTATTTATATAATAAGCTTCGTTTTGTGTATGCTGATATGCGGAGCGGCGGCGTTTGTATTCTCGAAAATAAATTACAGAAACAAGCTGAAAACAGATACAAGGCTGAAAGAACAGACAAATCAGCTGAGAAGAAATGTTTTAAGAAACGTACTCCTCGGAAAGGCGGAGGGAATTTCGCAGGAGCTGCTGAATAAATATAATATAAGCTTTTTTGCGGATTCAAAGATTGCGATTGCGGTATTTGAGGAGCTTGTCGGGGACGAAACGAAAACGGATTTTGCTTCGCTTGAAAAGCTTATAAAAAAGAAGCTTGAAGAAAACGGTATTTTCACGACATATTTTACGGAAATTAACGATTTCACCGTGTGCGTGTTCGCAAGCACGGATTCGGATATTGCGGCACGTGCAACGGCAGCGTTTGAAAGTGCCGATTCCGAACTGGCAGCTTCGGACAAGAACAGATTTGTCTGCGCTCTCGGACCTGTAACGGAATCGCCGCTGAAGCTCTGCGATATATATTCGGACGTTATTGAAACAATGGCATTCAGACTTCTTGAACAGAGCGAGGTTGTTCTGATGTACAGCGATAAATTTTCGCAAAACAGCTACAAATATGATATTGAAACGGAAACAAGACTGATGAATATGCTTTCCGCCGGCAATGCGGCGGAAGCGCATCGGCTTGTAGACAGCATTTTTGAAGAAAATGTAAACGTACTTAAGATAAATTTAAGCTCGCTCAGAATACTTACATCGGAGATTATAAATACGATAATTAAGGCAGCGGCAAGCCTTGAGACGAACGATAAAATTGATTATAAGAATATCCATATGGCGGCGCTGAACGTTGTAAGCATAAAAAGATATAAGGAAGCGCAAAACAGTATATACGGGCTTATAGACGCCGTGTGTGCATGCAAGGCGGAAAAGGATATGTGCGACAGCCGCATTGACGGAATTAAGGATTATATAAATGAAAATTATTCTAATCCGGACATTACCGTATCTTTTATGGCGGAAAAATTTAATCTTAGCGCAGGCTATCTTTCAACCTATTTTAAAGAGAAAACGGGAACGGGACTTGCCGAATATATAATAAAATGCCGTATTGACCATGCGAAAAGCCTGCTGCTCGGCGGATTTGAAACGATAGGACGTATTTCGGAGCTTGTCGGATTCAGCAGCACAATTGTGTTTCAGCGTGCGTTCAAAAGGTGCGAGGGAGTAACGCCGAAGCAATACAGGGATAGTGCAAATAATTAATTCAAATGGAGATAAATATGAATAAAATTGCCCATAGCACCGCTTTTTGTTCGGGGCGGTACAAAAGGTACAGCACCGCTCACTGCAAAGCGGCACTCTGAACAAATTTCTTTCAAACTTGGCTTTGTGCCTTGCGGCACGGAAAGGACGTAAATATGAATAAATTGATTGAAAATAATAAGCAATGGATAGACGAGGTGTGGGACAAGCTTGATACAAAGCTTTCAAAGACTGCCGTATTGTCGAGAAATAAGATTCCGTCCGGAAGTGTAAACGGCATACACGACGATAATTCCTCACCGGACAAAATAAACGTTTGGACAAACGGATTCTGGGGCGGCATTATGTGGCTTATGTACGAGGGGACAAAGAAACAGGTGTATAAGGATACGGCGGTAATACAGGAAAATATGCTTGACGGTGCGCTGAAAAATTACGAAAAGCTGGATCACGACCTCGGATTTATGTGGACGCTTACGAGCGTGGCGGATTATAAGATAACGGGCGATGCAAAGGCAAAGACACGTGCGCTTTATGCTGCAAGCGTGCTTGCCTCAAGATTCAATCCGGCATCGAGAATAATACGTGCGTGGAATGAGCCGAACGACCCCGGCGGAACTATTATAGACTGCATGATGAATTTGCCGCTGCTTTATTGGGCAGGCGAGGAGATTGGCGATACAAGATTTAGAAATATTGCCGAGGTACATGCAGATTCTACAATCGAGAAGCATTTGCGTGCGGACGGTTCGGTTATACATATTGTTGTATCAGACCCGGATACGGGCGAGGTGATAAGAGAAGCCGGCGGTCAGGGCTACGAGGACGGTTCGTCATGGACAAGGGGACAGGCATGGGCGCTTTACGGTTATATTTTAAGCTATATGCATACAGGTAAAAAGGAATATCTTGATGCGGCAAAGAGAGTAGCACATTATTTTATAGCAGCGGTATGCGAGGACTATGTTCCGAAATGCGATTTCAGACAGCCGGAAGAACCGCTTGTATACGACACATCGGCAGGTGCGATAGCTGCCTGCGGACTTATTGAGATAGCGAAAGCGGTTCCGCAGTATGAAAAAAGAATGTATATGCGTGCTGCGATCGAGATGATGAAAGCACTTGAAAAAAATCATTGCCGCTGGGACGATGATGAACAATCAATACTCATGAATTGTACCGGAATGTACAGCGATGGTAGAAATATGCCGTTTATATACGGAGATTATTTCTTTACCGAAGCGATGTATAAACTTAGAGGAAACGAAATTCTTTTCTGGTAAGTATTTTTGCAGAATGAAGGTTCCCCTGTGTAAGAGGAACTGGCGGCGAATACCGACTGAGGGGTTGTATATTCATAGGAGATTCTGTCAAATGAGATGTATTTTCTGTAGTGACTAAACCGATGGTTTATTGACATTTGTTTTTCCATGATATATAATTGAAAATGAAGTTATTAAACGGAGATGATAAAATGGATTGTATAAAGGTCGGTCGGTTTATTGCCGAAAGAAGAAAAAAATTGGGATATACACAAAATGATGTTGCAGAGAAACTGGGCTTGTCCGACAAGGCGGTTTAAAAATGGGAAAGAGGACTTTCTCTGCCGGATATAACTTTATTCGGTGAGATTTCCAATCTGCTCAAATGCAGTATAAGTGAATTAATGGACGGGAAAATACATTTATTCAACAGCAGCAAAATTTTAAATTTGGTGTAAGTCTGAAACTTCGCTTAATAACTGCGATTAGACCCGGTTGTTTGAAACAGTAGCTTCGGCGGAGCGTTAAATCATCTGCAAAGTACAATTAAGTGCAGGAAAACTGAAAAATAATTTGAAAAAGGTACGGATAATTTCGTGAAAACGAGGTTGTCCGTACCTTTTTTATATTAAATTGCACCGTGGAATCAATGTGCAAATATATGCTATTTAATGACTGCTGAACAATTACAAAATGCACTCATATACTAATTTTTTCGGCATTTTGTAATTGTTCAAGTGCA
>CAKVOK010000037.1 GCA_934792465.1 uncultured Clostridia bacterium | reverse complement strand
TATTTTTTCTTTTTGTGCCTTTTTACCTTATTTTCGCCCCTGTTTTTCCACTTTTACCGCTGTTTTGTACAAAATTATCCACAGTTTATATTTTTTCCAATACCGTACCCGGATAATAAAATTCAAGAATCTTATCATATGTAAAGCCTTCGTCTGCCATTTCATATGCGCCCCACTGGCTCAAACCGACGCCGTGACCGTAGCCGCGTCCGGAAAATGTATACACACCAGTTCCCGTTTCTATCTTCACAACCCCGCTTGTATCAAGCGCATAGCTGTTCGCCGCTTTGGCAGTTCCGTCCGAGTCCAGTGCATAAATATTTCCATCTGCAGTCCCGTCCGTTGTATGCACACTGTCACCGCCGCTGAGTGTATAAAACTGGCTGCGCAGTCCGAGAGCATATGAAGCGGCGTTCTTTTTGAACTTATATTCTCCGAGAGTGCCTGTTACCGTAAGTTCCGTAACCCGCCCGGCAGGTGATGTTGCCGTAACCTTAACGTTTTTAATTTCTCCTATATCCTTTCCGTATTTCTGCACAGCGGCTTTTATTTCATCTTTCGTAACATTTGCATACCAGCTGAGTCCCTTTATCTCGTTCCATTTCTCATACGGGTCGGGACGTTCCGTGAGATACGGCAGTGCCGCCGTCCACACATCGGAGCTGTCTGCGGTATATCCTCCGTTTCCGGCGGAAAAATACGTCTGTGCCGGCTTTCCGTTGTATTTCACCACAAGTCCTTTCGTAGCCTCCACCGCAGCGTTCGTATTCTTCGTTTCAACATCATAACCGCCGTACACCTGGCAATTCACAGTCGCACACACATCAAATCCGTCATGCTTGCCCACGAAAGAGGAATAAAGCAATGTACGTGAGATAACCGCCTGTGCTTTAAGAGCTTCGGGATTCCAAGACGCCGAAACCTCTTTCGGCACTACTCCGCACACGTAATCGTCAACATCAACATTATTCACGGCACGTATTCCGGCTCCGTCAACACTTAAAATAATACTTCCTCTATATCTCACATCATTCAGTTTAAATATATTTCCGCCTGCCTTAATTTCGAGCGGACTGCCGCAATCAAGCATATTACCTGTTTCTTTATCATATATATTTATTACTCCGTTTTCATTTTTCACGGTTACAGCCGCCGAAAGAGCCGTTTCACCGCACATAAGACCGTCACCCGAGGCAACCTCAAGCTGCGCCGGTGCGGAGCTGCCATACATAAGTCCGACCGTTACGGCATATGCCGGAAACGCTGTAATCAGCACAATAAAAAACAAAGCTGCACATATTTTAATTTTCATATTGTTATCTCCTTAAAAATTGTATCTAAAGAATAATTTCGACATATATATAAAAAAATCCTTTAATTTTTTAAAAAATTAGTAAATAATCAAGGTTGACAGGGTATAAAAAAAATGGTATCATATATATTATAGAAGATAAATATATTTTAGGAGGCAGACAGCATGAAAAAATATAATGTAGGCGTAGTCGGAGCAACGGGAATGGTGGGACAGAGATTCATAACCCTGCTCGAAAATCACCCGTGGTTCAATCTGAAAGTACTTGCCGCAAGCTCAAGAAGCGCCGGCAGACCGTACAGCGAAGCCGTTTCGGGAAGATGGAAAATGCAGACCGAAATGCCCGATGACGTAAAAAACATGATTGTTATGGATGCAGAAGCAGATGTTGAAAAAATCGCTTCTGAGGTTGATTTTATATTCTGTGCGGTAGACATGAAAAAAGAGGATATAAAAAAATTGGAAGAAGCATATGCAAAGGCCGAATGTCCTGTTATATCCAATAACAGCGCACACAGAGGCACTCTGGACGTTCCCATGATTGTTCCGGAAATCAATCCCGACCATACGGACGTTATCGAGTTCCAGAAAAAACGTCTCGGAACGAAAAAGGGATTTATTGCGGTTAAATCCAACTGCTCTTTGCAGAGCTACGTACCGGCGATTCACCCGCTGCTCGGATATGAGCCGTCCAAGGTGCTTTGCTGCACATATCAGGCAATATCCGGAGCAGGAAAAACCTTTGAAACATGGCCGGAAATGATAGACAACGTTATCCCCTACATCGGCGGAGAAGAAGAAAAATCCGAGCAGGAACCGCTGAAGCTTTGGGGAAAAGTTGAGGACGGAAAAATCGTTAATGCGACAAAGCCTGAATTTACGGCGCAGTGCATAAGAGTTCCGGTATCTGACGGACATCTTGCGGCTGTTTTCGTATCTTTCGACAAAAAGGTTTCCAAAGAAGAAATTATAGAAAAGTGGAAGAACTATGAGGGCGAAGCGCAAAGACTCAATCTGCCGTCCGCACCGAAGCATTTCCTCCATTACTTCGAAGAAAACGACCGTCCGCAGATAAAATCCGAGAGAAATCTCGAAAACGGAATGGCAATTTCAATCGGCAGATTAAGAGAAGACACGCAGTATGATTACAAATTCGTTTGCTTGTCGCACAATACACTCAGAGGTGCTGCCGGCGGCGGAGTATTGCTCGCAGAGCTTCTTTGCGCAAAGGGTTTAATCTAAAATTAAATAATAGAACGGAGATTTTCAATTATGATGCGAAAGCCTGTTTTTACAGGGGCAGCAACAGCCATAGTTACACCGTTTGACGACAAAGGCATTGACTACGAAACTTTCGATAAATTAATTGATTTCCAAATTAAAAACAACATAAGCGCACTCGTTGTGTGCGGAACCACAGGAGAATCCTCCACCATGACCGATGAAGAACGGACAAATACCATATGGTATGCCGTTAAAAGGGTTAAGGGGAGGATTCCCGTCATTGCCGGAACCGGCAGCAACAACACCGCTCATGCCGTCCGCCTGTCGCAGGACGCACAGGAGGTCGGTGCTGACGCACTGCTCGTCGTTACACCGTATTACAACAAGGCAACGCAGGAGGGGCTTATCTCTCATTACACAGAGATTGCCAAAAACACCGATATTCCTATTATCATGTACAACGTCCCATCAAGAACAGGGGTAAATATATCCCCGGAAACCTGCCGTGTATTGAGCGGAATAGACAACATATGCGGAATAAAAGAAGCAAGCGGAAGCCTTACGGCGGCGGCGGAAATAATGCGCCTTTGCGGTGATGATTTCTACGTATATTCCGGCAATGACGACATAATTCTTCCCATGCTCTCCGTCGGCGCATGCGGCGTAATATCCGTACTTTCAAACATTCGTCCGCAGGAAACGGGCAACATATGCAGGCTGTTCGAAAGCGGAAAAACAAAAGAAGCACGGGTGCTGCAGCTAAAGCTTATGCCGCTTATAAAGGCGCTGTTTTCCGAAGTAAATCCCATACCCGTAAAGGCGGCGCTTGCCGAAATGGGATTCGGCGGAATGAATCTCAGGCCGCCTCTTTACGGCATACAAAAGGATAATCTGGAGCGGCTTATCCGTGCAATGCAGCTGACCGTTAATGAAAGTGCATAATGTCACGGAGAAAATAATTAAAAAATTGCACTAATTTTACAAAATTTTTAAATATGTAATAAAAAGTATTGTATTTTTTACAATTATTTGATAGAATAATTATATACTATTTTTTAAGAGGTGCAACATGGATTTATTAAAACAAAAGATACGTGAAAACGGAGTTTTTATAGGTACTGACATTGTAAAGGTAGATATGTTTTTAAATCATCAGATAGATATTCGCCTTCTTGAAGAAATGGGAAAAGAGTTTAAAAGGCTTTTTGACGGTGAAAAAATAACGAAGATCCTCACTGTGGAGGTGTCTGGAATTGCCATTGCCTGTATGGCGGCAAAGGAGTTTGACGTGCCGGTTGTTTTTGCGAAAAAAACCGAAGCGAAAAACCTAAGTTCCGATACATATTGCAGTGAGGTATATTCGTTTACGAAAGATAAAGTATATAAAATACGTGTGGCAAAAGAATATCTGGACGAAAACGACCGCATTCTGATTATAGACGATTTTCTGGCGAACGGCAAGGCTATAATGGGACTCTTGGACATCGCAAATCAGGCAGGTGCAGAGGTTGCGGGCATAGGAATCGCCATTGAAAAAGGATTTCAACCCGGCGGAAAAGAGATACGCGACATGGGTATCAACTTAAAATCGCTTGCCATAATAGATTCGGTAGAAAACGGACAAGCCATATTCAGAAGCTGATAAAGCGGTATGCTTTAAAGATAAAAATTTAGCTAATTGTAGAATAAAACGGAGTATGTGCATAAGCTTACAACCCTTCCACCGCTAATGCGGTCCCCTGCCCTTACACAGGGCAGACTTTATAGGGGTGTATTTGCAGAGAAAATCTTATTGCAAATCCTAAAAATCTGCTTAAAACCATACATTATAACATTTTACAGTTAACTAAAAGATAAAAATTATAAGGAGGATTTTTCAGATGAGAAAAATTACAAAAATCACTGCACTTGTCCTGACACTGGCAATGTGCGCATTCACTTTTGCCGGCTGCGGTAAAAAGAACGACGCCGACACAGGCAAAGCCGATACAAAAACGGCAAATTCGGATTTCAAAGTGGGCGTTATCCACATCGGCGACCCTGCGGACGGTTCCGGCTACAGCTACACGCATGACGTAGGCATTCAGGAAATGCAGAAAGAGCTGAAACTCAGCGACGATCAGATTGTACGCAAAAACAACATTCCCGACACAGATGCACAGGCTACAAGAACAGCGATTGAAGAATGTATCGAAGAAGGCTGTAAAATCATCTTTGCAACAAGCTTCAACTATATGGACACGGTTGAAGAGCTTGCGGCAAAATATCCCGATGTAATTTTCTCTCACGGCACAGGCTACAAATCCAACGACAAAAACTTCAACAACTATTTCGGACGTATCTACCAGGCACGTTTTCTTTCCGGCATTGCCGCAGGTCTTAAGACACAGACAGGCAAAATCGGTTATGTTGCGGCTATGGGCAGCGACAACGCCGAAGTTACCGGCGGAATAGACGCTTTTGCTATGGGTGTTGCTTCCGTAAATCCGACAGCAAAAGTTTATGTTAAAGTTACAAATACATGGTTCAGTGTTGAACTCGAAAAACAGATGGCAGAGGCTCTGCTCGACATGCAGTGCGACGTAATAGCGCAGCACTGCGATACGGCACAGCCGCAGCTTGCAGCACAGGCAAGAGGCGTATGGGGCTGCGGATACAACTCGGACATGACAAAAGACGCTCCGAAAGCTCATCTTACAGCACCAATCTGGCACTGGGGCGTATACTACACAAAAGCTGTTAAAGAAGCTATGGACGGCAAATGGACAAACGAAAACTATTTCGGCGGCATGGACGACGGTCTTGTTGACATTTCTCCGCTTTCCGACAACTGTGCTGAGGGCACAAAAGAGAAAATCGACGCTGCACGTGCTATGATAAAAGACGGCACATTCAAAGTATTTGAAGGCAAGCTGATGACATTCAACGGCAACGAAGCCGTTCTCACATCTGCCGACATAACAGACAATGCCGGAAACGTTGTATGCAAAGCTGACGAAGTTCTCGATGATGCAACAATAACAGGAAAAATCAACTGGTACTTCAACAACGTAGAAGTAAAATAAACCTTTCACAGGAGTTGCGGTAAAATATTTTTATTTTTCCGCAACTCCGTGTGAGGCTTTAGAAAAACAGTGCAGAACGGACAAATTTCTTTTGCTTTATGCGGTCTGTGCATTTTGCTACAGCCTCACCAATATGTTATGCGCAGCAGGAATATACTTGCTGCGCATAACATATTGAATAAATCAATTCATATGATAGGGGGAAAAACAATTGGATAATGTTTCGATAAAACTCAAAAACATAACTAAAACTTTTGGGCAGACATTTGCAAACAAAAACATCAATTTTGACGTTCACGGCGGCGAAATACTGGCTCTTCTCGGCGAAAACGGGTCCGGAAAAACAACACTCATGAATATCCTCGCCGGCATCTACAAGCCGGACAGCGGAGAAATTTTCGTCAACGGCAAAAATGTTGCGATAAACAGCCCGGAGGACGCATTAAAACTCGGCATAGGCATGATACATCAGCACTTCAAGCTGGTCGAAAACTACACCGCCGCAGACAATATAATCCTCGGTTCGAAACAAAGTTTTTTCCTGAAAAAAGAAAGAAAAGACGAGGTTCGGCGCTTGAGCGAAAAATATAAGCTTGACATCAACCCCGACAAAAAAATATACGATATGTCCGTATCGGAAAAGCAGACGGTTGAAATCTTAAAGGTACTCTACAGAGGTGCGAATATCCTTATCCTGGACGAGCCTACCGCCGTACTGACTCCGCAGGAAACAAAAAAGCTTTTCGACATTCTGCGCAACATGAAGCAAGCCGGCTGTGCCATAGTAATAATCACACACAAGCTTGCGGAAGTAAAAGAGATAAGCGACAGAGTGACGGTACTGCGAAAGGGCGAATGCGTAGCTTCCGCAAAAACAAGCGAAAAAGACGTAAAAGGTCTGGCGGAACTCATGGTCGGCAAAAGCCTGGAATTTTCAATCGACCGTCCGAAACGCAATTACAGCGGAAAGCTGCTCGAAATATACCGTCTGACGGTTAAAGACAATGAGGGCGTAACAGCGCTTCACGATGTTACATTCAATCTCCATGCCGGAGAAATTCTCGGTGTTGCCGGAGTTGCCGGCAGCGGTCAGAAACAGCTATGCGAAGCAATCGCCGGACTCACCCCCGTTTCCGAGGGCGCAATTCTCCACAAAAAAGTGAATATAGTCGGCAAATCTCCGCAGGAAATAATCGACCTCGGAATAAGCATGAGCTTTATCCCGGAGGACAGGCTCGGAATGGGTCTTGCCGGCTCTATGGGAATAATGGACAATATGCTTCTGAAGGATTATTCAAAAGGCAAAAGTCCGTTTCTGAACAAAAAGGACGCAAAAAAACGTGCAAACGAGCTTGTATCGGAGCTTAAAATATATACGCCGGATATATACACACCGGTAAAAACGCTTTCCGGCGGAAACGTGCAAAAAGTGCTTCTCGGCCGTGAAATCGGTTCTCAACCCAACGTACTTATTACGGCTTATCCCGTGCGCGGTCTGGATATAAATTCTTCATATCTTATATACGATTTGCTGAACGAACAGAAGCAAAAAGGAACAGCCGTGCTGTTCATAGGCGAAGACCTCGACGTTATGCTTGAACTTTGCGACAGAATCATGGTGCTTTGCCACGGCGAAATAACCGGCATATTAAAAGCCGGCGAAGCCACAAAAGAAAAAATCGGTCTTATGATGACGGCGGCGGAGAAAAAGGAGGGACCCGAAGATGAATAAAAAACTTCCGAAATTTCACGTTGTAAAACGCAGAAGTATTTCAAACACAAAGCGTGCAGTGCTTTCCGTGCTTGCGTTTATCTCGGCTATAATTCTCGGCGGAATATTCGTCGCACTTATCGGCAAAAACCCGATAGAAGTTTATTCGGCTATAATTTCCGGCGCATTCCGCAGCAAAATGGCGGCAACGGCAACCGTAAAAATCGCCGTTCCCCTGCTGATAACGGCTCTCGGAGTAAGCCTGGCATTTAAAATGAAATTCTGGAACATCGGTGCAGAGGGTCAGATTATAATGGGCGGTATCTTCGCTTCGTATTTCGCACTTTTTCACGCTAATATGCCGCATTTGCCGCTTATGCTGATAATGTTCGTTGCGGGTGCGCTCGGCGGGGGAATCCTCGGCGCAATCCCGGCATACTTCAAATGCAAATACGATACGAACGAAACGCTTTTCACACTCATGCTCAACTACATTGCGCTTTATATAATCGTATTTTTGACGCAAGGGCCGTGGAAAGACCCGAAATCCACGGGATTTCAGAAAATAGCCACGTTCGGCGAAAACGCCAGACTTGCGGAAGTCGGCGGAATACATATCGGCTGGATTATTGCGCTTCTGCTGTGCGTTATAGTATTTATCTACCTTAATTATACGAAACAGGGATATGAAATAAGCGTTATCGGTGACAGCAAAAACACGGCAAGATATGCCGGAATGAACGTTAATAAAATCATAATACGAACAATGTTTTTAAGCGGTGCGATATGCGGACTTTCGGGCGTAATACAGGTGTCCGGAGTTGCATTCACACTCGGCGAAAGCGTAGCCGGCGGCGTAGGCTTCACCGCCATCATAGTGGCATGGCTTGCAAGGCTGAATCCGTTCGTATGTATCGTAATATCAATGCTGCTTGCCATACTTGAAAAGGGCAGCAGCGTTATGCAGAGTACGATGGGGATTTCGACAGAGGTTGCCAACGTACTTGAGGGTATTATTCTTTTTGTAATACTTGCATTCGATTTCTTCGGAGATTACAAAATAGCCGTAAGAAAGGATGGCGGAAAATGAACACGGTAATAAATTTTCTTTTTGCAGCGATAAAGGCCGGACTTCCCCTTTTGTTCGGCACAACGGGCGAAAGCCTGACAGAAAAGGTCGGAAACCTGAACCTCGGCGTTGAGGGCATGGTTTTCATGGGCGCATACATGGGATTTTTCCTGGCATTCAAGACGGAAAGTCTTTTCCTTGCGCTTGTCGGAGCATTCCTAATCGGTGCTCTCGGCGCACTGGTATACGCATTTCTTACGGTAACGCTCAAAGCAAATCAGACAGTAACCGGTCTGGCACTGACGATATTCGGCAGCGGATTTGCGAAATTCTTCGGTACGCTGATGATAACGGCAAACAACAAGGTTGCGCCGCAGCTTCCCGAGAAAATAAAAGCCATAGTAAGCGAAAAGCCGCTGCCGGTTCTCGGAAATATCCCGTATATCGGCAAGCTGCTGTTTTCTCACAGCATCATGGTCTATGTCGGAATAATCATCGCAGTTGTTGTAGGACTGTATCTGAACAAAACTTATATGGGTCTTAAAGTGAAAAGCGTCGGCGAAAACCCTGCCGCTGCGGACGCTGCCGGAATAAACGTGGATTTGATGAAATATATTCATATTCTGATAGGCGGCGGAATATGCGGACTCGGCGGAGTATACATATCGCTCGTAAACAGCGGCGGAATATGGGACAACGGCTGCGTAAGCGGACAAGGCTGGATTTCCGTTGCGCTCGTAATATTCGTAAACTGGAATCCCATTGCCGCAATATTCGGTTCGATTCTTTTCGGCGGACTTAAAGTATTAAGGCTATATCTGCCGGCAAGTATTCTGCCTATCGCAATCTATGATATGCTGCCGTTCGTTATAACGGCGATAGTGCTTATCGCAACGTCTATGAGAAAATCAAAAGAATTTTCTCAGCCGAAAGGCTGCGGTGTGAATTATTTCAGAGAGGAACGCTGATGAAACCGCAAGTTTTTTACGAAAAAATAAACAATATAATCGGCGATTCGACGCCCTTTGAAAAGGACTGCGGAATGCTCTGCGGCGCTGCGTGCTGCAAGGGCGAGGGCGGTATGTACCTCTTTCCGCACGAAAAAGTTCTTTCAGAGGACTTTGAAACAGCGGAAAGCAATTTCAAGGTCTTGGAGAAAAACGTCCCAATAATGTTTTGCAGCGGCAAGTGCGACAGAAGCCGCCGTCCGCTGGCGTGCAGGATTTTTCCGCTCCTGCCGTATATATCGCCGGATGGGGATTTCAAAATAATCCTCGACCCTCGAGGGAAATCCATGTGTCCCATTGCATTTTCGGAAGATTTGAGCCTTATAAACAAGACGTTTTTCAGAAAAGTTGAGTTTATCTGCAAAATACTTATGCTGAATCCCGAAACAGCGGAATTTATATATGAGCTTTCCAGGCTCTGCGATGAATATAAGCTATTCTAAAAAACGAACACCGAAACCCCATTAAGAGTTTCGGTGTTCGTTTTTTAAGCTTCTTCAAGATAGCGTTTAAGATTTGCAAGACCTATTCTGAGCCCTGTCACGGGATGCTCTATTCCCTCAAACTCAACCGCACAATTGCCCTCGTAACCTGCTTTTTTCAATGTTCTCAGGCACTGGCGCACCGGCACGTTTCCGTGTCCGATTATCGCACCTCTGAGATACGTTCCGTTTCTCGATGTGAAAAATCCCTCGCCGGGGTCTGTGCCCTCTGCGGATTTTATATGAAAATCCTTAACATGCACATATGCCGCATAAGGAGCGACTCTGCCGACCGCAATCTCCGGCTTCTCGTCTGCACAGGTGAAATTTCCTATATCCACAAGCAATCCGAAATTCGGGTGGTTTACGGCATTGTAAAGCCGTTCTACCCTATCACTGTCCTGGCTGAAAAATCCGTGATTTTCCACTGTGGTTTTAATTTCCTTTGTCTGTGCATACTCGGCAATACGCCGGCAAGCGTCCGCAAGTATCGGAAGCGCACGGTCGAACGAAATATTCTTGTTGCCCTGCGTTGCGTCGTGGCGGATAACCTTGGCATCCGTAAGTGCGATAACGTCTATAAGCGAGCAGATACGCTTGATTTCTTCTTCCGTATCGTTGTTTATGAAATCCGCACCGAGTGCGAAGCTCTGTATTTCAATGCCGACTCTTTTCGCTTCTTCGGCGAGTTCAAGCACATAATCCTTTACATCCATGCCCTCCGGTGTGTTTATCTCCGCAAAATCTATTGCGTCAAATCCCAGTTCTTTCGCTTTTTCGATACATCCCTTTTGAGTAAGACCCTCGTTCTGCATCATCTGCGAAAAGCTGTATGAGCTTACCGATATTTTCATAACATCACCTCATGTCCCGTATTTGCGGATTCATATATTCCGCAGAGTATCTTCATCATGTCTACGCCGTCCTGTGCCGGAGCGATACATTTCGTGCCGTTTATCATGCAGTCTACATAATGATTTATTTCTCCCTCGAAAAGCCCATCGAACGAGAGTGCCGTAGGCGCTTTCAAGTTTATATCCGTCATATATCCGTTTGTAACGGAATACAATTCAAGTTCCGGATTGAGCTTTGCGCCTGCCTTTGTTCCGAACAGCTCTATTGTGCCTTGGTCATTTTTTATATTAAGGCTGAAGCTTGCTTCAACGGAAAGCGTTGCGCCGTTGTCAAATCTTATCGTTGCGAATGCAAGGTCCTCAACATCGCAGATGTCATGGTCTGTTGCAGAAGTCGAAACATACCCCTTTTTATCTTTCAGTTCGTTTCTGTTGCCAAGCTTTCTGTGCGTTACGCCGTATACCGAAACGGGTTTCGGATTGCCGTACAGATATCTTACCAAATCTATAACATGAACACCCAAATCTATGAGCGGACCGCCGCCGGAACGTGACTTGTCCCCGAACCAGCCGCACGGGTTTCCGTTTCTTCTTAAATATGTAGCTTTTGCATGATACAGTTCGCCGAAAAATCCGTTTTCGATGAAATCCTGCACAATTTTGCAGTCATTTCCATATCTTCTTACGAAACCTATCATGAGCAGCTTGCCGTTTTTTTCGGCAGCTTCTTTCATCTTCACCGCATCCTCCACAGACGTTGCCATAGGCTTTTCGCAAAGCACATTCTTGCCTGCATTTAGAGCGGCAATCGTACATGGGGCATGGGCACTGTTCCAAGTGCATACGCTTACTGCATCTATCTCATCGAGAGCCAGCATATCCTCGTATTTTGTGAATGTACGTGTAACGCCGTATTTTTCCGACATCTCGTCAAGACGCTTTTTGTTTATATCACAGAAAGCATAAAGCTCAACATTCGGATTTTTGAGGTATGCACCGATATGTGTTTCGGCAATACTTCCGACTCCGATAATGCCGATTTTGATTTTCTCCATTTTTTCATCATCCTTTTTTTTAATTTAGTATTGATTTTTCCATGATTTTATTATATAATTAACATTGTGAATTGTAAAGAAATAATATTGCCGATTAATAACACTATTTTGCTTTTTGCGGAAAGGAGCTTTCTCTATGAATCAATACGAGTCGCATAATCATATTGACCCCGATTTTCCCATAATATTTCATTGGGACACGTTTTCCTCAACCGAATATTTCCATTCACACTGGCATGAGGGGGTTGAATTACTTTTCTGTACACAAGGCAGCGGCGAAATAATAATAGACAGCGAAGTGTATGCAATGAATACGGGAGATACCATAATCGTAAACTCCGGTGGTTTGCACACCATAAAATGCCTTTCGGAAGAAAATCTGATGTATTACTGCCTTATTCCGTCCGAATCTTTCTGCGAAAGCTTTGGATTTAAAATCTCGGAAACAAGGTATACTCCGAAAATCAGGGATGATTATTTTAAAACCTTGTTTAAGACAATTGAACGCGAAGATCACGAAAAGCAAGAGCATTACAGAACAAGGATAAAAGCCGAAATCCTCAATATATTCGTGCATCTCTCGCGGAACTATATCACGCAGCAGTCGGAAAACAAATCGGCAGGCACAAAAAAACAAATGGCAAAAGACGCTATAAAATATATAAAGAAAAACTACGGCGAACATATGCAGATTGAAGATATTGCGAAAAGCATAGGCTTCAGCAGATATTATTTCTGCCGGTCGTTCAAGGAAATGACGGGCATAAGCGTTGTAAGCTACATAAATATGGTGCGGTGTGAAAAAGCAAAGTCACTTATTTTTTCAAAAAAATATAATGTGAGCGAAATTGCGCTGATGTGCGGCTTTGACAATCTTTCGTATTTCACGAAAACATATAAAAAATATATAGGTACGCTGCCGTCCGAAGAACTGAAACTAAAATAATGTCTACTGAACAAATGGTTTTGCGAAACCATTTGTGTGAAACCTTCGGTTTCACACCTAAAAACAGCATAAGAATGCCGTTTTTAGGTTCACGACATTGATTTAATTACTGTTTCAAGTCAACTGTCGGGGGACGACAGCCGACTTGAAAGTGCAAGGCTTTTGGCAAAAAAGCACAAAATCCTTGCACTTAAACAATTACAAAATGCCGAAAAAATTAGTATATGAGTGCATTTTGTAATTGTTCAGCAGTCATTAAAATAAGGGCATTATAAAAATGCACAGACCGCATAAAGCACTGTTTTTCTAAAGCCCCAAAAGAGGGTGCAGCAAAACGATTTTGTTTTACTGCACCCTCTTTGTTTAATTATTCAACGTCTTGGAGTGCGTCGTAGCCTTCCTCGCCCGTTCTTACCTTAACAACGTTTTCAACGTCGTATACGAATATCTTACCGTCGCCGATATGTCCCGTATAAAGAACCCTCTTAGCCGTTTCTATAACCTCGCTTACGGGAACCTTGCTTACAACTATGTCAACCTGTACCTTAGGCAGCAGATTTGTTTCGACCGGCACACCTCTGTAATACTCAGGTTTTCCTTTCTGGATTCCGCAGCCCATTACATGAGATACCGTCATACCTGTTATGCCTATATCCATCATAGCGTTTTTGAGTGTTTCAAACTTAGCTTCTTTACAAATTATTTCAACCTTTGTAAGCTTATCTTCGCCCACTCTGCTTACGGCAGGTTTTGTAGCAACTTTTTCGACCTTAACAGCCTTGGAAACAGGCACATCACCCATTTTTTCCGCATAATAATCGGCAGCTGTTGTATCCGGTTCCATTGCAAAGCCTGCATATGCCGTAAGTAAACCGTGTTCCGTTACGTCAAGACCTGCAATTTCGTCCTCTGCACTTGCTCTCAAACCGATTGTGTGTTTAAGAATCATAAATACAATTGTAATGATAATCGCAACATATATTGCCACGGACAATACACCTGTCAGCTGAATGCCGAGGAACTTAAGTCCGCCGCCGTAGAACAAACCTTGCATTGCAGGCAATGTTCCGTCAGCTTCCGCAACGCCGCCGGTTGAGAACAGACCGAGCAAAATCGTTCCGAGGAATCCGCATACACCATGAACGGAAACCGCACCTACAGGGTCGTCAACCTTTGCCACTTTATCGAAAAATTCGATTGCCAAAACCATAACTATACCGAATATGATACCCATTATTGCAGCGCCTACCGGGCTTACGATGTCGCAGCCTGCCGTTATACCCACAAGACCTGCGAGAGCGGCGTTGTATGTCATGGAAACATCAGGTTTGCCATAGCGAATCCATGTGAAAATAAGCGTTGCAACGCAAGCGCACGCAGCTGCGAGGTTTGTGTTGAAGAATACAAGTCCGGCACGTGTTACCTGTGCATCGGAATCCATGCCGACCGTCGAACAGCCGTTGAATCCGAACCAGCAGAACCAAAGAATGAATACGCCGAGAGCCGCAGCCGTTATATTATGACCGAGAATTGCACGCGGTTTGCCGTTTTTGTCATACTTGCCTATACGGGGTCCGAGGATTGCCGCACCGATAAGTGCGCATACACCGCCGACCATATGTACTGCTGTAGAGCCTGCAAAATCGTGGAAGCCTAACTGTGCGAGCCAGCCGCCGCCCCAAATCCAGTGACCCGAAATCGGATAGATGAACAGCGAAATCGCAGCCGAATATATGCAATATGCACTGAATTTTGTTCTTTCTGCCATAGAACCGGAAACTATAGTTGCCGATGTTGCACAGAAAACAGTCTGGAATATAGCGTATGCCCAGAACGGAACTCCGTCCGGAAGAATCGAACTGTAATCACCCATCATCAGCGGGTCGAACTTACCTATTACCGCTGAGCCTGCGCCGAACATAAGTCCGAATCCGACTAACCAAAAGCATGGTGTACCGATACAAAAGTCCATCAGGTTTTTCATAAGAATATTACCTGTGTTTTTTGTCCTTGTAAAGCCGGCTTCGCAAAGCGAAAAGCCTGCCTGCATAAAGAATACCATTGCTGCACCGAGCAGCACCCAAATTGTATTTACAGAACTGAACGTCATTTTAATTACCCCCTAAACTCTATCTCACACCGAACAGAAGCTCGCCGTATGATGGATACGGCCAGTAGTCCGCACTTACAAGCGTTTCCAGCTTGTCTGCGCTTTCCCTCACTTCGTTCATTGCGCCTATAACCTCATCTTTATAATACATTGCTTTTTTCTCCGGATCTTCTATCTCGTCTGCGCCGGCAGCAGCTTTTTCAAGCTTGCATACCGCAGCATATTCTTTGTCCGTGAGAGCCGAAATTTCTTTCAATGTCGATTCCTCGTATGCACATTCGGGAACAAATTCTTTTTTCACGATAAGTGTGTCCGCAAGTTCCTTTGCATATGAGCTTGCACACGGCAAAATATCTTTTTTCGCCATATCAATCATTGTCAAAGCCTCAATATTGATAAGCTTTGCATAGTTTTCAAGCTTAATATCATATCTTGCACGTATTTCCGTTTCGGAATATACCTTGTGCGATACGAACAAATCAATGTTTTTCTGTTTAATCATATACGGCAGGCAATCCGGAGTTGTTTTGAGATTGAGCAAGCCTCTCTTTTCAGCCTCCGCAATCCACGAATCATCGTAGCCGTTGCCGTTGAATATGATTTTTTTGTGTTGTTTTATTGTATCGCTTATGAGGTCATGAATCGACTTATTGAAGTCTTTCGCACCCTCCAGCTTATCCGCAAACTGTTTCAGAGATTCCGCAACTGCCGTATTCAGCACTATGTTGCAGGTAGATACCGATGCGGACGAGCCTAACATACGAAACTCGAATTTGTTGCCTGTGAACGCAAACGGACTTGTTCTGTTTCTGTCCGTAGTATCTCTGTTGAATTTCGGCAGAATATGTACGCCGATTCTCATAAGAACTTTTTCCTTTGCACCGTAATCCGTATTGTTTTCGAGTGCTTCAAGCACTTCGTTCAATTCATCGCCGAGGAACATGGAAACAACTGCCGGAGGTGCTTCGTTTGCACCGAGTCTGTGGTCGTTTCCTGCGCCGGCAACGGAAATTCTCAACAAATCCTGATAATCGTCAACCGCTTTGATTACTGCGCACAGGAACAAAAGGAACTGTGCGTTTTCATAAGGCGTGTCGCCGGGTTCGAGAAGATTCATTCCCGTGTTTGTCGAAATCGACCAGTTGTTATGTTTACCGCTTCCGTTTACACCGTCAAACGGCTTTTCATGAAGCAGACAAACCAAATCATGTTTTTTCGCAACTTTCTGCATAATCTCCATTGTAAGCTGGTTGTGGTCTGCAGCGATATTTGTTGTTGTAAATATCGGCGCAAGCTCGTGCTGTGCCGGAGCAACTTCGTTGTGTTCCGTCTTTGCAAGTATGCCGAGTTTCCAGAGTTCCTCGTTAAGGTCTGCCATGTATGCGGCAACACGAGGTTTGATTGCTCCGAAATAGTGGTCGTCAAGCTCCTGACCTTTCGGCGCTTTCGCTCCGAAAAGCGTTCTTCCTGTATAAATAATATCCTTGCGTTTGTCATAAAGCTCTTTGGGAATAAGGAAATATTCCTGTTCCGGTCCTACGGTTGTCTTAACCGAAGTTACTGCCTCGTTTCCGAAAAGCTTTAAAACTCTGAGTGCCTGCTTGTTAATTGCTTCCATGGAGCGCAGCAGCGGTGTTTTGTTGTCCAATGCTTCTCCGCCGTATGAGCAGAACGCAGTAGGAATACAAAGCGTTTTATCTTTGATGAAAGCATAGGACGACGGGTCCCAGGCGGTGTATCCTCTCGCTTCAAACGTTGCACGAAGTCCGCCGGACGGGAACGAGGACGCATCGGGTTCACCCTTTACCAATTCTTTACCGGAAAACTCCATAATGATTTTTCCGTTATCAAGCGGCGCAATAAAGCTGTCGTGCTTTTCTGCTGTAATTCCTGTCATCGGCTGAAACCAGTGCGTGTAATGCGTAACACCTTTTTCGATAGCCCAGTCTTTCATCGCATTTGCAACAACCGTCGCAATGCTTAGTTCAAGATGCTTGCCGTCTTTGATTGTTTTCTGAATAGCCTTGTAGGTTTCCTTTGGCAGTCTTTCTTTCATCACGGTATCATTAAATACCATTGATCCAAATAATTCCGTAACTTTAGTCATACTATCCTCTCCTTTTTTGCATAAAAAAAAGACACTACGGAACTTACATCCGTAGCGTCTTTGCTAGTATGTCTGTATTATAGCACATAATTTTTCATTTGTCAATACTTTTTTTAAAATTTTTTAAAAAAATTTTTATTGTTGACGAAATCCGCCGTTTGTGATATACTATAAAAAGAAACTATTCTGGAGGAAAATCATATGATAAAAGCAGTAATTTTTGACTTTGACGGAACACTTTCGAATACTATATTTTCGATACAATATTTCGCAAACAAGACCCTCGAAAAATACGGACTGAAAACCGCCGACACGGAGCAGTTCAAGAAATTTGTGGGCGACGGTGCGAGAATACTTGTAAAGCGGCTGATGAAAAACGCCGGTGCAGACCCCGACGGCGAGCTTTTCGAGAAGGTCCTGAAAGAATATAACGAAAGCTACGACAGCGACCCGCTGTATCTCGTCCGCCCGTATGACGGAATATGCGAAATACTGAACGCACTCGGCGATATGGGTATAAAAACAGCGATAATATCAAACAAACCGAACAGCACCGCACGGAAGATTGCCGCAAGCATTTTCGGCGGATTTAAATTTGATGCCGTATACGGTCAGCGCGAGGGCATACCCGTGAAACCCGACCCCACCTCCGTAAACATGATTATGGACGAGCTGGGCGTAACGCCCGATGAATGCTTGTACGTCGGCGACACTTCAACCGATATGCAGACAGGCAAAAACGCCGGTATTTTCAAAATAGGCGTGCTTTGGGGATTCCGTGACCGTGACGATTTGAAAGACGCAGATATTATAACGGACAATCCGAATGAAATCGTAGAAACGGTAAGGAGAAAGAATAATGTATAAACTTTGCATACTTGGGGCAGGAATACTTTGGGGGTGCATGGGGATTTTTGTAAAATCCATGCGTGCACTCGGATTTACAACATTTGAAATAGTCTTTATACGTGTTTTTGTATCGCTTGTATGCATGGCAGGATATATTTATATAAAGGATAAACGGCTGTTTAAGGTAAAGGCAAAGGATTTGCCGCTGTTTTTCGGCAGCGGAGTTGTCAGCTTCATATTTTTCACATTCTGCTATTTTTCCGCCATGCAGCTGTGTTCCATATCCGTGGCGGCGGTGCTGCTGTATACCTCGCCGATATTCGTAATGATTATGGCATGCATATTCTTTAAAGAAAAAATCACGCCGAAAAAGGCGCTTGCGGCTGTTGTGGCATTTTCAGGCTGCGCACTGGTTTCGGGAATTTTTTCGGAGGAAAGCACGATAACGCCGATAGGTTTTCTCGCCGGAATCGGCAGCGGATTCGGATATGCGCTCTACAGCATATTCACAAAAGCGGAGCTGAAAAAATATGAAGTTCCGACAGCCACGTTTTATACATTCCTGTTTGCGAGCGTATTCTGCGTACCGTTTTTGAGTGCGGACACCGTTTCGAGAATGATGACAGCAAGCGGAGCTGCGTGGTCTGTTGCCATAGGCATAGTAACGTGTTTTGCCGCATATCTGCTGTATAATTTCGGACTGAAAAAGACGCCGGCAAGCAAGGCTGCCGTTATTGCGGCGATAGAACCCGTTGCGGCAGCGGCAATCGGAATACTTATATACAAAGAACCTCTTAACATAACAAAAGCGGTCGGCATGGTGCTTGTTATAGCTTCTGTTGCAGCGTTGAGCCGCAACCCCGACCGATGAAAGGACAGATATTGACATGAGAGTACTTATAACGGGCGCAAGCTCCGGAATCGGCAGGGATATTGCCTTTGAATTTGCCGGCATGGGATATGACCTCGTGCTGGCGGCACGGCGAACCGAACGTCTGGAAGAAATAAAATCCAAAGTGAATACAAACGTGACCGTAATCACGGTGGATCTATCGAAAGAATCCGAGGTAAGACGGCTTTTTGCGGAAGCCGGGAAAATAGATATACTGATTAATAACGCCGGTTTCGGCGTATTCGGCGAATTTGAAAAAACAGACCTCGACCGTGAGCTTGAAATGCTTCGTGTGAACATCACGGCGCTTCATATGCTTATGAAACTTTATATAAACGAATTTGAAAAACAGGGCGGAGGGAAGATTCTGAACGTTGCCTCGTCTGCGGCATTCTGCCCCGGGCCTATGTTTTCTTCGTACTACGCTTCCAAAGCGTATGTGTATCGGCTCACACTGGCGGTCGACCGTGAACTGAAATACAAAAAAAGCCCGGTAAGCCTTAGCGTGCTTTGCCCCGGTCCGGTGAATACGGAGTTCGACAAGGTCGCAAAGGTAAGCTTCGGAATAGGCAGTCTGGAAAGCCGATATGTCGCAAAATATGCGGTTAGAAATCTGATGAAAGGAAAAACCGTCATTGTTCCGGGATTTTCCATAAAGCTGGCGAGATTTTTTTCGGCAATCTGCCCCGATACGCTTGCTTGCCGTGTGACATATCGTCTGCAAAAACATAAAAAAGAATTACAATAGGTCTGCAAAAACTTCGATAGGCGTACCGACGGATTTGTTCCGCAGAATTGGGTTTGCAAACATTATATTACAATAAAATTTACGACAAAAATGGGCTGTAGCAAAACAATTTTTGAAATCGAGTTGACTGCAGCCCCTTTTAAACTATTGCACCAATCCAAAATATTTTTCAAAAAATAATTTCAGTTTGTCAATTACGGTTTGTTTCTTAACCTCTCTGTTATTACCGCCGAAACGGGACATATTCAACCCCATTAGGGCACAACTCATCAATAAGCATTTGCAATTTACTCATTTTTCTGCTCCTTTTACTCATCAAGCAACTTTTGCAATTCTTCCTTGCTCGGCAATACAGTTTGGTATTTGCTTGCAAAAATCTGTGTATTATCTTCGGGCAATGTCATTTCCACAACGGCTTGATTTTTGTCCTTGCAAAGGATTATTCCTATTGTTTTATTCTCATCATCAAGCTTTACATTTCTGTCATAAAAATTTACATACATCTGCATTTGACCTATATCCTGATGTTTCAGCTCGCCGATTTTTAAGTCAAATAAAACAAAGCATTTAAGCAAACGGTTATAAAATACAAGGTCGCATCTGAAATGTTCTTCCTCAAAAGTTAATCGAACCTGTCTGCCGACAAATGTAAAGCCTTTTCCCAATTCAAGCAAAAACTTTTGTAAATTATCAATTATTCGTTTTTCAAGCTCGGTTTCGGAATATTCCGCAAGCTCCGGCAAGCCCAAAAATTCGAGTATATAAGGGTCTTTTACCAAATCTGACGGTGTTTCAATTATCTGCCCGTTGGTTGAAAGCTTTTTTACATTTTCTTTATTTGTGCTTAATGCCAATCTTTCATACAAAGATGTGTTAAATTGCCTTTTTAATTCAGACAAGCTCCAATCATTTTTAACGGCTTCGATTTCATAAAAATGTCTTTCATCAACATTATCTATGCGCATAAGTTTTAAATAATGCGACCAGCTAAGGTAAAACTTTCTTCCTGTTTCCGTTGACGGCAAATTTTCAGATTGGGGAAACACTGTTTCACCAATTACATCGTGAGAGTAAATTATATAAAATTTTCGCATTAACTTTAAATTATCCACAGAATATCCTTTTCCGAAATTCTCTGTCAAATATTCCGACAAATCTTTTAAAATGTATTTTCCGTACTCTGCCCTTTGCTCGCCGTTTTGTTCCTCCTGAACTATCATTTTTCCAATTTCGTAATATGTGTAAACCATAGCAAGATTAACGGCTGTTTTTACATTATGTTTTGCCTGTGCAAGAATATTTCCGACTTTTTCAAGAAAATTATTATCCATTTTCAAATCTCCTTTTGTAAGCAGGGAACGGTTTGGAGCCGTTCCGCCTTATGAATATATTATACTTCAATTTCTGCAATTATTTTATCAATTTCATCACGCAAAACCTGTTCTCTTGCAACGATTTCGGAAATTTGCTTATTAAGCTCCGTAATATCTATCTTTTCTCTTGTGTCCGCCTGCTCAACATAGCTTGAAACAGAAAGATTATATTCCTGCTTTTCAACCTCATCACTCGAAACAAGTCTTGAAATATAGTCTTTATCAGTTCTTTCAACATATGTGTTTATTATGCTGTCAAGATTTTCAGCCGTCATTTTATTATTATTTGTAACCTTGACACATTCCTTTGTTGCGTCTATGAAAAGGATTGAATTATCTGCCTTTGATTTCTTCAGAACCATAATACAGGTCGCTATGCTTGTACCGTAAAAAAGATTGTCGGGAAGCTGAATAATGCAATCAATAAAGTTGTTGTCAACAAGATATTTTCTGATTTTCTGTTCCGCACCGCCACGGTACATAACACCCGGAAAGCATACAATAGCAGCCGTACCGTTTGTCGCAAGCCAAGAAAGCGAGTGCATTATAAACGCAAGGTCAGCCTTTGATTTCGGTGCAAGCACTCCTGCCGGAGAAAAACGGGGGTCGTTTATCAGTATCGGGTTATCGTCCCCCTGCCATTTTACAGAGTACGGCGGATTTGATACGATAGCCTCAAACGGTTCATCGTCCCAATGCTGCGGCTCGGTTAGTGTGTCCTCGTGTGCAATGTTAAATTTATTATAATCAATATCGTGCAAAAACATATTGATACGGCAAAGATTGTATGTAGTTATGTTGATTTCCTGTCCGTAAAAACCCTGTCTGACTTTATCCTTGCCAAGTATTTTGGCGAATTTTAAAAGCAGAGAGCCGCTTCCGCAAGCAGGGTCATAAACCTTATTTACCTCGGTTTTTCCGATAATGGTCAGGCGTGTCAACAGCTCTGAAACCTCTTGCGGCGTATAATATTCCCCACCGGATTTTCCTGCATTTGAAGCATACATACCCATCAAATACTCATAAGCATCACCAAATGCGTCAATGGTATTGTCCTGTAAATCACCGAGTTTCATTTCTCCGATACCGTCAAGGAGTTTTACAAGCCTTTCATTACGTTTTGCAACACTGCCGCCGAGCTTGTTACTGTTTACATCTATATCGTCAAACAATCCCTTAAAATCGTCCTCACTGACAGTTCCCTGTGCGGAGCCCTCTATGTTTTTAAATACCTTTGAAAGTGTTTCGTTAAGGTTCTCATCTTTTGCCGCATTTGCCCGTACATTACAAAAAAGCTCACTCGGCAAGATAAAAAAGCCTTTTGTTGTTACCATATCATCTCTGACGCACTCAGCCTCCTCATCGGGAAGCTGTGCATAGTCAAAATCGGTTATTCCTGCGTCAAGCTCACCTTTGTTTATGTAAGCGGTAAGATTTTCTGAAATGTAGCGATAGAATAAAAATCCAAGCACATATTGCTTGAAGTCCCAGCCGTCAACACTGCCCCTTAAATCATTTGCTATATTCCATATGGTACGGTGCAGTTCTGCACGCTCTTGTTCCTTTTTGTTATCAATCATCTTTGGGAAACTCCTTTTTCTTTTATTATATCAAATTTAGTGTCCTAAAAACTGTACTTATCGTGAATAACTTCCACATTGTAAAATCTCTTTTCATCGGTTCGATGCGGCCTTTCAACCTTGCCGTTATGCCTTGGTGTTCATTTTCTTATTTTTTGTCACCAATCAATTGTATCGCAACAGTTTAAATTGCGATAAAAAAAACAACCGTCCTCATGCGAATTTATAACCCCTATCGCCTGCAAATACGAATAAATAATCGTTGTGCCGACGAACTTCATTCCGCGCCCCTGCAAATCTGCCGAGATTGTGTCCGACAAACCGGAGCGTGTAACATCGTTTTCGTATATGATTTTTCCGTCCGAAAATCTTTTCAGATATTCGTAAAAGCCGCCGTATTCATTCTTTATATCACGGAATATTTTCGCATTGCCGATACTTGCTTTTATTTTAAGCTTATTACGTACAATTCCCGAATTTTCCGAAAGCTCTTTCATCTTATCCTCACCGTATGCGCAGACCTTATCCAAATCGAAATCGTCATACGCCGTGCGGAAATTCTCACGTTTATTGAGAATACATTCCCACGAAAGTCCTGCCTGAAACGATTCCAGCACAAGCATTTCAAACAAATACCGGTCGTCCGTCCGCAGAACTCCCCATTCCTCATCATGATACGCAACGTATTTCGGATTTTTCAAATTGCACCATTTACACCTGTTCATAGTGCCGTTCCTTTCTTCGGCACGGTGAACTTCGTCATATCGTTTCCCTCAAGCTCGAGCAGCCTCACTTTGTTTTTTATTCCGCCTCCGTAGCCTGTCAGGCTGCCGTTCGTACCGACTACCCTATGGCACGGAACTATTATGCATATCGGGTTCGCACCGACCGCTCCGCCGACTGCCTGCGCCGACATTTTTTCAAGACCCCGTTCCTGTGCGATTTCTTTCGCTATATCATTATATGCAACTGTCTTTCCGTATGGAATCCGATTCATAATATCTATAACACGTCTGCGGAACGGCGATATGCCGTCAATCTTATATTTTGGCGTAAAATCCGGGATTTTTCCGCTGAAATACATATCAAGCCATTTCACGGTATCCTCGAAAATCGGCAGAAGCTTCTTGTCACATTCCGAAGTAAGCTTTGAAATATCTCTCGACCCCTCAAAACAAAGCGCCGTCAAAAATTCGCCGTCGCTGTTCATTATCATATTCCCGAATCCGTCCGGAGTTTCATATACATATTTATACACTGTTTTTTCCTCCGTGGGGGCATACACGCATACAAATTCCGCATACCGCTCCCCTGCCAATCATCTTGAATTTATCCTTCATAAAATCCGAACACATTTTTCTGTCGAGTCCGCACATGGGCGTTTTTTCCGAAAACGGAGTGTTCGATATTGCCATTGCCGGGCAGGCAAGAACGCATTTTCTGCATTCGCCGCATATATTCTTCTCAAAAGGCGCACCCACTTCAAAGGGCATATCGGTAACGAGGGTACCGAGCCGCACACGGGGACCGTATTTTGCGGAAACGAAAAGACCGCTTTTGCCGATTCCGCCGAGCCCTGCGAGCCTTGCGGCTGTCTTATGCTGAAAAAGCCCCTGCATTCCGTTTATGCTCTGCGATGCCGCAATCGGTATATATTTATAGCCTTTGCTTTCCACATACATCCCGAGTTTCAGCAGCACATTATCTATATGCGTATTTACTGTTCTGTAATGATGAAAATACGAATGTGTCGGGGCGTCCGTTATCCCGTCTATCACGGCATCCGAAAGCTTTATCACAATCGACACCGCATAATTCAGGCTTCCGCTGCCGGGGTATTCGCCGAGCAGCGAACCGTCCTTAAAATTTTCTATATTGCAAAACCCGAAGTCGCTTACGCCGAGCGTATTTATAAATTCCGAAATTTCATTGTTATAATACATATTTTTTCACTTTCTCAGGTTCAGAACAAGCTGCGGAATTATCTGGCTTTTTCTCGAAATAACTCCGTCCAAAAATGCACTTTTATCATCCGAAACGCCAAGTGCCTCCAAAATTTTTTGACTTTCGTTTCCGAATGCGAATATCTGCGAACCGTAGCGTATGAAATCCGTAGCAATCAGCAATATGCAGTCGAAGCCTTTGCGTGCGGCATATTCATGCGCTGCCGCTTCGATTCCGTCCAGCCTGCAAAGCACGTTGCTTATATCCGTTGTGAGTATCTGGCAGGTGCTTATCTTATATCTGCCTATCTCATACAATTTTGAATCGTTGTGAATAATATCATCGTCCGTATAGCTGTCTATGCTTGCGCCGGCACGGAGCATTTCCTGTCCGTATTCATACAGCGGAAGTCCGCATATTTGTGCAAGGTATTCCGCCGTTTCCTTATCCTGCTGCGTGCAAGTCGGCGAACGGAACAAAAGCGTATCGGATATTATTGCGGAAAGCATAAGCGCCGCAGTCTTCTCCGTCGGCTCGATTCCCTTGAGCTTAAACTGCTCCGCAACAATGGTACACGTCGAGCCTACCGCCTTGCAGTTTACGAAAAGCGGCTTTCCCGTCTGCAAATCTCCGAGTCTGTGATGGTCTACGATTTCAAGTATTGCGGATTTTTCTATGCCGTCCGCCGTCTGTCCCTTTTCGTTGTGGTCCACCAGTATAACCTGTTTTTGTTTATACGTTAAAAGATGACGTCTGGAAATCAGTCCGAGAGGTCTGTAAAGAGCGTCCACAACGGGGAAATATCTGTATCTGTGGCGAAGCATGAGTTCCGCTGCATCGTCAATTTTTCCGTTTGGGCTGAAAGCCACAATATCGTGCTGTTTCATTACGCTTTTAACAGGCAGTGCCTGGGCGATTATGCGTGTTATCGCAAAAATGGATTCATTTATATAAATCACGGTTTTTCCTCTTAAAATTCCGAGTTCCTTTATCTTCTCAATCTCCGAATATGAGAAGTTTCCCGATATTATAATATACCGTGCAATACTGTCTATACATTCGTTCACGCAGCGCACGTCCGAGCCGGCTACCATGAGGTCGCCCGCATGTATATGCTGCCCGAGGTGGTTATAAACAACAAACTGTTCCGGAATATCCCCGTCTGTAGGGTTTCCGCACAGCACCTGTGCGCCGAGTGTATCGGAAACATCTTTCATGCTTATCGAATACGTCTTTAAAAAGCACGGGTCAACAAGCTCTATATACGCTTCCGTAATATCCTGTGAAGAAACTATACCCGACATAATGCCCTCGCCGTCCACAACGGGCACAAGCGTAAGCTCCGTTTCTTTCATGCGGTGCCACGCCGTCTTTATCGTGTCCGTTTCTTTCAGCGGCACAACCGGGTAATACTGGGCGTCGCGTATCTGCGGATACACGTCCTCTATAAGCGGCGGCTTCGTTACGCCGAATTTATCCAGAACATATTGTGTTTCCTTATTTATACTGCCTATTCTGCACGCAATATAATTATTTTCTTCCGTTTTGTTTTTCAGTTCTTCATATGCAATTGCGGCGCATATTGAATCCGTATCGGGGCTTTTATGCCCGAAAATATATACTTCCGACATATTTAATCTCCATTTCTGATTACTGTTTTTTTCTGTTCAAAAGCTCTTTTGCCGCTTCCAGTGCAGCCGCCGTTATATTGCTGCCCGCACCTATTCTCGCAAGCTCTTCAATCCGCTCGTCCGTATTCAGCTTTGTTACGCTCGTAACGGTTTCGCCGCCGTCCGCATTCTTTTCTATAAGATAATGATGGTCTGCCGCAGCGGCAATCTGCGGACTATGTGTTATTATTATCGTTTGATTATGTTTTGATACTTCCGTAAGCTTTGCGGCTATCTTTTCCGCCGTGATTCCGCTGACTCCCGTATCTATCTCATCAAATATATATGTTTTTCCTTTTTCGGTATCGAGAGTTTTCAGCGAAAGCATAATACGCGAAAGCTCACCGCCGGACGCCACCTTGGAAAGCGGTTTCAAATCCTCGCCGACATTTGCGGAAATCATAAACTGCACGCTGTCACGTCCGTATGAGTTAAACTCGGTATCCGAAATAAGCACTTTGAATCTCGTTCCCTGCATATTAAGCTCCGCAAGATTTTTTTCCATTGCGGATTCAAATTTTTTCGCCGCCGCAAGCCTTGTCTCGTGAAGCTCGTCCGCCAATGCGGAAATCTCCGCATTCAGCTTTTCGAGGCGTTCTTTCGCTTCCGTTTCGTCCGCTTCGGCGTTTTCGAGCTTCGCAAGGCGTTCCTCCGCTTCCGCAAGGACATTTTTCAGCGATTCCGACGAACAGCGGTATTTCACGCACAATCTGTTGATTTCATCAAGTCTTTCATTTATATCCCGAAGCTCCTGCGGCGAATAGTCTATATCCTCCGCATAATATCTGATATTTCTTGAAATATCGCCGAGCTGATACGAAACATCGCACAGCTGCTCATAAAGTGCCGAAAGTTCTCCGCTGTAATCGGAGATTTTCGACATTGTGCCGACTGCCTCGTTCAGCAAATCCACGGCGTTTTGTCTGCCGTCCGAAAGCAAATCGGCAGTCTTGGCGATGCTGTCGATTATCTCTTCGCTGTTTTCGAGAAGCTCCGCTTTTTCTTTCAGCTCCGCTTCCTCGTTTTCTTTCAGTGCCAGTGCCTTAAGCTCGTTTATCCGATATTCCAGAATATCCGTTTCCGAAGCACGTTTCGCCTTAAGCTCTTCAAACTCCCCGACCGTCTTTTTCAGCTTATTAAATTCCGTGAATTTATCCGCAAATTCTTTCAGCTTGGTTTTTTCCATTCCGCTGAATTCGTCCAAAATATGAATATGACGGTCTGAGGAATACAAAACCGCCGTATCCTGCTGACCGTGAATATTTATTAATCTTGACCCTATCTCTTTAAGCACCGTCACGGAAGAAAGCGAACCGTTTATACGCACCGTACCCCTGCCGTCCGCAGAGATTTCTCTCTGCACAAGCAATGTATTGTCCTCCGCTTTTTCTATCCCGAATTCTTCCAAAATCTCGTTTTCGGATTCTTCCGGATAAAAAAGTGCGGAAACTTTTGCTTTCGCACAGCCGCTGCGGACAATATCCCTGCCGGTGCGGCCTCCGCTTATCATTCCTATAGCGTCGAGGACTATGGATTTTCCCGCACCCGTTTCGCCCGTAAGCACGCTCAGTCCGTCGGAAAATTCAATTTTTGCCCGTTTTATTACGGCTACGTCTTGTATGTCTATAAAAAGCAGCAAAAAATCCCCTCCTACTTTACGAAATTTTACATTTATTTAATCATCATTTTAAGCTTTGAGCAAATCTTTGCGGCGTTTTTCTCATCGTTCACCACAACGATTATGGTATCGTCGCCGGCAATCGAACCCAAGATTTCCGGATAACCCGTGGAATCCACGGCGCTTGCCGCAGCCTGCGCCATTCCGGCGAGCGTATTTATAACAATAATATTTTTTGCGGTATTAACGTTGATTACCGATTCCGAAAAAACTGTTTTCAGCCTGCTTTCCAGGTTGAACGCCGCTTCTCCCGCCGTAGTTGCATATTTATACACATCTCCGCCGTTTGAAACTTTGATGAGCCGCAGCTCGCGTATATCTCTCGAAATTGTCGCCTGTGTGGCATAAATGCCCATTTCGTTCAGCTTCTTTGCAAGTTCCTCCTGAGTCTGTATTACATTTTCTTTTATAATCTGGAGTATTTGCGAGTGTCTTTCATATTTATTCATATCCGATTCCTACTTTCTGCCGAGTTTTTTTCTCAATACACTGTAAAAGCTTCTGTCGCCGAGGCTTACAAACTGTGCATAATAATCCGATTTTTTTATTATAATTTTATCTCCCGGCATTATGCTTATATCTTCATGACCGTCAAGAGATAATATTGCCGATGCGTCCTGCTTGCCCGATATTGCTATTCCGAGCGTGACATCGGGAGGAAGAACCATGCTTCTCGTCTGCAAATCGTATGCGCATATCGGCGTCAGCAAAAACAAATCCATGTTGGGCTCCGCAACAGGTCCTCCGGCAGACAGCGAATACGCCGTCGAACCCGTGGGCGTGCTTATAACCGCTCCGTCCGCCATATAGCTGTCCAGAAAATCGTTATTTACACTGAAAATCAGCTTTATCATCTTCGTATATGCGCCCCTGCCTATGGCAACGTCATTCAGCGCAAATCCGAGCGTCCGTTTTTCCTTTGGGGTGCAAAGGCAGACTTCGAGCATCATTCTTTTTTCTATTTTATATATTCCCGAAAGAATCCTTTCGGCAAGCTTCTTTATTTCCGTAACCTCCGCAGCGGCAAGAAACCCTATCTTTCCGAGGTTCACACCGCAAACCGGAATACCGAGCGGCGCTGCGTTTTTCGCTGCTCTGATAATCGTGCCGTCGCCGCCCAGCACCACAACCGCATCGCAGCCGTCATATGCCGACTTTTCGGCGGCGTCGCAAAAAATCTTAAGCTCCGCTTTTCCTTTAAATTCATTTACAACGCTGTGGAGAACCGCTCCGTTTATATCTTTTTTTAAATTCGCAAGTATTGAAATATTCAAGTGCATCACCAACCGCAGACAATATAATTATTCATTAGTTATGAATATTCTGTAATTATTATACCACAAAAGCAATACAAATGCAATAGTTTTTTTTATTTATAATATTTTTATTAAAAAAGTCTTGACAAATGTAGCTGAACATGTTATAATGTCATTGTAGCTACATTTGTAATTGGAGTGATGGACAATGAATACAAAACAAACAATAACGGATTCCGAATACCGCATAATGGAAATTTTGTGGAGTACGGAACGGAAAATGACGGTTTCCGATGTCGTAAAAAAACTTGACGGCAACGACTGGACACCGTCCACGGTTTCAACGTTCTTGCAGAGGTTATTAAAAAAGGGCGTTATCGGCTGCGAGAAGAAAGGAAATACAAATTTATACTTTCCGATTCTCAAACAAAGCGACTACGATTTGAGCGAAACGGAAAATTTCCTGTCGAAGCTCTACAAGGGTTCCGTGAAAAACCTCGTTGCGGCGCTGTACGAAAACAAGAAACTTTCAAAAAAGGACATATCGGAGCTGAAAGAAATGTTTGATTTGGAGTGATACCCTTGTACGAAATTTTTGAAACGGTTCTCATGCTGAGCATATTCGGATTTGCGGTAATCTCTCTGCTTCTGGCATTTAAGCCGATAACCTCAAAGAAGCTGCCGGCACGGTGGCAATACTGCGTATGGTTTGCCGTGCTTATCCTGATGATTGTACCGGTATACAAGCTGATTCCGCAGGGTCAGGCGCAGAAAATTTCCGCTGTTTCCGCTCTGCCGAAAGCGGTTGAACCGAAAATTCCGCCGACCGAAACGGTCGAAAATACTCCCGGCGATACGAACACTCCGGCAGAACACAAAGAGCCGTATTTCACGCCGAATGTTCCCATACGGCTGTCCGCCGTTACGTCATATATCTGGTTCGGCGGAGTATGCGTATTTTTGATTTTCGTTGCGGCAAGCTATACGGCATACATATCGAAGATGAAGAAAAATTCGGCGGAGATTTCGGAAAACGAAATTTTTGAAAATGCCAAACGGGAGCTTGGCATAAAAAGAAAGGTTAAAATAAGAGTATCGGCAAACACCGATTCTCCTCTGCTTGTCGGCGTATTTTTCCCGACTGTTTATATTCCGTGCCGCAAGATTCCGGAAGAACGGCTGAAAATGGTGTTTTTGCACGAGCTGACGCATTACATGAGAAAAGATTTGCTTGTGAAATGGATTTCCGTATTCATAAACGCCGTTCACTGGTTCAATCCGCTTGTTTATCTGCTTTGTGCCAATCTGAGCGAAGCGTGCGAGGTATCATGCGATATGGCGGTGACGAAAAACATGACGGAGGAAGAACGGACGCTTTATATGAAAACTATTCTGCTTCTTGCGGAGCATAACGAGAATAATTGCAAAATTGGATAATTCATATAGCTAAATTCGCCTGTCGGCGAGCTAAATGTGTTACACACGCTATAAAGGCGAATTTAATTTAGCTGTTTCGCAATAAACAACTTAGCTATCAAATGAAATGAGATAATTCAGCTAAAGCATAAGTATGCGCAGACCCACAACCCCTCAGTCGGCTTACGCCGCCAGCTCTACCAAGGCACGCCTACGGAAGTATGTGCAAACCTACAACCCCTCAGTCGGCTTACGCCGCCAGCTCCCCTTACACAGGGGAGCCTATCGAGGTCCGTGCAAAACCTTATTCAGCGGCACAGACTAACGCCTCCCCTGTGTAAGGGGAGGGGGACCACGTTAGTGGTGGAAGGGTTGTAAACTATTGAAAAAACTGTACAAAATCATAAGCCACAACATTTTACAATTAACTATCTTGCGGAGCATAACGAGAAAGGAGAAAATCATGCTTGAAAATTTATACACAACAAAAATGAGTTCCGACAAAAAAACATTGCAAAACAGATTTGCAAAGATACGTTCAAAAAACGTGTTTTCAAAAACTGCGCTTTTTATCATGACCGCTGTAATCACCACGGCAATGCTATGCGCCGGTATTGCTACGGCGGCGATTGGCGTTCCGCCGGAAAATGCCGTTGAAATTCTCTATGACGGCACGGTTCGGCAATTAAAAAATCAGCCTTTCATATACGAAAGCGAAGTTTACGTACCGCTGCGTGAAATCATGAATATATGCAGCGTTGATGACAGCAATATATCCTATGATAACGGAAACATCAAAATAAGCTTTACCGATTTCCGATACGGCATTATCGAAGCCTATATCGCTATAAATCAAAACGGCATCGCCTTTAACAAAGATTCGGAATACAGAATAATGTCCATAGACGGTGCACGAACCACAACTCACCCTGCACTTATAGTAAACGACAGCACATATATTCCGTGCGGAATGCTGATAAGAATAAAAAATTATTATATCGCAGAAGATTTTGACGACAGGATATATACAGACCTGCTCGGAAATATAGAAATACGAAAATACAATGCGGACGGGAAATATGATGCCGTTGTATGTGCGCCTGTAAACATTGACACGGCTGACAAATACAATCCGCAGAGCTATTACACAAAAAATGAAAGAGCCGTAATAGGCACAGCATCGGATTTCGACAGCAAAGAATTCGGACATACGGAAATAAACGGATATTACTATCCTACGGATGCCGCAAAACATATTTTAATTGATGATGACGGACGTGTGCTTGCCGTAATTCCGTATGAAAATTTCAGGCACGAAAGGATTGACCCTGCACCGCTCGGCACGTCTGCATTTAAGAATGTCATGAAATACACCGAAGACTCTTTGGCAGTCAAACGGGGCGGAGGCGATGTATTTGCGAACGGCATAAGAACTTTGCCGGACGGAAAAGAATACAGTTTTGCACGGCTCTACTGCTTTATAGATTTCAGATACGTAGTCAAATAATGCCTGCACATACGCAGCTTTACAATCCCTCAGCCGGTATATATTGCCGGGGCTGCAACGAAGATACCCCCATAAAGCATTAAGAGTTCGGTTTCCGATTGTCTGACATTTTCGGGTGCCAAAAGCAAGACTTTGCCTTGTTTTCGGTACCCGTATGCGTATACGTCGAATGGCTAAGCTTGTTCATAGCATAAAGCAATATTTATTTTCAAATGAATTTCCACATCTGTTTCAATTCATCTTTTTTAATATATGACTGCCGAACCCTATAATTATATTTAAATTACTATTCCGCCGTTTACGCTTATAACCTGTCCCGTTATAAAATCCGCTTTATCCGAAGCGAGATATAATATCGTATTTACAACATCAATATCCGTCCCCAAACGACAAAGAGGAGTTTCTTCCGCAAGCTCTTTTTTCGTTTCGTCACCGAGATTTTTATTCATATCCGTATCTATAACCCCCGGGGCAACACAATTCACACATATATTTGACGGCCCGAGTTCCTTTGCCAGTGCCTTTGTAAACCCGATAACCGCCGCCTTTGATGCGGAATATGCAACCTCGCACGAAGCGCCCGTTATCCCCCACATAGAAGAAATATTTATAATTTTTCCGTACTTTTGATTCACCATATAATCCATGGCACATTTCACGGTGTTATACATACCTGTCATGTTTGTCCCGAATATTTTATCCCAATCCTGCGGCGTTGTATCGCAGAGCATTTTCTGCATGGCTATTCCGGCGTTGTTTAGCAAAATATCAACACCGCCGATTTTATCAAACATATGCCTTACCTGTTCAAAATCGGACACATCGGCTTTCACCGACCGAATACCGATTTTTTCAAGGTCTTTTATTTCGGTTTTATTATAATTTGCGATTACGTCATATCCGTTTTCATGAAACATCAGTACCGCAGCACGTCCGATGCCCCTTGACGCACCGGTTATAAGAACTTTTTTCATATGCTTCTCCTTTAAAAAAGGAGTTGTAGTAAAATGAATTTCATTTTACCGCAACTCCCATGGCTTTAGAAAAATAGTGCAGAATGGGCAAACTGAGCAAAAGCAAGACAATGCCCTTGCTTTATGCGGTCTGTGTGTTTTTATAAAGCCATATTATCAGCCTTCAAGAACACTTACAGTGTCCATTGCTATCATTAATTCTTCATTTGTAGGAATTACAAGCGTTTTCACTGTCGCACCCTCTGCGGAAATATCACATTCCTCGCCGCGAACCTTGTTCTTTTCTGCGTCGATTTTAATTCCCATAAATTCAAGACCTGCAACGGATTTTGCACGTACAACACTGTCGTTTTCGCCTACGCCGGCTGTAAATACAACTGCGTCTACTCCGCCCATAGCGGCAGCATATGCGCCTATGTATTTCTTAACCTGGTATGCAAACATATCAACTGCAAGCTGTGCACGCTTGTTTCCTGCCTTTGAAGCGTTATCCAAATCGCGGAAGTCGCTGCCTACACCGGAAATACCCTCAACACCCGACTTTTTGTTCAGCACGTTCAGAACCTCTTCCGCCGTCATGTTATATTTATCCATAACAAATGTAATTATAGCCGGGTCAATATCACCGCTTCTCGTACCCATCATAAGACCTGCAAGCGGTGTAAGTCCCATTGTCGTATCAACGGAATTTCCGCCGTCAACAGCCGTGAGTGAAGAACCGTTTCCGAGATGACACGTAACTATTTTTATATCTTTTTTATCCTTGCCGAGCATAGCCGCAGCACGTTCCGTCACATATCTGTGAGATGTGCCGTGGAAGCCGTATCTTCTTATCTTATTCTCTTCATAATAATTGTACGGAATACCGTACATATAAGCATAATCGGGCATTGTCTGGTGGAATGCCGTATCGAATACGCCTACCTGCGGAATATCCTTGCCTATAGCTTCTTCACAGGCTTCAATACCTATGATATTTGCCGGATTGTGAAGCGGAGCGAGGTCGAAACATTTCTTAACCTGCTCTTTAACTTCGTCAGTTATAAGCACGGATTTGCTGAATACTTCTCCGCCGTGAACGATTCTGTGACCTACAGCCGTAATTTCGTTCAGATTTGCTATTACGCCGTATTCCTTGTTGCAAAGTGCATCAAGCACCATACGGATAGCCTTTGTGTGATCGGGCATATATTCTTTGATTTCAACCTTTTCACCGCCGTTCGGCGTGAATTTCAGAAGCGAACCCTCCTGACCGATTCTTTCGCAAAGACCCTTTGCCATTACAGACTTATCGTCCATATTTATAAGCTGATATTTAAGAGATGAGCTTCCTGCATTTATTACCAAAATTTTCATTGAGAATCCTCCTTACTGCTTCGCCTGAGCCTGAGCCTGAACAGATGTTATCGCTACAACACCGACTATATCATCTGCGACACAGCCTCTGGAAAGGTCGTTTATAGGCTTTGCGATTCCCTGTGTTATAGGTCCGTATGCTTCTGCCTTGCCGAGTCTTTGAGCAAGCTTGTAACCTATGTTTCCGCCGTTCAAATCCGGGAATACAAGAACGTTTGCCTTGCCGGCAACGCTTGAACCGGGTGCTTTTGAAGCGCCTACGGAAGGCACAATCGCAGCGTCAAGCTGGAGTTCGCCGTCTATATTTATATCCGGACGTTTTTCCTGTGCAAGCTTTGTAGCTTCTATAACCTTGTCTACAAGCGGATCTTTTGCACTGCCTTTTGTCGAAAAAGACAGAAGTGCCACGTTCGGAGTTGCTTCCACAAGATTTTTAAAACTCATTGCGGAAGAAATTGCGATTTCCGAAAGCTCATCCGCATTCGGATTCATAACAAGACCGCTGTCGCCGAATACAAACGTACCGTTTTCACCATATTCGCAGTCGGGCACGCAAATCATAAAAAATGCCGATACAAGCTTTGTTCCCGGGGCTGTTTTAACAGTCTGGAGAGCACTTCGCATAACGTTGGCGGACGAGTTTACCGCACCGGCAACCATGCCGTCCGCAAGACCGTTTTTAACAAGCATACAGCCGTAATAAAGGGTGTTTTTAATCGTTTCTCTTGCTTTTTCGATTGTCATTCCCTTAGCTTTTCTGAGCTCCGTGAACTGCTCGCAGATTTCTTCGTAGTTGTCGGCAGTTTCGGGGTTTATAATCTTCGCTCCGGAAATGTCGTAGCCTTTGGCTTTTTCCTTGATTACATCTTCGTTTCCGAGCAAAATAAGGTTTGCAATACCCTCTTTAAGCACCTTGTCGGCCGCTTCGATTGTTCTGATTTCTTCGCCCTCGGCAAGAACAATGGTTTTCTTGTCTTTTTTTGCTCTTTCTTTAATTCTGTCCATAAAAAGACTCATTTTTAATCGCTCCTTTAAATTGTATACAATTTTTATTTAAAAAAATAATATGTAATATTATATTAATAGTATAACATAATCTATTTCAAAAATCAAGTATTTTTAATTTTTTTGTCATTTTATATAATTTTTTGTTTGTGCGTCCCGCTCATTTTATATTAATGACTGCCGAAAGTCTCGGGCGTTCAAATGCATTTTCGAGAAATGTGTTCGCCAACTCGTCGTGCGGACAAAATTCCCTTAAATATCTTGCGTCCGGATTCGCATTATATATTCCTATATCCTTATATCTTTCCGGCTGAATCTTCCTCACACAGCCAACTCTTTCCTTAATGGATTGGTGCTTCAAATATTGTCTTTCGCAACACAAAACGAAATAATCGCAGCAAGGGCAAAGGGGGTGTGCTTCGGTAGGCCGTAAAAGGATTTGCCCGACGATTTCGTGTCGCTGATTAAACAATGGGAAAGGAAAAGAATCCCGTTAAAAAAGATTTTGGAGAAATGCGAGATGAGCGAATCCGCGTTTTACCGCCGACTTCGTGAATATCGGATAAAAAAAGAACTGTCAAAAGGTATACTTTTTGACAGTTCTTTTTTTACATAATAATTATAGCATATATTTCCTAAAAAAGCAATATGTTTTAAAAATTTTGTGCAAAAAGACGAATATTTTTAATTATTTATATTATTTTTGCCTTAACGTGGACTATTGTCAAAAAGTA
>CAKVOK010000036.1 GCA_934792465.1 uncultured Clostridia bacterium | reverse complement strand
TCGCCGCAGTTTCCTTTGCCTTCCCCATTCTGCACGGCCGTGACGTCGTATTGTGCATATCGCACGCAACTACAAATCTTTCGTCATGCCGCAATATCCTGCGTACAAGCCTTCTTCCGTTTATCGTCAGCAGTCTTGAAGCATTTATCTGATAGACAATATTCATATCCCTAAGCTCTTCCATTATCTTCTCATACTTCGGATACCTGTCTATATGTGCTATAATTACCCTCATCTTCCTCACGTTAAGATTGTGAATACATTCCGGCAGCCATTCAAACACCGCCATCGGCGGAAACTCCACAAGAATATCGTTCGTTCCCTCAAGGCACAGCTTGTCTATATCCTCGTGCCTGCTTATATCATGGTCGCAATATACCTCTGCACCAAGCTTCAGCACCGGAATTTCTTCTTCATCATTCAGATACTTTTTCAATTTTTCAAAACATTCCGCTCTTTTTTCAACAAATTCAGTTATTGCACTTTCCGAATGAATCTCGCAATGCGGCGTCAGAAAGCACATTCCGACCCCCTGCACATAACTCTCATGAAGCATCTTCAGGCTTTCCTCTTCGTCCTTTGCACCGTCATCGATTCCCGGAAGCGCATGTGTATGTATGTCTATCATTCACTCACCTACTCGCCGGGCTTATCATCTCCGTATTTATACGAATACTTATATGAATATTTATACTTGTAACCGTATTTATAGCCGTATTTCTTCTTTCCGTAATACTTCTTAGTTTTTTCATCTGTTCCGAGTACGATAAACCCAAGCATCTTCGCACCCGATTTTGTTATATTATTCATTGTCACGTCAAGCAAATCAAAGCTTGTAACATTCTGTCTGATTACAACAATCGCTCCCGAACTCTGCTTCATGGCAATTGCTGCATCCGTTACCACCGTTATGGGCGGCGTATCCACAAATATATAATCATACTTTTCTTTAAGATCCGAAAGCAGCTTGCCGTATTCCGGTGTTTCAAGCAGCTCCGCAGGATTCGGCGGTATATCTCCGCTCGTCAGACAATCGAGGTTTTCCCTCACATTTCTTCTGACTGCCTTATTAAACTCCTCGAATCCGCACAGCACATTTGTAAGTCCTTTTCCCCGTTCTATGTCAAGATACCTGTGTACTCTTGCTTTTCTGAGGTCGCAGTCTATAAGCAACACCTTTGCCCCCATCTGTGCGAACGTTATCGCCAGGTTTATACTTGCCGTTGTTTTGCCCTCGTTCGGCATTGAGCTTGTTATTACTATTACTTTTCCCTGTTCGGATTTTGCCATGGAAAACATTATATTCGTTCTGATTGATTTATACGTTTCAACCGTTTCAAAATCCGTTTCGTCATTTATTATACGGCGCAGACTTTCATTTTCCGCTTTTGCCAGTTTCTTTTTTCGACTCATCTTCCGCTTCTCCAATCATTTTATTTTACTCCGGCAGTTCTCCCAAAACAGATACGTTATATCTCTTTGCCGCCATCTCCGCACTTCTGACCTTCGTATCAAAAAAGCTTCTGATGAATACAATAAACGCTCCGAGGAACAACCCTATCACTGCTCCTATAAGGGTTTTCACTATAACTCCCTTGTCGTCCGGCATTTCCGGGAATTTCGGCGGGTCTACTATCTCCACTTCACCGTTCTTATATATCCCTGTAAGCTTGTTCGGCGCTTTTTCGAGTATTATATTTACGATATTGTATGCGTCATATCCGTTATCCGCCGTCACCGTTATCCTCAAAAGCTCGGTTTCGTTTATCGATTCTATCTTGACCATTTTTTTCAGCTGCTCGCCTGTGTATTTTTCCGTGTTTTCCGCAACATCATCAATGAACGATGCCGTTTTCAATATCTCTATGTATGTTGTACTGAGCGACCTTGATGTGTCTATATCATTCTTCTGAATTACTTCATAATCCATCATCGCTTCTTTCTTGTTGCTGATATACAAAATCCCTTCGGCTGTATATGTATCTGCCGTGAGATACGTCATATTCGCAAACATAGCTCCCGCACATACCAACATCAGCAGTATCATCATTATTTTATGATGCCAGATATCTTTAAGCAATTCTATTAAATCTATAGTATCCTCTTCAAGCATCATTTCTTCTCGTTCATTCATTTAAGCTTAGCTCCTTATCAATCAGATAGTAAATACATTTTAATTTTTTATTAACAAAATCCTCATTATCCCACAGACAAAAGTCGTGTACCGTAGCAATAAACAGAAGAAATGCTTCTTCAAACCTTTCAGGGTCTATGCCGTATGCTGCTGCAAGCTTATCCGAATATTTCATATATTCGAGATATATCCTTTCCAGCTCCGCACGTCCCCTTTCTCCGTACATAGGGCTCGAAATAACCTGATATATGAATCTCAAGTTTCGTTTTTCATTTACAAGAATGTTGAAAACGTTCTTAACCTCTGTTTTCAAATCCGGTGCTATATAGGCAAATTCTTCGCTGAATTTGTCTTTCAGCTGTTCCATATAGAATTTCGCACATTCAATTACCATTTCTTCTTTCGACTTGAAATAATCATACAGACTTGAAATATTTATTCTGAGCTCGCCTGCAACATTTCTCATGCTTGTATTTTCAAGTCCCCTGCTCACATACACTTTAAATATGACAGCAAGCATATTCTGTTTTCGTTCTTCCTTATCCGGATACACGCAAAGAGCCCCCTTTCAAACGATTGATTGGATTTTTAAAAAATTATTTACAACATAATTCTCATTATGTCATACATAACGAAAAATGCAGCCTCCCGGCTGCTGCAACAATTTAAAATAATACTATGCAAACTTGTATTTGTTTGTAAAAATGGTACAACAAATTAAGCCAATGCAAAAAAATTTTTTTAACATTGGCTTGATTTTCATGTCTAAAATTCTCTTTTTTATAGCTAAATGTTACAAATTAACACAAAATTTGTTTATTGTATTGACAAATTACTTTTATTGTGTTATAATATGTCTGTATTGCGTATCATACGTAATATTTCGGTTTTTGTTATTTACAACATAATGAGAATTATGTTATATACTCTATTTCATAATGAGAATTATGTCTTCAAAAGTATCTGTCCTATTTTCTGCATATGCTTTCTATGAACGCTTCCCGATTCCATTGTATATATCCTCGTTGTATTAATGTTTGAATGCCCCAGTATATCCGCAAGCCTTACAATATCCTTTTGCAGCGAATAGTACGTCCTTGCAAATAAATGCCTGAGATTGTGCGGAAATACTTTTTTCTCCGATACTCCGGACATCTTGCACAGCTTCTTCATATCCGCCCATATATTCGTCCTGTTAAGCGGTCTGCCGCTTCTTGTCTGAAATACACTTCCCTTTTTTATGTTCCTTTCTTTTATGTATTGACTCAATATTTTGCACAAACTGTTTTGTAAAAGTATTACTCTTATTTTTCCTTTGCAGTTTATGACCGCCTGCTTGGTCTGTACCGCCTCGACCGTTATGAATTTCAGTTCCGATACCCTTATCCCCGTTGAACATATTGTCTGCATGAGGTAATACAGCCGTTTGTTTTCGTTGTTCTTCGCCGCTTTCAGCAACCGTTCGTATTCACTCCTCGTCAGCTCCCTTTCGTCCTCCGCAAACGTCCGCTTCTGGATTTTCAGCGTCTTTACTTTGCAGCAATACCACTCGTTAAATTCAAAAAAACTGTTTATTGATGACAACATCGAATTTACACTCGACGGCGCATAATTATCTTCCAAAAACCTCTTGTATTCCAATACCGCCGGCTTGTCTATATCCTTTTTCTCAATCCATTTTTTGAACTTCCTTATATCCCGCATATATTTTTCCGATGTCGCCGCCGACTTTTCCTCTTCTGCAAGATACCTTTCAAACTTCTCTATTAATTTCTTTGTTATTCTCCTCATTCTTTCTCTCCTTATATATAATGATAATTTATTAATACCATATTATTTTATCATAAATTGGCTGATTTCTCAATATTTTAGTATAAAAAGGTACGGACAATTCGCTTTCACGAAATTATCCGTACCTTTTTAAATTATTTTTCAGTTTTCCTGTACTTGATTGTACTTTGCAAATGATTTAATGCTCCGCTGAAACTATCGTTTCACACAAATGGGTCTAAATGCAAAAATTAAGAGAGATTTCAGGCTTACACCAAATTCAAAATTTCCCTTGCAGCATTGTCATGTAAAGAGGCAGAAAAACTATACCGTTAAGTCATTTGTCCCGTTCCGTCTTTTCCATGCAAGTAGTTTTGCATATATTTTTCTGTGCATACATCCACCTCCGAAAAACACAAATTGCGTTTTTTAATATCATCAGTATAACGCAAATCAAGTTTTTATTTATGATTTTTCGGGTAATCGCAGTTTCCAAATATATAATATATTTGTGCATACCGGGCATTTTTATAAAAAAGGAGGAAATCAAAACATGAAAGCAACATAGCCGAAAACAGCAAATTAAACAAATATTAAGAAAGTTGGTGCAACAATGAAAATCACATCGTTTATTAATTCAAACGATATACGGGAATATTTCGAAAAAATCAATTACAAATTTACACCCCTTGAAGCAGCATGGCTTGTTTATCAATGCAGGCTCATAAGTATTCATGAAAAACAGGAAGCCTTTGAAGAAATAATCCGTACCATGCCGGATTGCGAAGTAAAAAAGCGGTTTAATACCGTACCGCAGAAAAGTCTGCATGAATTTTTGGGAAAATACATTTCTTTGCAGAACAAATTCATAGACACGTTTTTTAATGGCAACAACAGCTTGTAAAGAGTTTACACAAAATTCAGGATTGTCTCGCATATGTATGCTGTTTTTTATCTCTTGATTTTTCGCACTACATTTTCGCACTACATAGAAAAAGTTATAGTTTGTTTTATATGCTTTAATTCGCCGATTCTGTATAGCTTTTGTGGTATTTCTATCCCTAAAGCACTTAGTATATCTATTAAGTCCTTGTTTTGTAACCCGTTAAATCTATAGTATTCATCTGCTAATTTATCTACTTGCCAACTGTTTAAGGCTTCTCGAATTCGTTCGGCAGATATATTTTTATCAATGGCTTTTAGTTGGTTTTGAATAATTCTAATGAACAGCAATGCAATAGTACAAATTGTCAAATGTGCTGTTATATGCTTGGGGCTGCGAACATACATCGGTCTTGTGTTCAAACTCATTTTCATTATTCTGAATTCATCTTCAATGGCTACAAGATTATGATAAATTTCAATTATCTTATCATCTGACATCTCTGTTTCGGATGTGATTATTGAGTAATATCCCAACAATTTATATTCCATTTCTATCTTGTCCATATCAAGAATTGCTTTTAGCTGCCTTGAATCTATGATTTCACCGGTTTTTTCATTTATTAAATCCTTTTTCAGATACTTACCGAAAAGTCCGAATTCTATTTTGGAGATCTTAAAGTTTTCCGGTGTTTCTATGAGTTTTTTCACAAAGTCATAGAATGATTTCTTTTCTGCATATTCTTTATCGTAAAATTTCTTGCTCCAATATGTAACCTGTTTTTCAGATGATTTTAATATTGCGCCATTATTTAAAGTAAAGTTTTTAACATATGTTCTTGACTTGATTTTAAAAGCATCATTAAATGTATTAAAATCAGCTTCAAGAATCCATGCTTTTTCTTCTTTAGTAGCACTGCGAACACTTTTACTTACGATATATCCGTTTCCGTTTTGTATAGCATATTTAAGAGTGTCTCCCTTGCCAATACCTTTATCACTAACAAAAATGTATCTTGAATCTTTTACTTGTTTTGTTGAGTTTTCAAAGGAATCAACTAATGTTAAATGGTCAAGAGTATTACCCTTAAATGTTTCTATTGAAATCGGATAACCTTGTTCATCCATCAATAATCCCATTTGAACAATCGGTTGTTTTCTGTTTTCTTTAGATACACCAAATTGTCTTAAGCCGGTGTAAACTGTGTTACATTCCTCATCTTCATATTTGTCTGCAAAATCTGTTTCAAAGAAGAAGTTGGTTACATCGTAGTAAATTTTATTTGTCGTTCTCCCGAAAGTTCTACGCATATTAAGGTCAATCCTGTTGAAAATAGCGGATTTGTGTTCAGCCACAAAATCAAGCATATCGTAGATGTTGTATTCATAAAAGTCACCGCACAGAATAGGAGAATAATACTTGTCATTCTGATTTACGGTAGCAATTTTAGAAACAGGATTAAGGATTCTGCCATAAATCGCAAGTTTCAAGAATCCTAATACATCGTATTTGATATTATCATAATTTTTAAATGTACCAACAAAAGAACGAATACCAAGCTCATCAAGTATTTTGTCAAAAATACAAGTAGCAAAAAGCTTAGGATTTCCGATACATTCATCGGTATTTGAATGTATTGTAAAATGATAAGTTTCTTTTGACGGCTCTTTAGAAATATACGGCAGTAATTCCGGAATCAAAGGTTGTCCGGCTTTAAATGAATCGCGCAATCGTTTTTCAAAATCAGGTTTACCGTCATCATAGGTTGAAACAGCTCCCAGACTTTTAATAATTCTTTTTCTTGTTACACTTTTCCCGTCAATCACAGTTCTGTATCCTTCAGAAACTCTAATATACCTTTTCCCGTATCGTGAGTAAAAATCTAAAAACATAAAAACCTCCGTTCATACCACAGACACCACACTGCATTATACTTTACCACAAAATCGATGATTTGTCAATAGGAAATTAAAAAAAATTCCGAAAATATGCGATTTTTTTCGGAATAAATTTTTTGTTATTAAATTTTTGCAGGCAAACTCGGGGCTTTAAATCTGAAAATTTATTTGAAAGACAAATAAAATGCGAAAATGAATATTATGTATATTGATTTATGTTGAAATTTGTGTTACAATATAATCATGAAACGGAGGGAAAGCTATGTTTGAAAAAGCGGATTGGATTAAAACACGTGAGGATTACGGGGATATATGCCCGATATTTATAAAAGAATTTGAATGTGCCGAAACGGTGGAAAAAGCAGTGATAAGCATAACTGCGGCAGGCGTATACGAAGCACGGCTTAACGGCAAAAGGGTCGGCGGTTTCGTTATGGCGCCCGGCTGGACTTCGTATGAATACCGTCATTTATATCAAACCTATGACGTTACAGATTTGATAAAGGATAAAAACATACTTGCGGTTACCGTGGGCAAAGGCTGGTACAGGGGCAGGCTTACCGAATACGGATTTAAAGATACATACGGCGGAGTTTCCGCACTGATAGCGCAGCTTGATATATCGTATACCGGCGGAAAAGCGGAAAGTATAGTTACAAATACCGCTTGGGAGGAATCGAAAAGCGGAATACTTTTCAGCGAAATTTATGACGGTGAAGTATATGACGCAGGATATGAAGCGAGAGAACGCAGAAATGTATATAAATACCATTTCACGAAAAATCTGCTTACGCAGCAGGAATCCGAATATGTGACGGAACATGAGAGGATTAAACCGATAGCCGTTTTAAAAACGCCGAACGGTGAAACGGTTCTCGATTTCGGGCAGAATCTGACGGGCTATGCGGAATTTTCGGTGAATGCGAAAAAAGGCGATGTGATTTCGTATTCGCACGCCGAGGTTTTGGATAAAGACGGCAATTTTTACACGGGCAATCTCCGCAGCGCCAAGCAGCATATTAAATATATATGCCGTGACGGTGTGCAGACGTATAAACCGCACCATACGTTTATGGGATTTCGGTATATCCGCATAGAGGAAATGCCGAAAAGCATGAACCCGGCGGATTTTACGGCGATTGCCGTTCATACGGATATGAAAAGAATCGGACATTTTTCGTGTTCCGATGCGAAAATAAATAAGCTGTATAGCAATGTGATTTGGGGACAGAAAAGTAATTTTCTCGATATTCCGACGGATTGTCCGCAGAGGGACGAGAGGCTCGGCTGGACGGGTGACGCACAGGTTTTTGTAAAGACGGCATCATACAACTTTGATGTGCAAAGATTTTTCAAAAAATGGCTCAGAGATTTGAAAGCAGAACAGCTCACGAACGGAAGCGTTCCGTTTACCGTTCCGAATCCGCTCGGAGATGGGTGCAGTGCAGGCTGGGGAGATGCCGCCGTAATATGCCCGTGGCAGATATATCTTACATACGGCGATAAGGAGGTTTTGGAGGAACAGATCGAAAGCATGACGGCTTGGGTCGAATATATGCATGGCGCAGGTGCGGATGAATATCTTTGGACAGGTGATTGGCATTTCGGCGATTGGCTCGGACTTGACGCTGCCGAGGGAGAATATAAAGGGGCGAGTCGTGACGATTTTATTGCGTCGGCATATTACGCATATTCAACGGGATTGCTTGTGAAAACGCTTAAAGTGCTGGAACTTGACAGTCTGAAATATGAGAAGCTTTATGAAAATATTGTCAAGGCGTTCAGAAACAGATTTGCCGAGTACGAAACTCAAACGGAATGTGCGCTTGCGCTTTGTTTCGGATTGGCGGAGGACAGAAAGAAAACGGCAAAAAGGCTTGCGGAACTGATACATTCGGCAGGGGATTCTCTGCAAACGGGGTTTATAGGCACTCCGTATCTTTTGGACGCACTTTCAAAGAACGGATATGCGGAGCTTGCATATACTCTGCTTCTTCGTGAAGAATATCCGTCATGGCTGTTCTCCGTGAATATGGGAGCAACGACGATATGGGAGCATTGGGACGGAATGAGGGCGGACGGCAGCTTCTGGAGCGATAATATGAATTCGTTCAATCATTACGCATACGGAGCGGTCGCTTCGTGGCTTTACGAAACCGTGGCGGGAATTAATGTTGATGAAGCTGCGCCGGGATTTGAGCATATAATATTAAAACCGATTGCGGATAGGCGTCTTGATATGGCGGAGGCTTCCGTTGATACCCGGTTCGGCACAATCCGCTCAAAATGGTACAAAAGCGGAAACGATATATGCTATGAATTTGATATACCGAAACCGGCAACGTTTATTCTCGGCGGAAAGTCGATTGAGCTTGAACCGGGAAAACATAAGTTAAAGAACTTCTCAAGTGTGAAGTAATAAAACGTAAAAATCAGCCTAATGAGATTTTTCAATGCCTAATTTTTGTGTAATGCGAATTTGCTGATGATTTAATGCCCCGACAAGCTACCGCTTGAACCATCTACCAAAAGGCATGAAAATCATTCCCGATAATGTATCTTGCCAATGCCTCCGTATAGAAATAATCTCCCCATATATTAAGCTCGTCCACGCCGCAGTTTCCCGGTTTGCTGTACACCTGATGCATAAGCAATCCGTTTGAATCTATGTCCTTTGTCGTGTATGAATCTATAAGCGATTCCATAATATGGTCGGCAGCACCGATATAAATTTTCTTATCTTCATCGGAATCGTCTAAGAACCTTGCTCCTTCAAGCAATCCGCACACAGTGATTGCAGCTGCCGAGCTGTCACGTTCTTCGCCGCTGCCGTCGGTGAATATCATATCCCAATATGCTACATAATCTTTCGGAAGCTTATTCAGGCAGCAATTTGTAACTTTTTTGAAAAACGGAATGCTTTCCTCGTTTTTCTTATACATATACGTAAGCATCGAACCGTAAATTCCCCATGCCTGACCTCTTGCCCAGCACGAATTATCGCCCGCTCCCTGGCGTGTTACTCCCTTTAAAGGTTTCCCCGTCTGTATATCAAAATAAAACGTATGAAATGTCGTACCGTCATCTCTTGCAATATTTTTTATCGTTGTATTATAATGTCTGTATGCTGCTTCCGCATATTTCATATTTCCGCTCACTTCGGAAGCCCAATACAAGAGAGGTATATTCATCAGACAATCTATAATAAGCCTGTAGGAATCCTGTTTATCAAGCTCTCCCCAAGCCTGTATAAATTCTCCTTTTTCATGATAGCGCAGCATAAGATTGTCCGCAGCGGCAATTGCTGCCTTTTCGGCCTTCTTATTTCCCGTAAGCTTATATGCCGCAACACACGACGGAATATACAAAAAGCCCATATCGTGATTATCAACATTTATTTTTTCATAAATTCTTTTTTCGAAACTCGGTATCTGCATTTCCGCCGTCTTTCTGTATTTATCCTCCCCTGTCACCGAATATGCAAGCCATAAAATTCCCGTCCAGAAGCCCTGTCCCCAGCCCCAGTCGTTATCCCATTGCGAATACATATAATTTTGACTTGCCTCCGACGGGAATTTAACATCAAAAACCGAAAGATTTTTATCAATAACCTTTAATGCATTTTCAAATGCACGGTTGATTTTATCTTTTGTAAGTCCGCACGGCGACAAAAATCTTCCTTTGTCAGCAATCTCTTTATACTGCATATCTATTCCCCTTTACATTTAAATTCGCAAAACATATGCGCCGTTTCTTTCGGAAGCGTTGACCTGAAAAGGGTATACGGCATTGCATATCCGTTTTCTTTTTTCAATTCTGCTTCAAGCAAAAACTTATTTTCAACTCCGAGAACTTCAAGCGGAATTTTAATCATTCCGTCCGCATTTTTCGGCAGCTCTGTAGTCTTTATCCGTTTTACCGCCGGCTGATTCTTAAACACATATGTTATCTCCCAGTGATTTCCTATTTCCGGTGCCGTAACGTATTCGCCGTTTTCCCATTTCACCGCCGGTGCTTCACCGAAATACGTTTCTTCGACCGCAAACACCATTTGATTATTTTTCATTTCGGGTATTTCAGCCGTGTACAAAACCATATTATACTGTTTCAGCAGTTCTGACCGCATCTCCAGCCATCCGTTATTCAGCGCAAAGCGTATATTCCCGTCACAATCGCCGTAATAATTGTTAAAATACAGTTTGCTCGCCGCATCCGTGCTCTTATCAAGCAAATATTCCAAATCAAGATACAAAATATCCGATTTAAACTCAACGAGATTACCGAAGCTTTCTATCACGTATTTTCCCGGCAAAAGTGCTATATCGTATTCTTTTTCAAAATCTTTGTTTACAAGACATTCAAATTCGTCGTCCGCTTCCGCTTTATATCTCGGAAATACGTTAATTCCGACTTTTGCTTTTTTGGCATTACCTGTATTATTTTCGACCAGCAAGCGTATTTTGCCGTGATATTTGCCGTCATTTTTATACACAAACGGTTTTACAATATCCAATTTTGTATTAATTACTTCTCCCAATTCCTCCGAATTTTGCAGTATCACATCTTCAACATTGCCTTTTACCGCAAGTCCGAGCAGCTCTTTTGAACATACCTTTTTGCCGAATGCCGTGATATTATCTATACTTACGTTCCTTATACAACTGCTCCTGTCGAAACATTCAATTCTCGCCTGCAAATTACGAAAATCCGAATTTTCCGTGCCGACAAGCGAAATATTCTTTACATAAATATCATGTATATTGCCTTTTTTGCTGTCTTGATTCCACACGGAATCGGTAATTCTGAAATCAAACAGCTGCGCACCGGGAGCATTTTCTATGCGTATATCCTCAAAATATATGTCACCGACATCTGCCCTGTCGCCGTGATGTATACCGAACATCGGATAGCTTGTGAACGAATGTATTACATCTATATTGCGGAACGTCACATTTCTGACGTAATCGCATCTAAGCTCCACACCGACCTCCATAGGTCTTGCCATATCGTTCCAAAGCGTGCTGTTTTCAAAAAGCAGATTTTCAACGTTTCCCTCATCAAACGCCTTTACGACAAACGAATCGTCATATGTACGTATAAAGCAGCCGTTTACATGAACATTTCTGCTGCCGCAGACATCTATTCCGTCGGAGTTTCCTCTGCTGCCTATTATTTTTACATTATTGATTTTTACATTTTCGCAGCCTTTGATACGCAGACTCCAGTTGCACGAATCGAATATACAAACATCGGATATATCCGCATTTTTGCAGTTTTGTATATCCACGCACCTTGTCATTTCCTCCGGTATTCCCCGGAAATAATCTTTCATTGATATTACACCCATACCGAACAATTTAAAGTTATCTGCACCGTTTACCGTGATTTTTCCGTTTACAAAAGCATTTTCATCTATATAAACAGCCGTGTTGTCTTTTTCGATTTTTAGTTCATCAATGTTATGTATTCCCTCGTCAAACCGAATTATATTCGTATATTTGCTTTCAGGCTCTTCCCTGTGTTCTGTCAAAAACAGCATTACGGCATTCTCCGTACCGCCGTTTATTTCCACCGAAAGATTACACGCCTTTTCGGATTTAATAAAAATACGCTTTTTATCATATGTATACTCTACATTCAGCGACATCGGACGTACAATCGCCGTTTCAATATCCTCGTCATATTGCAGTTCAATATTCATACTGTCATAATATCTGCTTATCACATATTTACATTCGCTGTAACCGTTGTACGGCGGCGTCAAAACAGAGGTTGCACCTATGTTTTTTTCTTCATTATTTATCAAGCATTTCATCAACATACTCCCCTTTCAAATCAAAACGGAGCGATATTTTTTCAGCTCCGTTTTAATCAATTATTCCGTTTTATAATCAGCTCCGGCAATATACAGTCCGTCAACTCCCGACGCATCGGAAAACGAAAAATATCCGAGTTCGTCCGGGCAGTTTTCCGAAGTATCGACATAATCCACAACTGTTTTTCCGTCAACCTTAATAACAATTCTCGGTCCTATCGCTGTCGAAATAACTCCCGTTTCTATCGTATACCATATATTTGAAGTCAATATACTTTCTTCGTTCGCAAATGTTTTTATCATTTCCGCATTCAGCGAACCGTTTCTCCTATACCTCTTTTGTATCTCGAACACATCTCTCTTTATAACAACAGAATATCCCGTGTCGTCCCAAAATGCCTTGTTCGTTTCGCTCAGATTGAATCCCCAGCCCTGAAATCCGGTAAGGTCGAACTTAGCCTTGAATTTCAGCAGCTGACCTCTTGAAAGCTGCGCATTGCCATATCCGGCATTTTCTGCCTTAAGGTGCAGGGAATCCTGTGTAAATTCCTTTGATGACGTATTCCATGAGGATTTATCCTTGAGCCATTCTCCCAAATCCACGCTTTCCGTAATCATCTTATTGTTAAAAGCATTTATTGCATTGTTCAATTTTGCCGTTGCATTTTTGATGCTGAACATTTTAGACGCATTATTATACAAAACGGTTTCCGCTTCGTCAACCGCTTCGGAAAGCTCCGCAACGGCGCCCTCTTCATACATTCCGGGACGCTTTCCCTCCGCCACACGCTTCCAGCCTGTTCCGAGATTGTTAAGAAGCGATTCAAGTTCTTTCGTATTCTTTTTCTCATTTTTTGCCGTTGTGAAAGAATACACATTGCTCACTTCTCCGCCGAATTCCGATTTACTTGAAACAATCGGTTCTACTGTCCAGTAAAACGTTTTGCCGTATTTGAGATTATTCAGTTCAACACTTCTTCCGAGTACGGTTTCATCGTATATCAAGGCTGTAAAATCCTTATTCATGGAAATTCTCACACGGAATTTGTCCGCTCCGTTGCAGTCTTTCCACGATAGCACGGCACAGTTGCCCTCTATATTTTCCGCACCGTTTTTCGGTCCGACAGGCTGAGCCTTTCCGAGATTCTTTTTCTCACGCAATCCGATTTCGTCAAAATCGATATATTCAAAATCCTTTGTTCCCGAAAGCTTCTTTGACTTATCATATTTAAAATTATAATTTTCCGGAGCTTCAAATCCGAAAATATCTTCGGACGTTTTATAATTATCCGAAATATTCTCGGCATTTTCCGTCACCGATGCCGCAAGCGAAAAATCTGCCGTACCTATTATATAATTATCCTCAATGCGTGCCTTGTCCGGCGCATTAACCTTGTCCATATCATTCGCTTTCAAATACTCATAATATGTTTTCGTATACGGAAATCTTTCGTCCCACAAATAGTTTCCGACTCCGATTTTCTCATCATAAAAATTCTTTTTGGCACTGCCGTCCGCAAGCTTCTGCCAGCCCTGACCTCTGTTGTCATACGTCAGACTCGCATTTGATTTATAGAACACGTTATTTTTTATTGTATTCCAGTCACCGCCGCCGACAAGCATACAAAACGCATTGTCCGCAAAAATATTTCCCTCGGCGGTTACGCCGCTCATCTGGTCGTCCAGATACAATCCTACTACTGCTCCGCCTCTTGCGTCTTTAGAAAGGCGTATGTCGTGGATATAGTTATTTTTAAACACGCTGCCCACGCCCTCGAAATATGAAGCTCCGCAATAGATTGCACCGGCATCGTATGTATCGTTGACGGCATTGTAAACCTCGTTTTTCTCAATCGTACTAATCGTATCGTCATATTTCAAACGAATAGCATAATGCGGTGTATTATGCACACGGCAGTTTCTCACTGTCGCACCTGTTTCACTCTGCAAAACAATACCGAGTTCACCTACCGCAGATTGTCTGCCGACCGAGTATACATCGCAATTTTCCACAACATTTCCGCTGCTCGTAAGCGTTTTGGCAACGCCTCCGTAGCTTAGCATTATTCCGTAACAGCCGATGTCCTTAACCGTCGAATCCGATATTTTAACATTTTTGTCCTGGCGCACTTTAATTCCCGTACCGCCGATATTTTTCACAACGCAGTTTTTAAACTCAATATTGGTTGATTTATTGATAAATATACCGGTTTCGGCGCCGTTTTCCACCGTTATCCCTTCAAAAATTATGTTTTCCGCATCTTCCGCCGAAATAATCGGTGTTTTAAGCTTTGTCACATACAAATCATGAATTATGCTTTCGTCCGGCGGATAAAAATATGCACATTTTCCCGGCGTATATATACAATACTCTCCCGGCTGGTCTATCAGCTCCGGCAGATTCCAAAACCGCACTCTTGCGCCTGCACCGTAAATCCCGGCTGACTTTCCCTCGGTCTTTATCATTCCCGTGGCGGAATCTATTCCCCTGAACGCCGTTTCCGACCAAACATATCCGCTTGAAGCTATACACGCCACAATTCCGTCGCCTGTCGGATTCCACGAAGCCGGAATATCGTTTCCTCCGTCCAAAAGAAACATCTTTGCATTGTTATCCCCCTGCGCGGACGAAATATATTTTGAACCTATATTCGGATATGCGGCTTTTTTCATAACCTCTCCGTCGTATATAAGTTCTGCAAATCCTCCGAATCTCTCTGCGTCCTCATGACCCAAATCCGGCACGCCGTCAAGCGGCAGGCTTCCCAATTCCTTGTCCGAAAAATCCGACAAATCTATCTTATAAATTTTATTTTTTACGGACGCCGGAAATCTGCCGATTATCGGGTCTTTGGCGTCCGGCTTTGTGCCGTTTGCCTTTTTCCCGGCATTGAATATAACCTTTTCGCCGTCTGCCGCCTTGTATACAACGGGATATTTTTCGCTGCCCGAATCCTTGGATGTAAATGCAAGCGTTTCCGAAACATTATACGTTCCGCCTTTAATCGTGACAATTACTTTATATTCCCGTTTGTCAATTTTCTCCGCAGCCGCCATTGCTTCACGAATTGAAGCATACACGTTTTCGCCGTCCGTTTCTTTTGCGGCGTCAACATAAATATTCACTGTATTCGCCGATTCGTCCGTATTTATATCCTGTGCGGCATTTGCCTCCGCCGAGCATATATTCCCGAATACAAGCATCACCGCAAAAATACAGCAAAACAATCTTTTCATATATCTGTTCCTCCCCGTTAATCACGCACAACCATTGCATAAGCGCCGGAATATACGATTATATAATCGCCCTCACGAATATCCCCGAAAGATATTTCCTTTATCTTATCTTCGGAAAGGCTGTACATACACACTATATCCGTTGTATATGCTGCTTTTTTCAGTTCCGCCCTTCTCAGCATTTCCTGATTCGTTTTTATATAGAAATACGTATCGTCAAGATTTTTAATGACTCTGCCCTTTATATAAAGCTCGTTCAACGGATTCTGTATATCGCCCCATTCCGTCCAGCAAAGAGCCTTTGACGAATAAATGGGTTTCCATACACCGAAATCGCTTTCTCCGTTTTGTTTTAAATATTTGCCGTCGCCGTCAAGATATGCAAATGCGGTTATTTTGCCGGTTGCGGAATCTACCGTTGCTGCTATTATATCCCCTGTTTTAATTGAACTTATCGGTATGTTTGTTTTTTCCGGACACGGTATGCGCCGACTCATATCATAATATGCCGGAAGCGAAACAAGCTCGCTGTTATCAAACTTATATTCCACGAATGCCGCTTCGGATATACCCTTTGCATTCTTTCTTGTCGTATATACCTTTATGGCATATTCGGATTCGTCCTTTTCCCCATTCCATACGAGATACGGAGCTTTCGCAACAATCATCTGTTTTCCCCTGCCCCATGTTCCCGTTTCGGAGGATGTATTCCGATAATGAACCTCGCAGCCTATAACGCCGTATTCCGATATATCGTAACATTCCGTATTTTCAAAAGTTTCGTTTCCCGAACCGCCAACGGCAACGCTGTATTCGGATTCGTCTGCCGCTGCGTCCGCCGGCACATAAAAATGCACCGTTGATGATGTGTTCTGAAACCATGCCGCAACCCTATACCATGCAAGCGTTGTTTCGTCCCCCACAGTGGAATATCCCTGCACAAACACATTTTTATCTATATAAAAATCAAGTGTTTTTCCGAACGAATCTTTCGGCAGATGTGCCGCCGTATAAATTGTCCGAATTTCTCCGTTGTCATTCACCGCATACTTTACAAGCCGCCGATTGAAGCTGTCGCCGTCCAACTCGGAAACCGCTTCCGCAGAGAGCTTTTTGCTGTAATACGAAGATTTGCTGACTGCCGCATTGGTATTCCAAAGACTGTATACCTCAACCTTTTCTGCAAGCTTCACCGATACGTGTTTCCCTGCCTGATTGAAAATTCTTGCATAATATGCGTCATTCTTGTTGTTCGGCGCAATTCTCCTTATAATCCCGTATTCCAGTCCTCTTCCGTAGCTGATAATTTTAAAATAGGCAATCTCGCCGTATTTATCCGTTTTAATATTAACATCTGTTCCGACTTCCGCAATTATCAGATTTTTATTATCCGGAAATGCGGAAGACGATTTCCTTAATATTTCCGATATTTTATACTTTTCGTTTTCAATACGGATTTCGTCCTCGGATTCATCATATTCACTGATTTTTCCGCCCTTTGTATCTCCGCATACTTCAATGCTTATTCGTGTTGAATTTTCCGCATCCGCATACATAAAAGGAACTTTATTCACGGTTTTATATACTGCCCTTGACGGAGCCGCCATCAGAAGCCGGTCCGATACTATATCCGTACAGCTTATTTTTTCGGTTCCTTTCATCACGGTTATTCCGTCCGAATCGAGTTCTATATCCGGCTGAATCCCTGTTCTGTCGTGCAGAACGGGCATATTGGGATTTATGATTCCGCTGATATAATAAACATACGATTTTATAATTATAACGTCTGCCGTACCGTCGCTGTCATTATCTACAAATACAATTTCTCCGCAATCCGGCTTGAACATAAGCGATTTATCATGTTCATAGTCTACGGCAATACCGTTAAATATTATCGCCGCATCTTTTTCTACGGACTCATATTTTTCCTTGTCCGTATCTTTCGGCGTATAATACAAGCGATTCTGTTTCAAATCGTATCTGTCTATTTCCGACGACAGCACAGTCTTATACTCATTATATTTTTTCAGCTCGATAACTGCCTTTGCCCCGTCGGTATTCTCATAATACACCCTTACTCTTTTTCCGAGATTGCTGCCGTAATCTTCGCCGTTTTCAAAATCGTATACCGTGTCGCCTACCTTAAGCTTTCCTTTCGATACTTTTCCCTTTTCCGACAAAAGCGAGGTTTCGGAATTTGCCGTTACGACATCTTCCGTATATTTAAGCTTTGTATATGCCTCCAAAAACGTTTTGTCCAGCGTGTATTTCACGTTTCCGTTTACTATATCGTTCCCCGAAACAACCTTTGCTTCCGTAATGTTGTACATCATTGTTATCAGCTGACCGAAAGTAATCGGTTCCGCCATGTTTTTCAGCGCAACATCGTCCATAATTCCCGTTTCGTACGCTTTGATATAATAATATGTATTGTCAGCATTTTCCGGCTTTATCTTTTCATATCCGAGAAGCTTTACAAGAACCGTGCATACCTGCTCGGCCGAAATCGGGTCGTCCGCTGCAAACGTGCCATCGCCGTATCCCGACATTACCCCTTTATTTGTGAGGTATGCAGCCGCACTGTAATATTCGGAATCCCTTTCCAAATCATTGTATCTGAAATATCCTTTTTCATCTGCATAATCGCTGCCGCCGCTCATTAAATCAGCGACATATACCGCAAACCTGCCCCTGCTCACAATTTCCGAATAATCGATTTCTTCGTCAGATATAATTCCGAGCTGTGTAAACAAGCTCTTTTTCATATCAATTTCAGACAGCATTTTCGTTTCGTTTGCATTTCCGTCTTCTTCTGCCGTATTATCATCGGATTTGTTTTCTTCCGCATTTCTTTCAAATACGTTTTTCATTTCATCTCTGAAGCCCGCAAAAACCTCATATGCTTCATCCGCAGTGCAATAATATGTATTAATAAGCTCATCGGTTATTTTGTCCTGCGCATTGTCAATATCCTCAACGGCAGTATATCTGCCAGATAACTGTTCAAGGTAATTTGCCACGCCGTCCTCATCGTATGCCAGGCATGAAAAAACCTGTATCGCAATGAACATGGTCAGCAATATGGAAACTAATTTTTTCATTACCGCATTATCCTCCAATTCTTTATCAATAGCTGAAATTCAGAACGCCCGAAATCATCTTCGCCGCCTGCGCTCTTGTAACGTTTTCCCTCGGTGCAAAAAAGCCGTTGCCAACGCCGTCTATAATAAGACACTCCCTTAAAACCGCAACGCTGTCTTTCGCCCATACGGAAATATCTTCTTCGTCTTCAAACGGGAATATCGTAATATCATAATCAAGCGCTTTACCGGCAGCTTCCGCCGCTCTTACAAGTATTACCGAAATTTCCTCACGTGTTACCGCCGTACCTACGCCGAACAGATTATTTCCGATACCGTTTATGATCTTATTACGGTTGCAGCGCATTATATATTCGTTGTACCATGCTGTTTCTGCAACATCATCAAAATTCTGCACCGTATCTTCCGCACCGCTTTCCAATCCAAATGCAACAGATACTATTTTGCAAAGTTCTTCTTTCGTGATAATATCGTTCGGCGCAAACTCGGTTTCGCTTTTGCCCGAAATCGCTCCCATTCCGTAAAGGCTGTTTATAGCTTCTTTTGCCCATTCCACCTCGTCCGTATCCGTAAACGGAGATGTATATTCGGTTTCTTTAGTATCTTCCTTATACCAATCCGGTGCCGGTTTATCCGTCTGATACAGCCCCGGAAGTATGGCATTCGTAACGCCTGTCTTTACAACTGCGGAAGTTCCGCCGGAGCTTTTGCCTCCTCCACCGCCGCCTCCGCCGCTGCTGCCGCCTTTGTTTTCGCTGTTTTTCTCGTTATTTTTTTCAGCATCGGCAAGGTTTTCAAACGTCTTTTTCAAATCCGCAAGACTTTCAAATCCGTTCGCCGCATTATAAAAATTCGTACATACTTTCAGCTTTGAATTTTCTTTCAGCTTATCATATACCGTATAATCAATACCGGTAAATTCATTATATTTTGAAAGTGCGTCATAAACCGTGTTGTATGAGCTTTGCGCCTTTATATCTTCGCACACAACGGCAAATTCAAAAATGTCTTTCAAATCGCCGAATTTTTCCGCATTTTTCATTTTGTTTATTACATTTGCCTGTTGTGCAGAGTCAAGCTTTTCGTCAAAAACGGTATACATAACATTTTCATCAATGTTCCAATATTCATCAGCATGATTATTCTTTATCTCTTCAACAGCTTTTTCAGGTTCTCCCTCCAGCAAACAACATATATTCAGTGCACGCCGATATATTTCTTTGAAGCTGTCCGCGCCTTTTTCCGAATACGGTTTTCCGAGCAATATACAGTTGTATATAAATTTCTTATTTTCCAAACTGTCAAACTCTTCGTCCGCCGCACCGAGTATCGGACGTACTTCTTCAAATATTCCCGCCATATTGCTTTCATCCGCCGAATCTATCTTTGCCAAAGCCGCTTCAACATCTTCGGCGTCAACATAACTGACTTCTTTTTTTATGCATTTTTCAAAAAACGAATCGTTTATCAGCACGGTATACAAGCCCTTTCCCGCCGTTTCGTCAAGCTTGAAGCTGTAATTTATCTTTCCGTTTTCGCCGGTTGCGACTGTTTCCGCTCTGACAAGATTTTCAAGAGTCTGCTCATCGCCTTTTTTGAATATCCTTATCGTCATCGGTATACCGGCTCTTTTCGTATCATGTATACCCTCGACCGTAAACATTTCCGCATTAAAATCATACTGCGCCGAAATATCGCCGTACTTCGGCTGTTCGCCGTTTTCCGTGCGTGCCGTATCCTCATTTTTCGGCAGCATTACGGGAGTTATAATCTCTCCGTTCAGCAAATCCCAAACATATATTTCTGCTGCGCACTGTTCCAAATCACTCTGCACCTTAAACGATGCATATTTCGTCTGATACGCTTCAAAAGAAAGCTTTCTGTATGAAATTTCTTTTTCGATTCCGTCTTTATACAGGGCAATCAGGCAATATACCGTTTTTTCTTCCTCGGATACGTTTTTCAGTCCCACGAGCATTTTATTCTCCGAAACCGCCGCTCCGCGATATGCGATAGGATAGTCCTCTGCAGCAAAATAATAATTCTTTTCTGCCGCCAGATTACCGTTCTCGATTCCGTATGCCTTAATCCCCGTTTTCAATTTCAAATTTAGGTGCATACCCTGCGTTATCTTATATTTAGGCTTAATCGTAAGCTTACTGCCCGAAACCTCGTATGCAAACTCTATATCCTGATTATTAACGCTGTCACGCAGCACCGCATTATCCTCTACCGTGCTTTCGTCAATATCATTTGAAAACTCTATCGCAAACTGCACATCAGGCGAAATTCCGGCATTTTCATCGGGAGTTACTGCCGTAACCTTAAATGCCTCGTTTTCTTCCTCCTTTTCGTCGGTATTCTCTTCGCCTGCTTCGGCAAACAAGGCAACATCGCCGTTTTCCGTTTCGCATACAACGTCTGTCATATCCGCAACTTCTTCATCGTTGACGGTTATTATCAGTCTGCCTTTGCTCATTTCCGCATCTGCTGAAACCGTTCCGATTCCCTGAAACAACACAGCACAGATAACGAGCATGTATAACACTTTTTTCAAATCAATCACCCTTTCATCATTTCACGGCATTTATTCTTTTGCAACCGTTTTTCCGCAATAAAGTTCAAATGTATTCAAATCCTCGCACAAATAACATTCAAGTACATTCCCTTTTTCAAAGCTTCCGTTTACGGTAATTTTTCCGTTATCATCACCGAAAATATCTTTTACCGTAACATTTACAAGCTTGCCGTCAGAGGTTTTTTCGGCAAGAACTATTTTGCCGTTCGGAATACCGTTTCCCGAACCGTATACGAAAACAGCTTCCGAACTGCTTTCATTTTCCTGCACCGTCACACTTTCGAGCGAAATCTCGCTTTTTACTCTGAACGTTGAAATCTTGCTTACGCTTTCCGATTTATACATTTTAGAGAGATTTCTCGCCGTAACCGTATAATAATATCTGCCGCCTTCAAGCTCTGCGGTTTTCGTATTTGTATTCACGGTTTCTTCATAAATCGGGTCGGACATATCCGAATTTTTGCTTATGCACAGCACATATTCGCTTGCGCCGGACGTTTTCTCCCATATAAACTCGACCTTGCTTCCCGTTGTCCGATTATTCTCCGGGATTTTCAGCGTCGGCGAAGCCGTTCCGCCGTACAAATATTCGCTGTTTCCGATTGCGTCGAAATCAATCCTGTTAAACGTAGGCAGTTCGTCAAAAAGCTGCAAACCCTCAATCTGCGTAAAATCTCTGTTTTTCAAATCCTTAAACCATTCTTCGTAATTCGGATATTTTGTTTTGTCTATACCGAGCTTCCTCATATATGATGTGTTATAATCCGGATTTGAAGCTTTCCACCATGTGTTTACAGGATTCAGCGTATCCAGCTGCTTATCTCTCTGAATAAGCACGTTGTCCTCTATCACTGCGTTTCTCGGTATTCCGGCGTCGAATTTCGGATTGTTGTCCGGGTCCTCAAACCATGCTTTTTCTTTTGCGTAGTCCTCGACCATGCCTTTCCACATCGGATATACCGAATACCAGCGTTCCGCTTCATACCCTTCTTCATTCACTATAGGCAAATCCCAGTATTTCCCGTTTATCCTAAACCAGCCGCCGAACACGCCTCTGTTATCGTATTCTATCTTGCAGTCAAGGAATATATTATTTGTTATATCATTATCACGTCCGCCGCCGTAAAGACCTCCGGAAGTGCAGTCCGCCACAATATTATTGGAAAATACCGTACCCGACGACATATTGTCCATATATATTCCGTGCACTTTACCCCAATTTCTGTATGATTTCGTAACATCATGAATATAGTTGTTCAAAATTTTGTTTCCTATATTCTCCCCTGCCACAATTCCGTATATTGCTCCGGCGTCATATGTATCTCTTACGACATTGTAAATTTCATTGCTTTCAACCGTATGCCCGTTTCCTATAATATAAACGCCCTGGCTCATCGAATCATGTATTGTATTATGCTTTGCATAGTTGCCCATGCCCTCGAGCGTAATGCCAGCTTTGTATGTGTTTTCTTCCGAATAATCGTATATATGGCAGTTTTCAACTCCGCTGTTTCCCGGCGTTAATGTCAGAACCACACCGCCGTTTATATGCGCCGCCCCCTTAACCGTATCGAATATTTCCGAGTTTTTCACTGCGGAATCCGTACAATCGGTGAACATCACTCCGATTCCGCCGACAGAATGCAGCTTTACACCGTCTACCGCAACGTTTTTGCACTGTTCGGCATAAATACCGTTGCCGTTGCTCTCGCCTATCTCAATATTTTTAATACTGATATTCTCCGACTTTTTAAGACTTATCAATGCATTGTCCGAAACGGTCAGCGTCATTGTTTCCATATTGTCCGTCGGATAATAATACAGTTTTTTCTCCGTTCTGTCTATATACCATTCGCCCGGAATATCAAGCTCCTCCGACACATTGTATAAAGCAGCATTTATTCCCACTTCGGAAATCTTAACGTTTTTCGTTAATTTAAATATTCCCGTTTCCTTATCCGTTTCCGCAACATTGCTTTTGTGCATATTATACGGTGCGCTGATATAGCTGCTCATATACAGTCCCGAAATATCCTGCCATTGTTTCACTCTGTCCGTACCCTCGATATAATATCCTTCCTCCGGATCGTCCTCGTTTACCATTCTGACAACGGCATATTCCGCATTCGGGTATCTCGCAAGCGTCTGTTTTCCGCTGCCGTTATAAAGTCTGTAATATCCGTCCGCACCAAGCACACTTCTTGGGCTTTTCATCTCGGACAGATACTTGCTCAAATCAAGCTGCAAAAGCTTTCCTGACGCTTCCTTGCCGAAACGCTGCAAAACCTCGCTGTCCGAAACAACCGAAAAATCATCATTGTCAAGCCTTATTCCCCCTGTTATGACAACTCTCTCGTCCGCATAATTTTCTATTGTTATATCCTTTTTGTTTTCGATGGTTACATTTTCAAAATATCTGCCTTTTCCGATATAAATTGTACAGCCCTCGAATCCCCTGTTTCTGTCCGCAAGGCTTATCGCCTTATTTATTGTTCTTACCGGATTTGCCGCCGAACCGTCCGCCGTATCGCTTCCGTCCCGGGAAACATACAATCCGAATACCGGTGCAAATATATCGGGATTCGCACTTATTTCCTTGTCGCTTATTATGAATACCTTTTCTCCCGTATAAATTCTTTTGCCTGTCTTTTCAAATATATTTATGTCAACATATGCCGAGCCGCTGTTTTTCAGTGACGGCATAAATTCGTATGTCGTACCGTCAATCAAAACCTCCGCACTGTTTATATTCCCCGTTATGATATGATTGTCCCAGCTCATTGAAAATTCGTTTTCCGAAACCGCCGTTTCCGCTTTCAGATACTCACCGACGGTTTTTAAGTCCACATAGACGCTGTTTCCGTACAAATACGGCACATTTGCCGTCAACTGCCGTTCGCCGTTGATATAAACGTTTTTATTTTGCTCATTCAGTATCAGCGAGCTGTCTTTCATACTTTTCCAAAATACTTCCCCCGGAAATTCAAGTGTTTTTTTCACGGTTTCACCCGTATTTACAAAGCTTGCGTATACGTCAAGTCTTTCCGCATTGTCCACCTCGTTGTAATTTACCTCAAACCGATATGTAAATTTGCCGAAATAATCTGTTCTGACCTCCGCCGTGTTCTGTATTGACGAAGCATTGCCGTCCGCAAGCGATGACAAGTCCGTATCTCCCCGAACCGCAAGTATGCTTACCTTTCTCAGTCCCATTCCCTCTTTAAGATTTCCCGTTACAAAAACCGTTCCCGATTGTATATCGAAGCCTATATCGTCCAGTTCTATCGAACCTGCACTCTCTGCTCCGACTGCCGCCGCACTCAAAAAAATCATCGTAATACTAAGCAATAATCCAAATATTTTTTTCATAGAAATCTCCATTCCGCCGCCATGCGCCGGCATAAATCGTATATTTTCTCTCTTGATTCAAAAACGGATTGTTTGGGCGGTCTGCATGGTGCAGACCGTCCGACCTCCTCCGTACAGCCTTTTACAATCTCTTACCTGCCAAAAGGCGTTGAAACCTCTGTCAGCGGATTCAATGTATCAATTCCGCTCCAAACGTATATTTCAAGTGTATAACTGCCCGTTGTATATTTTGTCATATCAACATTGGCGATTGCGTTTGTTTCCATGCCTTTCGGTGCTGTACCTCCGGCAATTCCCACAGCCGCAAGCTTATTTGTCGATTTGTCCTTTACAACAGCTATAACCTTGTATTGCTGATTATCCGCAAGATTGTTATTTGCGAGTGTGCAGGCAACGGAAATTTCTTTGCCGCTCAGTCCCGCTCCCGATGTTACGACATCTCCGCTTTCCACATCGGAAACTATAACGTTTTTGATTTCCATATCTTCTGCATAATCCGCATCTTTTTGAACCGCATACATATTGAAATTCTTTATATAAATATCATTTTTCTGATTTTCATATTTCGCTATTCCCGCTCCGCTTACGGTAAACGCATCGGTAATATCAACTTTATTTATGAATTTCATGCTTCCGAATGCATCCGTTCCGCTTTCTCTCGTTGCCATAGCCGCATAAACCGGACCCATTTTGTATTCGCTGCCGTCCGTACCGTAAATATATGCAGTGACCTCTGTATCGCCGAGTTCATTTGTTTTGTTTATATCGTAAACAAGTCTGAAATGATACCAATCTTTGTTTTCGATTATCCAATCAGCGCCGTTTGAAGTTAATTCACGACCCGTATTAAAGCTTTCGCCTTTGCTTGTATAGCTGAGTCCCATACCGCCGGAGCTGAAGCTTCCCGTACCTGTCATGCTTATAATACCTGCATTGCCGTTCTCGTCCGCACCGTATGTATCAAATCTGAAAGGTTCAGTTGACGAAACCGTTTTTTCGCCATCGGGCACTGCCGTTCCCTTGGCATCAAACTCAACAATATATCTCTCCGGCATATATTTTGAATCCGCAAATGTTTCATCTGCCGTCATGCTTGCCAGAACATACTGCTTTGTATCTGTATACGTTGTTCCGTGAAGTACGTTATCTTCCTTTACCATATCTTGGTTAATCGTATAATTGCCCGATTCTATCATATCGGTCTGCGAATTTACCAGAATATATCCCTTGCCGATTACATCAGCAACCTCCGTAGCGTCCGTTGTAAACGTATATTCGGTCTGTGCACCCTTAAATTCATCACCGGCAATATCGCCGCTTATCTTTGTTCTGTCCGCCGAAAGCGTATACTCCTTATTCGGCTTGAGTCCGCCTATCGGCTTTACGGAAGCCGTCTTTTTATCTGCCGACAAAACAGGGTTGATTTCGAGCGCATTGCTTTCGGAATCCGTCAGTGTAAATGCACCGTCCTCCAATTTAACCGGTACCGTGAAATTAACATCAATATCGTCAAGTGTCGATAACTTCCCGTCTGACGGATTTACGGAAGAAATTTTAAGCTCTTCCGCAAGCGATACTATATTGATATCCATCATATCCGAGTTTTGCGTTATAAAATCTATTGTATTGCCCGTAAGCTGCTTTTCCTCTGTTTTCAGCAATTTGCCATTTACATAATATGTAAATTTCATATATCCGTCAGCGGCATTGTTTGTTGTCGGATAATCAATGCAAATATCAAAATTGTTCCAGCCTGCAAGCGGGTCTTGGAATATGGAATATCCGCCTACCACAAAGCTTTCGTATGCTCTGTCCGCTCTCTGCTGAACCGTAAATGCCACGCCGCCCATCGTAACTGTCGTAGGCTGTATCATATAAAGGCTCGCCGTACCCTTTTCGACCGCTTTTTCGCCTGCGTTTTCACTCAAACCGCGGCGTCCGGTATGATATTTTCTTATCGAAATTACGGACGGTTTCTTTGCATTTACTTCCGATGTGAGTTTCATCTTGCTGTTATTTGAAGCCGTAAACATCATAGCATATGTATCTGTATCAACAGGGTGCTTTATTTTCGAGAACCAGCCGTTTGTGCTGTCTTTTTCCGCACTTACTTCAAATTCGTCATCATTGCCGGGGTGAACCGTAACAAGCAGTGTCTGACTCGCTCCTGTTGTGCTTTCCGTAAATGTAATTAACGTGCTGCCTACCGCATTGGCACTGATTGTTCCCGTTGCCGCATCATAAGACGCTATGCCCGTATCTTCCGATACTGCCGTGATATTAGCCAAATCAACATCTTTGAACACAACATCGCTTACCTTGTTTCCGACATCTCCGTTTTCGATAATTCTTGCGATAAGCGGAGCTGTTTCACCTTTTTTGATTACTCTTTTTGTCGTGCTGACATCGAATTTTGCAAATGCCGAATTAAGTGTAATATCTTTGTTCGTATATTTAGCAACATACGGATTTTGTCCGTTGTATACGTATTGGTCTACACCTGCACCGTATTCGGAAGCCAAAGGCTTGAATCTGTCGTTTGTAAAATATTCTTCGTTCGGTATTTCTTCAAACGACATATCGTCAAGATAATACATATCGTAGTTTTCGACTTTTTTACCGTTCTCATATTCTCTTAACAGGTTGCTGTATATCATTCTTATAAACTTCATCTGAGGCGTATACAAAAATTCATACGTAAACTCTTTCCATTCTCCCTGTTCCGGTGATGCTGAAGAAGTCAGCGTCGTATAGTTTGAACCGAGGTTATTAACTCTGTAATAATCCGTCGGATTTTCCGTAACCTGTGTTGCCGTTATATTGCTGTCATAGCTGTTTGCAACAGCTGCGCTGAGCGTAAGCGTTGCGTCCGCCTCGGAAACCTCCGTCGAGCCGTCTGCGTATATAACCGTGTTGCCCGCTTTATTAACACGTCTTGCATAGAGCCAGATTGAAAATTTATATGCCTGACCGTTTTTCAGTCCGTTTATTTTCGACAAATCAATATCGGTTGAATAAAACGAGCTGTATTTATTGTAAACCGGTGCAAAGTATACCGAGCCGCTTTCGCTGCCGGTTCTGTTTTCATCGGTATTGTATTTAAGTATAACATTATTCGATTTATACCCTTGCTTCAATATTTCTCCCGTTAATACCGAATCGTCCGCAAAACCGTTGCTGTATACGGTGCTGTTTTCCGCCGCCGCTGAAAATCCCATAACTGATATTGACATTGCCGCTGCCGTGATAGCCGATAAAATTCTTTTAAATTTCATTTACAAATCCTCCTGTCAATTTTCCTTTGATTTTTTTGAAAATTCGTCAAGCTGGCGCTGAACCTCTTTTAATACATTTTCTATGCCTGCGTCCATCATTTTCTTCTTGTATTCCTTAAAATACGTCTTATAATCCGCAGAACCGTTGTTCAGCATATTTTTATATTCTTTATTAACCGTTGCTATCTGCGAAATTTCCGTCTGAACATTTTCCGTGGAGAACAGGAAACCTATAAGCCGGCTTCTGTCTGCCGTTTCGTTAAACTTAACTGTTTCTTCCCATACATTTTCGTCCTGCCCTTCAAGCAGATATGCATTGAACTGATTTCCGAATTTCCACGAAGCATTTACATAGTAACCGCCGTTTTCGTTGAGCTTGATATGCTTGTCATCAACCCATGTATAGTGCTTACCCTCGATGCCGTGTGCAAGCAGATTATATACATCCTTATCTGTATTTACCAGATTAATAAACTTTATTGCATAATCCGGATTGTCAGAATATTTGCTTACGGCATACATTGTGGCAATAAGAGTAGCCGTGCCTATAGTCGGTCTGTTTATCTTCATCGCGATATTATCGCCGCCGAGCATAGCATTTTGAGTAGCCTCAAAGCCCGGCTTCCAGCCGGTTCCCGTAACGACATACTTGCCTGCCTTGAAATCGGTTTCGTCATTCATCACAGAAGCAATATCCGACCTGAAATATCCTTTTTCAAACCATTCTCTTATCTTGCCGAGTCCTTCCATGAATCCCTCTGCGTCCCACTGATATATGGCTTTAAGCCCCTTTTCACGCAAGTCTATTCCTACGCCTGTCGTTATTCCCTCATAATTTTTTATCCAGTAGTTTCCGTAAGGTCTTGTTGGATAATAATCCGGTTCGTTGTCCTTGATTGTCTGCAAAAACGGTTCTATATCATCGACGGAGCTTACTTTTTTCCAGTCGAAATTATATTTATCCGCCCATTTTCTGTCCATTGTCAGCGCCAGAACGGTTGTTGCCACCTGCTGATTCGGCACAGCGTAAATTTCGCCGTTGCGCCTTACCGCATCCCACCAGAAATCAGGCATTTCTTTCCACAATTCCGGACAATTCCTGTCTATAAGCTCCGTCAGCGGATAATACACTTCGTTGTCCACGCCTGTCGCATACGGATTTATATATCCGGTAAAACAAATATCGAATTTTTCTTTTGTGGCAAGCTTCATATTCATTTTTTCCGTATATGCACCGTCATCAATAAATGACATATCGATTTTTGCACCGATTTTCTTTTCCGTAATTTTATTTACCTCATCAAGTACAAGCTTCAAATCCTTTTGCTGCGGACCGGGCATAAACACTTTAAGCACCGGTGTTTTTTCTCCCTCCTTTCCGTTTTTCGGTGTTTGCCCTTTTGAGCAGCCGACAGCGCCGAAAGCCAGCGTTGCCGAAAGGACAACCGATACAAACCTTTTTAGTTTTGCCATGTTTTTTCCTCCTTTTTTTATTTTTCGTATGACACAAAGCATTGTTACGTCATTCAAAACACCACACAATCAAACCGTTTTTCTGCGGTTCATACATTTTCAGCCGTATCCTGTACAGCCTGTTTCCCCATGATTTTTTCAGGTTTTCGTCATTTATTTCAATAATATCAACCGCCGTTTCAAATTTATCCGATTCGTAAAAAAGCCTCAAGAATATTTCCCCTGACTTAAACACTATATTTTCTCCGATTTCGGGCATTACCGCCGACAAAAAATTAAAGCATATTTCTTCCCGTTGTTTCAGCGCATATGAATCTATTATCCTAATTCTTTTTCCGTCCGAAAAATCAAATTCTCTGCGCCACGCTTCAATACCGCCGTTATTTTCGTACGCTTTATGTATATCAAGCGAAAACCGTCCGTTCCCGTATTCAACGTTTTCCGCCGCATATTCCCTCCCGTTATGCTGCGTTCTGCCGCCTATTACCGGAAGATTGTGATATTCCGAAACATTCGTCCATATTGTATATCGTTTGTCGCTGAATGTGTCTTTTGTATAGACCATATTCCCCGAATCCGCAATAAAAGGTATGTTATTTTTGCAGATTATGAAATTTCCGACATCGTTGTGATTATGGCTTTCGGCATTATGGCCGCCTTTTGCCGCAAGGTAAAGACCGTTTTCAAATCTCTGCGTCATCACCTGAATACTTTTGATATAGCTCGATTTCGGCATTTCCTCTTTAAATGCGCCGACGCCGTTCAAATCAGTATTCGCTTCCGCTTTGTTTAACACTCGCAGCATCATGGCATAGTTCGGCTGTTCGGTATTTTCTTTCATAAAACCGTACAGTTGCCCCGAAAACGCCAGCATTTCTTTATCATCGGTAAGCTTGGCAAACTTATATATCATACCGTAATCCGGCGTGAATTTTGACGGTGCGTCCGAAAAATTTATCACACGTCCGTTTCCTATATATGCAGTAAGTACATAATGAAACATATTCACCGTTTTCTCATTTGCAAAGCCGTTCAGCTTGCCGTCCGAATACGCATACAATGCATACAGACATTCCATAAACGTTATACACGATTGCTGCCAGTATACCGGACCCTCATCGCAGCCGCCGTCATCGGGATAAGAATCTGCATAATAGTCCAGTGATTTCATAAGCTTCAGCAGTAATGTTGTCTTTTCGTCATCGTTTCTGCCGGCTATCGGTATTACCGCCGCAACATTTGAATTAACTCACGGATTCCAATTATTCACCCTATTCCCCGAAAATCCCATCCACCAATAATCATCATGGTCAAGATAATTATCCGTAATTCTTTGTCTTAGTGCTTTTACAATCCTCGGCGAAATATTGGCACTCACTTCGTCAAACCGCTTTTTCATTATGACATACACGCCGCCGAGAAGTGCGCCGGTTTCTGCGGAATAGTGGTCCAATGCATAGTCGTCGCAGCCCGGAAGCATGTCGGAGGATTTCAGCAGATTGCTGTGCGCCGGTGCGCACCATGTGGTTTCTTCCAGAATAAGCCACAGCAAATCTATTATTTTATCCGTATATTTCCCCTCGTTTTCCATGGCTTCAAGCAATGTATATACAGATATTGCGTATCTTCTTTTTATATATTCCTTTTCGTATTCCGAACGGTTTCCCGTTCTCTCATACTGCATATAAAGCGTTGCGCCAAGATGCGCATAAACCTCGTCCGCAATCTCTTTTTCTTTCGATTTCACCGTATTATAAATGCCTTGCTTTATTTTTTTCCAGTAATCCCTATCTTCTATAGAATGAAAAAGCGTTATATTCGTTTTGAAATTTTCTTTTATAAAATTTTTGTTTTCATATTTTTGAAGCATTTCTTTCTCCTATCCCTTTACAGAACCGACTACCATGCCCTTTACAAAATACTTTTGGAAAAACGGGAAAATAACGAGTGCCGGTCCGGCAACAACAAACATCATTGCCATTCTCGCCGTTTCTGCCGGTATCTTTGAAATATCTACCATAGAAGCCGTACTCTCGCTTTCAAGAAGCTTCATATCAAGCATTATTCTCTGCAAGAGATATTGCAGACTTATCAGGTTATCTTTCTCCGTTATATAAAGCATTGATGTCATCCAGTCGTTCCAGCTGCCGAGGAATGTGGAGAGTGCCATAGTGGCAAGCACGGGTTTTGAAAGCGGTATCATAAACGTAATAAGAATACGCCACTCTCCCGCTCCGTCAAGCACCGCCGATTCCACGATTGATTCCGGTGTACTCTTGAACGAAGCTCTGATATAAAATATCGTCCATGCATTTACGAGCCTCGGCAGGATATATACCCATATGGTATCGTCCAAATGAAGATATTGCGTATACAATATGTATGTCGGAACAAGTCCGCCGCCGAAAAGGCAGGTGAAATAAAAATAATAATTAAGCGCCTTTTTAAATCTGAACTTATCCCTCGAAAGCGGATATGCCATCATAGAATTGAATATTATCATAGTAATTACGTTTACAACCGAAAAAATTATCGTTGTTTTATATGCGTTGATTATACTCGCCGGATTTTTAAACACATATGCATATCCGGACAAATCAAAATTTTTCGGAATAAGGCTGTAGCCGTATTTGTAAACGTCCTGTTCGTTCGAGAGCGACACGCCGAGGCACAGCAACAGCGGATATAACGTAACTATACACATTAAAATCAATATAATATTTATTACAATCTGACCGGTTTTTGTTTTCTTCCTCATAGTAATCTTCATTCCGCCGGTTCGTGCCGGCATAATAAATAATCAGAACAAGCTTGCTTCATCGTCAATCTTACGAACCACAGCGTTGGTTAAATAAACAAGCCCGAAGCTCACAACGGCTTTTAAGAATCCCACCGCACTCGAAAGCTTCATGTTTCCCATTACACGCATTGTCCTATACAAATATGTATCTATAACGTCCGTTGTTGCGTAAAGCGAGCCGGAATCCCTCGTGAGCTGATAAAACAATCCGAAATCCGAGCTGAATATTCCTCCGATTTTCATTATAAGCTGCAACACTATGAGATTTGTCAGCATGGGAAGCGTTATATACTTTATCTCCTGCCATTTTGTCGTTCCGTCTATCCTTGCCGCTTCAAAAAGCGAGCTGTCGATTCCCATAAGAGTGGCATAATAAATTATACAGCCCATTCCGACATTCTTCCAAATCTGTGCCATATTCAATATTCCCGGCCACAAGGCGGCTTTTTCATAAAACTGAATCGGTTTTAATCCGAACTGCTGAAGAACACTGTTTATAATGCCGTACTGCGGATTTAAAAACGCATAGACCACATATCCCACAACAACCCACGAGATAAAGTTCGGAGTTATAAGTATCGTCTGATATGCTTTCAGCGCTTTTCGGCTGAGAAGCTCATAAAACACAATCGCCAGCGCAATTTCCGCAACGGTAAGCGTTGCAATAAACAAAACGTTCAGGCTTAATGTATTTTTTACAAGTCTTAAACAGTCGTTTGACAATACGAAAAATTTAAAATTATCAAAGCCTACCCATTTGCTGCCCCAGATTCCCCTGCTGTATTTATAATCCTTAAACGCTATAAGCAGCCCGTACAGTGTGCAGTAGCAGAATAAGAACGTATGCAGCACGGGTATGATGCTCATTTGAATCCATTGCCATTCTCTTCCCGATATTTTATTTTTCTTTCGGGACAGTTCTTTTTTTACCGCCATAAATATGTTCCCCTCTTGATTTGAAATTAATTTGCGGCACAAGCTGCCGTCATATGTTTATTATAATTTTTTTGCGGTTTCTTTTCAATAGTAAATCGTAAGATAGTAGTGGTAAATCGTAAGATTTACAGCCGATACACTTGTTTTTTTCTTATAAATATGGTATACTATAAGCACAGCACGGGCTGATTTTTCGCAGCAATAAGCTGCGTTCGGATAAAACAGGAGGTAAATATGTATTCTTTGCTATTGATTGATGATGAGGTTTATACGCTAAACAATATACGAAACAGTATAAACTGGAGTTCTCTCGGCTTTACGCTTACGGAGGCTTTTTCCGATTCCGCAAAAGCTCTGGAATATATAGAAAAAAAATGATATTGACGTAATTATCACCGATATATCGATGCCAAACGTTTCCGGCATTGATATTGCGAAATTCTGTTTTTACAACAAACCGAGAACCAAAGTAATACTTCTCAGTGGATATCAGGATTTCAAATATGCCCGTGAAGGCATACAATACAAGGTGTTCAGCTATCTTACCAAGCCGATAACACGCTCCGATATTACAAAAACCCTTTCCGAGTTATATTCGCAGCTAAGAACAACAAATTACAACAATTCATTTATCGGCAATGAAATCAAATCGGATTTAAGACGCCGTCTTCTGTCCATACTTTCCGGAAACATCGCCGAAGAAAAAGATACTGCGGCAAAAATCATATCCGGGTTCGGCATAAATATTGATTTTGACAATGCCAACTATGCCATAATATCTTTTCTGATAGATGATTTGGACAACTTTTTCCAATGTGAATGGACTCACGGGCAGGGCAAACTCATAAATACCGTTGCGCAGCTTCTCGACGCTTCAATGCCTAATACATACGTCAGTCTGGCGGATTTCTACAGTGTGGGATTTGATATTCTTATCATATCAACCGCCGACGTTTCGGAAAGCGAATTTAAAATATTTGCAAAGGCGCATACCGAAACAGTTATAAACACATTATTTGAATGTATTCATATGAAAACGCACGTATCCGATTACGTAATTTCCCGCAGCTTTTCCGATATAACCGAATACTGCCGCAGCAGCTACAAAAGCTCAAAGCCGCAGCAAAGTCCCGACAAGCTCAATTCATTGCAAAAAGCGCTTGATTACATCAACACGCATTATTCCGAAAAAATAGCACTCGACGACGTTGCGAAAAGCGCAGGATTTCATCCGAAATATTTTTCAAAGCTTTTCACTGCGCAATACGGAATAAGCTTTTCGGATTATGTTACAAAATTAAGAATCGACAAGGCAAAAGAACTGCTTATAAATACGGATACAAAAATAACGGCAATTCCGTCGCTTACCGGTATATCCGATTTTGCGAATTTTTCAAAACGATTCAAACGCTCAACCGGTTATTTGCCGTCGGAATACAGAAACAAATTCAGAAAAGAGTGATACACATGAACATTTTAAGCAGGCTCAGAAACGTATGCAGACAAAATATATTCTTTATCAAATATTTAAAACACATTGCGATAATCGTCGTATTGCCGCTTACGCTGTTTTATTTTATTCTTGCCCTTTCTTTCGTGAACACATACAAAAGCGAGCAAAAACTAAGAATAAATTCCAATCTCGAACAGTGCGAATCGACAATTTCAAATATATTTTTTCAGATAGATACATATTACAGAAATTGTGCGTTTGATTCCAATATTCTGAATCTTACGGACAATCCCCTGCAATACAACAACACTATCGGAAATTATACCCCTATAATAAACGCAACAACCGCCGCACAGAATATGCACAATTTTATAAACCCCATTACGCAGATATATTTATATTCAAAAAAATCCGACTACGTATACGGTTTATACGGTTTTTCCTCAAACTATATGCCAAGCTTTGACGACACGGCATGGTATGATACATTTAAAAAGCATGATTTTCAAAATTGTATATTCCGTGACAAATACAACGGCGAAGAATACCTTGTGTTTTGTTACAACATTCAAAAATCCGGTATTCTTACCGTAAAGGTTTCGCTCCCCATGCTCTATGAGGAAATGCATATTTCCGAGGACGCCGATTCGCTGATACTTGCCGAAACCGACAGCGGAACCAAAATGATTAACCTAAATCCCAAGGAAAACATATCAAAGCTCCCATCCGTTGAGATTGCGGACATCGGAGCAACTCTTTATTATATGCCTGCTGATATTGAAGATAAAAACGTTCTTTCAATCAACGTTTTCTCGTTTGTCTTGCTTGTGATATTCACCATGGTATTTACGGTATTGCTGTCATTTGTATTTTCAAAATCCGAATATTCCGCCATACGCTCCGTTATTTCGGAAATACAGTCGCCGTACATAGACCGCTATACTTCTTCAGAAAAAAAGCTTATCGAAACAATTGATAAAAATGCAAATTTCAACCAAAAACTAAAAAACGAACTGATGAATAAAATATCCGAGCTGAAAACAAACCAGCTTATCGCATTGCAGTCGCAGATTAATCCCCATTTCATATCAAACACACTCAATATGATAAGCTCCTCAATCATGATGAACAACGAGGAAGATACGGACGCTATCTATATGCTGAAGCATCTTTCGGGAATATTGCAATACTCACTGCGGCTGCATGAATATATCGTTACATTTGAAAACGAACTTGATTCCCTCGAATCTTATATTACAATACTCGGACTGCGTATCGGCAATACATTTAATACAGTCTACGATATTCCCGACGACGTAAAATCCGCAAAAACACTGAAATTTCTCGTACAGCCGATAGTCGAAAATGCCATTATACACGGCATACAGCCTTTAAACGCTTCCAGACGCTGCACGCTTACAATCAAAGCTTACAAAAAAGACGGCCGCTTTTATATAACGGTTTCGAACGACGGAAAAGAATTTGATTCCGCAAAACTTGCGGAAATAACAAAGAGTCTGAATGGCGACATTACCTTTTCAAACAAAAGCATAGGATTGAAAAATGTTGTCAGCCGCATAAAGCTTCTGTTCGGTCAAAAGGGCGGATTTATAATAAAATCCACCCTCGAAGCAACCTCCGTAACCATTTACCACCCGATAATAGACTGAACCTGTCTACATATTAATAAACAGCATTGCTATAAACGAAAACACTATACCGCATATGCATTTGAGCGTGATTTTCTCCTTGAAAAACACCGCCGCCATAACCGCCGAAAGCGTAAGCGCAAGACTTTGACTTAGCGGATAGAGCTGTACCGACGGCAGAAACATCGCCGCTTTTGTCTTGAAGTATGAATAGCCAAACAGACACACAGCCATTACGGCGATATAAAACCACGCATTCTTAAAGCCGGCGTGTTTTTCGCCGTGTCCGAATACAAAACAAAAAATACCGAGCGTAACTGCCGAAAAAACGTATATGTAAAAATTATATACGCCTATGTTCGGAGCGGTTTCCCCGCTGACATACAGCTTTTGCGAAAAATCCGTCAGACCGCTCGAAATTCCGCACAGAAGAAGTATAAGATACGTCTTAATTCCCTGTTTGCCTTTTTGCTGTGAGTTATAGCTGCACATTATATACACTGCTGCGGAAAGTATCAAAAGCCCTGTCAATTGCCTTGCGGTAACCTGTTCTTTGAACATTAGGCATGAAAGCAGTATCGGCACGGCTGTGCCCAACGTAATCGATACATCTACTGTCATATACATTCCGTATTTTACGGCTATGAGCCAGCTTACAACAAAAAGCGAGTTCGTCACGCCGGCAAAAGCCGTAATGCACAAGGTTCTCGAATCCGGTTCCAATCCGCCGAATCCGTTTTGCATAATTAATGTCTACTGAACAATTGCCATTTTTGAATCATTGTAAATTTTTAACAGCTTTTGAAACCATAACGAAA
>CAKVOK010000035.1 GCA_934792465.1 uncultured Clostridia bacterium | reverse complement strand
TAAGTACATCGAGAGGCGAAGTTTGTTCATAGCATAAAGCAATATTTATTTTAGAAATTCGTTCTCGAACGAATTTCAACATCTGTTTTAATTCATTTTGTACATTTGGGTGTTCTCACTTATACCGGTATATCGGCATTTTCTTGCTTTATGCGGTCTGTGCATTTTGCTAAAGCCGCCTTGTTTTAATTCACTTTTTGCACTTGGGTGTCGGCATTTTTGCTTTATGCGGTCTGTGCATTTTTATAAATTCATTTACTATCTCTTCCATGTGTAGGGTGAGAATAATACAAGTATCGGGAATATCTCAAGACGTCCGATAAGCATATCTGCAATCAGGACTACTTTTGATAATACCGAAAAATCGTTGAAATTGTGTATCGGGCCTACGCCCTCAAGTCCGGGCCCGACGTTGTTTATAAGGGTTGCAACAGCCGTAAAATTAGTTGTAAAACTAAAGTTGTCCAGGCTTATGATAAGCATTGATATTATAAATATTACGGCATAAGAAACGATATATACGTTTACCGAACGTATTACCTCATGCTCGATAAGCCGGTTGTCTACGGAAATCTTGTGCGTACTTTTCGGGTGCGCCATTATTTTAAGCTCTTTAACAACGCTTTTCAGCGCAATAAGTATTCTCGATACTTTCATTCCGCCGCCGGTACTTCCGGCACACGCACCGATAAACATAAGCAGCACGAGAATCGATTTTGAAAGTGCCGGCCATTTGTCGAAATCGACTGTGGTAAAACCCGTCGTGGTGATAATCGCAGCGACCTGGAAAGCACTGTGCTTCAATGCTTCCGCAACGCTCGTGAACATTCCGGATACATTTATGCAGATAATGACGGAAGCGCATATTATGATTCCGAGATATACTTTAAGCTCCTCGGAATGGATAATCTCTTTAAAGCGCTTAACCAAAAGCAAATAATACAGCGTAAAGTTTACTCCGAACAGCACCATGAATACAGTCAGTACAATCTGTACATACGATGAATATTCTGCGACACTGGAATTTAGCGTGGCAAATCCACCCGTTCCGGCAGTGGAAAAAGAAAGCGTAACAGCTTCAAAAACGCTTACACCGCCGAATACAAGAAACAGCATTTCGAGAAGCGTCATAGCCGTGTATATTTCGTACAGCAGCTTTGCGGAGGTTTTTATCCTCGGTACAAGCTTGCTTACGGACGGTCCCGGAGATTCGGCTTTCATAAGATAGAGGTTGTTGCCGCCGGAAAGGGGCAGTATAGATACAATGAATACCAAAACGCCCATGCCGCCGAGCCAATGCGTGAAGCTTCGCCAAAAGAGCATACATTTCGGCAGTGCTTCAATATCATCTAATATGGTTGCACCCGTTGTCGTAAATCCCGAAACGGTTTCAAAAAGTGCGTTTATGAAACTCGGAACGGATTTTGAAATCACAAACGGCAGTGCCGCAAATATACTCATTATTATCCAGCATAACGCAACGATAACGAAGCCCTCTTTTGAATACATCGTTTTGTTTTTCGGACGTCTGAAAGTCAGAAGTATTCCGAATGCTGTGCAAAGCAATGCGCAGATTATGAAATATATTGCTTCCTGTTCGTGAAATACCGCTCCGCAAAGAAAAGGAAGCAGCATACATACCGCTTCAAAATTTAAAACCCAGCCGAGTGTGTATAATACCATTCTGTAATTCATATGCTTTTCCTCTGTTCAAAAATATCGCTTATGTCCTTGTAACCAACCTTTGTCGTTACAACAATTACCGTATCTCCCGGCAAGATTACATCTTGTCCTTTAGGCGTTATGATTTTGCCTTTTCTGTTTATGCACGCAATCAGTGTGTTGTCCTTGATAGGCAGTTTTTCTATCATAATATTCGATACCGGCGAATTTTCCTTGATGCGAAATTCGAGTGCTTCGGCTTTCCCGTCAAGGATGAGATGCATGGTTTCCACGTTGCTGCCGATTGAGTTTTTCTTTGCACGCACGAATCGTACAATATATTCGGCTGTTATATTTTTGGGATAAACTATGGTGTCCAGAGGCAAATCGTCTATAACTTCGTCATATGTTATCCTGTTGATTTTCGTAACTACTTTTCCGCTTGATTTGCTTTTTGCGAAAAGCGAAATAAGTATGTTTTCCTCATCAATATTCGTTAATGAAACGAAAGACTCTGTGTGTTCTATGCCCTCTTCGAGTAGCGTGCGGCTTTCCGTGCCGTCGCCGTTTATAATCGTGGCTTTCGGCAGCAGTGTGCATAGCTTGTCGCACGTGTCGGGATTTTGTTCTATGATTTTTACTTCGATTCCCGATTTAAGCAGATTGTGCGCAAGGTAAAAAGCGGTTGCGCCGCCGCCTACAATCATAGTGTCTTTTACTTTGTGGGTTTTTATGCCTATTTTCTTAAAGAAATTCAGAGTGTCCTGCTGCGAGCCTACTATGCTTATTGCGTCGCCGGCTTTCAGTATGAAATTACCGCCCGGAATGAATGCCGAATCGCCGCGCTCTACGCCGCATATCAAGACGTTGCATTTGAATTTCGGACCGATTTCCGATATTTCCATATCGTCAAGAACGGAATTTGCGGGTATTCGGAATTTCAGTATTTCTACTCTGCCTTTCGCAAATGTATCTATCTGTATTGCAGACGGAAATTTCAGTATGCGTGCGATTTCGTTTGCGGCTGCCTGTTCGGGGTTTATAATCATCGCAAGTCCCAAATCGTCTTTGAATAAGTCTATTTCTCGGCTGTATTCGGGTTTTCGTACCCTGGCGATTGTGCGGCAGTTGCCGGCTTTCTTTGCTATAAGGCACGTAAGCAGGTTTATTTCGTCGGAACCCGTTACGGCGATAAGAATATCGGCGTCCTTGATTCCGGCTTCGTTTAATATTTCAAGGCTTGTTCCGCTGCCCACAACCCCCATCACGTCGTTTTGATTTATGATGTCCTGAACAACACGGTATCTTAAATCAACAACGGTAATATTTTGGTCATCTTCCATATTCAGCTGTTCGGCAAGCTTTTGACCGACTTTTCCGCAGCCTACAATTATAATGTTCATATTTATCCCTTCGTATCAAATATCAATTCGTGTAGTATTATATCACACTTATCTCCGTATGTCAACAAATATTCGGAAAATTTGTAAAAAACACTAATTTATACATAATTACATGTGTTGCAAGTTTTTTACAACTCTTTCGCTACGAACTGCAAAATGCTGTCTTGCGGCAGCATTATTTCACAAACCGTCCAACCGCAGAAAACACACCGAACAATAATATATTTACGATTACAACGCTCGCACCCGTGGGCAGCGACAGCAAATACGATGAAATCATTCCGATAAAAAATCCCGCAACCGATATTACGGCAGAGCATATTATGACGCTCTTAAACCTTTTGCAGACACGCATAGACGTGAGTGCCGGGAAAATCACAAGTCCCGAAATCAAGAGAGCTCCCATCATACGCATACCGAGAACCACGGTTACTGCGGTCAGCACTGCTATAAGCATATTATACATATCCGTTTTTACGCCCGTTGCCTTTGCAAAGGTTTCGTCAAATGTCACGGCGAAAATTCTGTTATAAAAAACAACAAACATAACAATTACGATAACCGACAAAACAACGCTCAGCCGAACATCCTCCGCATCCATGGCGAGAATACTTCCGAACATATAATTGTTTATATCCGTGTTCATTCCTTTGGTCACGGATGTTACCGTCACTCCCACAGCCAACGCTCCCGTAGATATCAAAGCGATTGCGCTGTCGCCTTTTATTTTGCTGTTTTCGCTCAGCTTCAGCAGAAAAAATGCAGAAATCACAACTACGGGAATCGTTATGTTCAGCGGCGACAAATTAAAAGCCGCTGCCACAGCAAGCGTTCCGAAACCCACATGGGACAGTCCGTCGCCTATCATGGAATATCTTTTTAAGACAAGACTGACGCCAAGCAATGCGGCGCAGAGCGATACAAGTGCCCCCACAACGGACGCACGTATTATAAAATCATACGAAAACATTTCCGCTATCATAGCTCCCTACCTCCGTTGTAATTCATATATAGCTCCGAACGCAAAAATTCTTCTTTTGTATAGAAACATGATTTTTCATGGCTTATATAAAGTATTTTTCCGGCATCGCGGATTCCGCCCGAAATATCGTGCGTCACGGTTATTACGGCTATTCCGTTATGGTTCAGACCTTTTATAACGTCATAAAAATTGGCTGCCGCCAAAGGGTCAAGACCCGTAATGGGTTCGTCAAGCAAAAGCAGCTTTCCCGTTGCACACAACGCACGGGCAAGCAACACTCTTTGCTGCTGCCCTCCGGAAAGCTCTCTGTAGCATTTGTTTTTCATGTTTTCAATTTCCAGCACCTTCATATTATGCAGTGCTATATGTTTATCTTTTTTTGTATAAAACGGCAATTTCGATGTTTTGCCCGAAAGCCCGGATATTACAATTTCATATACCGACGCCGGGAAATCTTTCTGAATCTGCGTTTGCTGCGGAAGATACCCTATTTCTGTCTGTTTCAGACCGTCACCGAACGATATTTCCCCTTTAACGGGCGGTATAAGTCCGAGCAGACTCTTTATGAGCGTGCTTTTTCCTGCACCGTTTTCACCGAGTATACATAAATAATCGCCGTTTTCCACAGTAAAATTAATATTATCCGCAACGACGGTGTCGTCATATCCTACAGCCGTTTCTTTACATTCTATAAGGCTCATTTCAGTGCCTCCCCGATATTATCCAAGTTTTTGCGCATCAAATTCAAATACGTTATATTATTTTCAAAATCTTTTGCCGACACCGTATGGCACGAATTCAGCGTAAGAATCTTCGAATCCGTATTTTCCGTAACCGTTTCGGCAATCTTTCCGTTTGAAAAATCCACTTTAAACACCACAGGCAGCTTTTCTTCTTTCAGCTTGTCAATCAAAAAAGCTATTTTCGCCGGGGACGGCTCACTCTCTTCGCTGCACCCCGGAAATGCCGCATAATATTTCAACCCGTATTCTTCCGTCAGGTATCTCAGCGGAAATCTGTCCGCAACCAGGATTGTATTTCTTTTTCCGTTTTTAACGGTATTCCTAAAATCCTCATCAAGCGTTTTCAGCTTTTTGTCATAGGCTTCAAAATTACTTTTATAAATCTCGCTGTCTTTTTCGTTCAATTCGCACATTTTCTCTTCAATTGCTTTTGTTATAATTCGTGCGTTTACCGGCGAAGTCCACACGTGTTCATCATATTCGTCATGTTCTTCCTCCGTGATTTTGTCGTTTACGCAATCCATAATTCTTAAAATTTTGTTTTCAGGGATTTTTGTGGATTTTATAATCTTTTCAAGCCATGATTCCGACTCTCCGCCTACGCATATAAATAAGTCGCATTCTTTGATTTTTATAATATCCGCAGGGGTCGGTTCGTATGTGTGTACTTCTCCGCCCGGCTTTATCAGCATTGTATATTCCGCCGAATCCGCTCCTATGGCACGTGCAAAATCATACTGCGGAAATATAGTGGTTACTATGTTGAATTTGTCTGTTTTCTCCGCTTTTTGCGTACAGGAACAGAGCGTCAGCGCCAAAAATATTACAGCTATAATTTTTTTCATGATTCTTCCTCCGCACATTTATCGCATATTCCGTAAATTACACTTGAATTGTAATCTGCCGAAAATCCGTGGTGTTGTTTTATATGTTTATCAAGCATATTCATAAATTTACATTCGAGATGAAGAATTTTTCCGCACTTCGTACATCTCAAATGCAAATGTTCATGGCAGTTGTTTTTTGTCATCTGAAACAAGGCGCTTTTTGCCGACGGCGGCGTCAGTTTGCGAACAATGCCGTCTTTTTCGTATTTCAAAAGATGCCTGTATATCGTCGTTTTCCCGACAGGACTTCCCTGTTCTTTTAAGATACTTTCAATTTCTTCCGCACTCACTGCATTATCCTGCATTTCTTTAAGACAATCCAATATAATATCGCTTTGTTTTGTATGATAATTTCTTTGCATTTTTCTCACCTCGAATATGAAAATGATTTTCAATTTCATATTATACACCATTTTATTCAATTTGTCAAGAGAAAAAAGATATTATACACGGAAATTTCATAGGATATTGCAATTTCGTAACAAATAGTGTATAATATAATCAGTGATGAAAAATGAAAGATATAATAATACAAAATTTCAATCAACTGACAGATGGGAGATGTCAATGTGATGTAAAGCCCTAAAGTGATAATAAGGTTCGGAAAGAAATCGGTAATATGACTTGCGGAAAAATATTAAGTAAAAAGGAATGATGATTTTGGAATTTATAGTTGATCATGATTTGCATATACACAGTAAGCTGTCACTTTGTTCAAGTGACCCTGAACAGAACAATGAGAGGATTTTGCAATATGCGAAAGAAAATAATTTGAAAACAATTTGCTTGACAGACCATTTTTGGGACTATCCGAATATTGAATGTGAGTCGGACTGGTACAGAAAACAAAATTTTGTTAATATTAAAAGTATTTTTGAACGGGCGATAAAACTTCTTGAATTAACGGAAGATGATAAGTGGCATATCGGATAGAATATAATCAAGCTTGAAATATTATTGCATTTTAATGCCTGCCGAATAAACGGGTTTACGAAATCTGTTGTTCGACAGGCATTAATATAATGCAAAGTTAAGGGGTGACTCGGCTTTTCCATTTTTCTAAATTTTTACGTACAAATTCATCATCATTCAGATGAGGGTACATTCCGCATACTCTGTCAAGCTCGTCAAGCTGTCCCTCCGAAAGCGTTTCATCGGGATTCAGGCAATAAATATTCTGCATAAGTCCCTGACGGCGCAATATCTCATGCAGTCCGGCAATACAGCCCTTGAAATTGTGTGCGGTGTCGAAAAATGCGCTGTTTGTATCGGTTACTTCCGCCGCAAGCGTCAGAAGCTCCGGAGAAATATGCGGTTTGTCCTTTTCCTGTTTAAGACGTTCGAAAAGCTCTGCGGCACGTTTTGTCCATACCGACCAATGACCGAGCAAACCGCCGTCAAAGCCTTTTTCTATGATTTTGCCGTCTTTCGCAAAACGATATTTCGTTAAAAGGTCGATTACGATATTATCGTCATTGCCGGTATAAAGCGTTATATCGCTGCAGCGTGAGGACATAGCCGCCGCTCGGACAACTTCAAGCGTTTGGTATCTGTTGAACGAGGCGCATTTAATTGCGGCAACATTCGGTATTTCGCAGATTTGCCGCCAGTAGTCGTATGAGAACTGTCTGCCGCCGCACGCCGTCTGGAGGTAAAATCCTATTACGGGCATGATTTCGGCAACGGCACGTGTTCGCTCAATCATATATTCTTCCGATTTTTCGTTCAGCCCCCCGGGACTTAAAAGTACGGCGTCAAATCCGTATTTCTTGGCGGTTTCGGCTTCCCGAACCGCTTCTTTGTTTTCTCCGCAAACTCCGGCAACCTTTACGATTATTTTTCCGTTTCGCTGTTCATATTCGGAGATTTCTTCCGATACGGTACGGAGTACGGGTTCAAACAAATTGTATTTCGGTTCTCGTATTTCAAACTGCGTTGTATGTACAGCGGCGGCAATTCCGCCGACGCCGCAGTCCGAATAATAGTTTATCAGCAATTTCTGTCCCTTTACGTCAAATCTTCTATTTTCGTCGAGTGCGAGAGGTATTGCGGGAATTACAGTTCCTTGTTTTAATATTTTTAAGGCTTCTTCATGTCTGTTCATGCTGTTTCCTCCTTTTTTCAATAGCTTCCCTTGCGTTCTTCAAAATGGGTCGGTTTGCATAACGTTCTTCCGCCGTCATTTATGTATTCCGCCTGCCAGCGTATCAGCGTTTTTGCCGAAACGGACGGATATCCGAACGTTTCGATTGCGAGCGAAGAATCGTTCAGATATGCGTCGTTACCGGCTTCGCCTGTAAATATCGGCTTTTTCCCTAAATATTCGCCGAGTTCTTCCGCTGCTTTTTTTATGGAAACCGTTTCCGGACCGGTGACATTCATTATTTTCGCCGGAGAATCTGCATGGAGCAAGGCTCGGAGGGCAATTTCATTTGCACTGCCCTGCCATATGAAGTTGAAGCAAGGTGTTGAAATGCTGATAGGTTCGTTTTTCAAAATCTTGTCGGCAAGGTCGAACAGTACGCCGTATCGTAAATCGACGGCAAAATTCAATCTGTAAATGAAAACCTTTGTTTCGAACTTGTTTGCCGCATATTCAAACGCCCGTTCACGTGCAAGACAGCTCATTGTGTATTCTCCGATAGGTCCGATTTTGTCACATTCACGGCAACCGCCGTCGGAAAGCTTGACAATCGGGTAGATATTTCCGGAGGAAAATACAACTATGTTTGATTTCTTAAATTTGTCGGCAACAAATGCCGGAAGCGTGGCATTCATTGCCCAAGTTTGCCATTCGTTGCCGTCGGTACCGAATTTTCTGCCTGCCATATAAATAATATTTTCGGTTTCTTCAAGGGAATAAAGCTTGTCTTTGTCAAGCAAATCCATTGATATTACTTCGATACCGTTGTCCTGCATGAATTTTGATGCGATTTTGTCGCTGCCTCTTGAAACGGCAATAACTCTTTTTTCAATACCGGCTTTTTTTATTGCGTTTTTTGCCAATACTGCGAGCGTAGGACCCATTTTGCCGCCCGCACCCAGTACCATTATGTCGCCTTTTATTTTTTGAATATCTGCCGTAAGCGCATCTGACGGGGTGGTGAGCAATTCGTTAAGCTTTTCTTCTGTCCACATATAATCAATCCTTTCATTTATACAGGCTTGCCAGTCCGCCTTCCGCGGTTTCACGGTATCGGCAGGAAAGGTCTTTCCCTGTTTCATACATTGTTTTTATAATCAAATCAAGTGAAATTTTTCTGTCACCGTAAAGCATTTCCGCAAGAGTAACGGCGTCAACTGCACGCATTGCGGCAACGGCGTTGCGTTCGATACAAGGTATCTGAACAAGCCCCATCACGGGGTCGCAGGTGAGTCCGAGATGATGCTCCAATGCGATTTCGGAAGCACATTCAATCTGCTTTATGCTAAAGCCTTTTAAATATGAAAAGGCTGCCGCCGCCATAACGCAGGCACTGCCTATTTCTGCTTGGCAGCCGCATTCCGCACCGCTTACGGAGGCATTCCTTTTAATGATATTTCCGATTATTCCGGCAACCTCCAGTGCCGAAATAATTTCTTCATCGCAGTATCCGAGTTCCTGCTGCTTGAAAATCAATACGGCGGGCAAAACCCCGGAAGCTCCGCACGTCGGAGCCGTAACCATCATTTCGCCGCAGGCATTTTCCTCGCTTGCGGCATATGCGTATGCGGAAATCATGTATATTTCTTTTTCGTGACCGAAAGCCTTTGTTTTCCCTTTTTCAAGAAGCATTTTTGCCTTGCGTTTTATATTAAGACCGCCGGGGATAATGCCGCTGTGTGAAAGCCCGTTGCTCACGGTTTCGTTCATGCGATGCCATACGTTTTTCATATATTCACGAATTTCGCCGCCCTCGTGCATTTCAACATATTTTGGCAGAGTTATGCTGTGTGTTTCGCAGTATCGCTCAATTTCCGAAAAATTTTTTTCTTTGTATACCAAATCTGCGGTTTGAGTATTTTCTCCCAAGGCTTCGACAGCACCGCCGCCAACGCTCAAAAAGGTTTTTCGGTATATCTCCGAATTTGCTTTAAAGGCGGCGATTTCCATGGTATTCGGATGCGGCAGATTTGTTTTTGAGGTGTTGAAAATAATCTTTGCCGGTATGTTTTTAAATGTCTGCTCTATTGCATAATCGGTTCTGTGACCTTTGCCCGTTTTGGCAAGAGAACCGAAAAGCGTTATTTCAAAATAATCTGCATCGGGATTTTGTTCCAATGCCGTTTGACAGGCAAAAACAGGCCCCATGGTATGCGAACTGGACGGACCTCTGCCGATTCGGTAAAGCTCTTTTGTGCTGTGCATTCCGTTTGAATTTTCTATTTTAATCACCCTTTCTTTTTATTGAAGATGCTTTTTCTGCATTGTCATACAGCAAATCTATAATCGTGTTTATCATTATTTTTGACGGGACGATATGAGTGAAATATTTGTCCTCCGCATGAAAATCCTTGCTGTGCGCACCGCCGCAGAAACCGCCTATTGTCGGCTGTATTGCCGGTATGACTTTGCATAAATCTCCGACGTCCGTAGAACCAATCATATCAATTCCGAAGCAGATTTCGTCCGCAAGTCCTTTCGCATTGTCCGCAAATATGCGGCTTAACTCACTGTTTTGGCAAAGAGGCGCATAGCTGCCGAGAGTTGTTATTTCGGCGGACGCTCCTATTCCGTATGCTGCACCATGTATGGCTCTGTCAACTTTTTCTTCCGCATTTTTTATGGCGGCTTCACTTACACCGCGTACATAAAGCTCCATTCGTACATCGGCAGGAACGGTGTTTACGGAATCGCCGCCTTTTGTTATAATATAGTGTACCCGTATTTTATCTTCGTCACGAAATGTTTCACGCTGCATACCTATCATCGTTATTGCGGCGGAAGCGGCGTTGAGCGCATTAATGCCGTCATGCGGCGCACCTCCGGCGTGAGCTTCTTTGCCGGAAAATCTAATTGTTTTTGCGGCAAAGCCCAGACCGCCTCCGCCGACAAACAAGCGTCTTTCGGGGCAGTTTGCCTGTGAATGTACCATCATTGCGGCATCTATGTTGTTGAAAACGCCGAGATGAAGCATTTCCTGCTTTCCGCTGAAATATGTAATTTTCCCCTCTTTTTTTAAATTGCTTCTATATTCCGTGTCGATAAATTCTTCCGCAGGGACGGCAAGAAATGTAATGTCGCCGTCGAGATATTCTGTAATGCCGCTGTTTTTCAGAGTTTTTGCACAGGCGAGCATATTGGCAAGCTGTATGTTGTGTCCGCAGGCGTGCGCAGCACCGCTGATAGGATCGGCATTTGGGTGTTCCGGACTTATTACTGCGTCCAGCTCGCCCATGATGCATATGTTGGCAAGGTGCTTTCTGCCGGGGAGCAATGAACGAACTCCCGTAATCGCAATGCCGTTTTCGGTATCGGGATTCAGTGCCTTAAGGCTATTATATACAAATTCGGAGGTTTTAAACTCCTTATATCCAAGCTCAGGCATATTCATAAGAGTTTTGCCGATTTCATATATTTCGCCGGCTATGCTGTCAAGATATTTTTCCGCACGTTCTTTAAGAATATTTTTGTTTATCATATCAGACACCTCTATATAACTAACTGATTAGTTATATAATAACATAAAAAATTTGTTTTGTCAATACATTTTAAAATAAAAATTATTTGCCTTGCGGCAAACGGCGTGTATCGGCATTAATTAAGGCGCACGGAAAGGTAATGTACAAATATACACTTTTTGTGTAAATATATGAGTTCAAAAAGTGTGTGGAAATATGATAGAATAAAAATATCCGGAAATAGGGTTATAATTAACAGAGCTTTGCGGAAAGGGTCGGTGAATATAATTATGAAAATTGATTTCAGGATAGATTGGGGTTATCAGTATTTGTATTCGAGAAGGCACTACCACCCCGTGTATATATGGGACGGAACGCTTGAATGTGAAAACGGTGAAATAGTCAATACATATAGACTGGATTATCCGGTTATATGGTTCGGACCGGGACAATGCGCAAAAGAAACTTTGCTGCCATCGCCGGAATGGAAAAACAGAACGAAACGAGGAGTTTCCGGCATACGCATTGAAGCCGAGGTTAATGAAAAGACCGTCTTTCATTTAAAAACCGCTTCCGCCGAGATGACCTTTACGGCAGAGGATATAATTGAAAAAGGCAGAATAGAACAGCGTGTCGGACCGAAATATTTGGGCTGCGGAATTATAGTTACAAAAACAGGATATTTGTGGTTCAGAGGAAAAGGAAAACCCGGGGAACAGGTTTTCAATCCGAAAGATTTCAGGCTTGATGTTCATAACTGGGCGAGAATGGAGCTTGCATGGCTCGAACCGCAAAAGTCCGCCGACTTTGATGTTGAGATAAAAGAAACAAATGCCGATTACTGCGAACAGCTGATACATACGACAATGATGGCAGTGCCGCAATATTCCGGAGAAAAGGAAACACAGGTATGGGCGGAGATACCTTTTGAATTGCTCTGCGACGGGAAGAAAATACTTGAATTCAAAAGGCATTACAGAAGTCATGATATACATATGCAGCTGCTCGAGGACGATTTCAAAACCGTTGTTTTGCCGGCGGGCAGACACACTCTGTCGCTTATCAACAGGCATGAAGAAGTTTGTGTGGGCATAAGCCGCATATCGGTGTGCAACCGTGAATATAATCACGGATTTTTAAATGTACCGAAATGGGCGCTTAAAAATGAAAAGATAACGGGACAGGTGTTTTCGCTATATGACGCTGACATAAGAATATCGGCAGGAACAAAAAGCATTGATGTCGAATGTAAGTGCGGTTGGAACGAATTTGACGTTCCGACGGACGAAGCGGGAGATATTTCGATTTCAACCGAAAATTATACGGTAGATATAGAAATAATCGATTGCCCCGAAGAAAAATATCCCGTTAAAGTAGGATACGATATGACGGTAGTTCCTCATGATGATAACGGTTTTATGGATTTGCTGCTTGATTATACAAGCATGACAAGGCTCGGAAACTACATATTATTCAGGAGTTTTATTCCTGTGAAAAAAGAGTCGCTGAAAAGGTGGGGCAATTACTGCAAAAATCATGCTATATATGCGGCTGCCTGTACAGATTATGATGATAAATCGTTAATTTCGGCGGCAGGAGATATGTTTCACGACTGCGGAATGCATGAATATCCGGGAAAGGTTTATGCGGAAGACCCTCAGGAGCCTTATGCGTCGGACAGCATGAAAGAGGCATCGGAAAAATATATGGCGTTTTTAAAGAAGGAGCTTGACAAGATTCACAGTGTATTCGATTGCGCAGCATTCGGAGATGCGTCCGGAGGAATAAGATACTCGTTTCTTGCCGGTGCGGATTTCGTGAGAGCGGAAACCATGGTAGGGCATACAATGACGCTGCTGAGTCAGGTGCGCCCTGCGGCGGAAGCGTTGGGAAAAGGAAGATGGGGTGTGCATATTGCTATGCAGCACGGACGTCAGCCGTATCATGAAACGCATCTCGGAATATATTTCTTATCGCTTATGCAGCCTTGGATAATGGGTGCGGAAGCGATTTACGAAGAAGATTCTCTTTTTGAAATGTTTAAGGAAGAAAGGCAAGCCTGGGACGATGCGCTTACAAAGGGAAAACGCAATATGACAAGAAGCTTTTTTAAGTTTGCGAAAACGCATCCGAGAAAAGGAAAGTGTATAAGAAATATTGCATTTCTGGAAGGACGGTACGCTGCACCGTTCAACGGATTTATATGTGGAAGCGAACAAGACCCGCATTACAGCGTTTGGGGACTTTTCGGCAATAATAAGCCTTCCTGGGGGCACGGACAGCCGGAAAAATGCCGTCAGATTCTCGATGTTTTGATGCCGGGAGCAAGTACACATCCGCTGCGGCAGCAGTTTGAGAAAAGAAGATTTTTCTTTTCCGGTACGCCTTTCGGCGATTTTGACTGCGTGCCGATAGAGTCGAAGACGGAGTATCTCAAAAATTACAAATTAATATTAAATATAGGCTGGAACACTATGATTAAAGAGGATTACGACAAGCTTACGGAATATGTTTCCGCAGGAGGTACGCTGCTTATCGGACTTGCACAGCTGAGTACGCATACGAAACGTGATTTTCTTGAAAAAATGGAGGATTTGGCGCTTATAGATAATGATGATACCGATAAGCTTTGCGGAATAAGAGTTATCGGCAAAGGCGAAAGATACAGCGGCGCATGGAACTGCAAGGACAGAGAAAAAATGCCGCAGCCGCAGCTTTCCGCAGCATACAGCGACAGCTCGGAGGAAGACGGAGAAGCATACCTGGCAAAGGTTGACTTGACAAATGCGGAAGTTGCCGCATGGGATTTTGAATCCGGTGAGCCTATGCTTGTAAAGCATAAAATAGGCAAAGGATATGTGTATACGTTTACAATATGGGCATATCCGGGTCATGAGAAATTTCAGCAATTTGCGGCGACGTGGGTTGAGAAGCTTGCAGGGGAAAATATGTCCGAAATTTATGTGGAAGACCCGTCGAAAGAGGTGTTCCGGACAGTTTGGGAGAACGGAAAGGACATGGAAATAAAGATGCTTAATACCGACTGGAGTACTGCGGGAAATGTGAAACACGTAAATGTTGTATACAAGGATATAAGGATTCCGATTGATATAAAAGAAAGAGCACTCGTTGTATTCAGCACAAGAACCATGCAGACCGAAACATATACGCTCGAATAATTAAAGCTTTTTTTGTAAACGTCAAAAAGCTTCAGTCATCAAATAGAAAAATCCACGTTTTGGCACAAATTGTGTGTTTGATAGAAAATATAAATATGATAAAATTAAAGTATAAAATGAGAGGCGGACTGCATAATGAATACCGATAATATTATACTGAACGGAATACATATAGGTGAGCATGAATTTGTACCCGAAAAGATTATTGATGAAATTAAAACAAGGTGTATAGATGCAGGGTTTAATTATGCGGTTCTGCGGCCGCACGGAGCAAATATAAGCGGCGAGGATTTCTGCAAATGGGCAAAATATCTTGCGGACAACGAGATTTATTTTATGTTTTTGTATACCGTTGTCACGGATTCGACCAATGAAAAAAGAAGCTTGCTGACGAGAGATACGGTGAAGAAAATAAAAGAGCTTGCCGGGAAATATTTTCTCGGAGATGTACTCGGCGAACCCGGCAGCAGCTACACTATAAAGGCGGACGGATATTTTATTCCGAGTCACCCGCGGAAACCGATTCAGGGCGTAACGGATATGGGTGAAGCGGCGAGAAACTACACGGAATATGTTTCGGAATTCTGCAAGGCAGATAAAGAACTCGGAATTAACGACATAGCCTGTGTGGAAAGCACGCTGCTTACATATTATAACTTAAAGGCAGGGGTTACGATACCGATACTTGAGGTTATGCCCGGCAATCCCGAAATATTGATTTCCGGGTTGCGCGGAGCGGCAAAGGCGGCAAACTCAAAGCTTTGGGGAACGTATATTGCGCAGGAGTGGTACGGCGGCAAGCATCATGAAGATATACTTAAACAAAAGAGGCTTGAGCTTGCATATAAATACGCATATATGGCAGGGTCGAATATTTTTTGTCTTGAAAGCGGTGACGAACAGATTGATTCGTTCGGATATTTTTACGATTATAATCATGAGTATTGCAGGCAATACAGGGAGGTTGTCGGTGATTTCAATAAATTCATAAAAAGTGATAAACGGCCGTCGGGCGGTCCGAAGATTAAAATTGCTTTTGTATACGGCAATAATGACGGCTGGGGCGCAGGACTTCAGGGCAGCTGCGTTTGGGGACAGTTTAACAATTCGGAATGGGGAAGCGGCGACGCCGAACACAGCTGGAGAATACTTGAAGATATTGTAAGACCGGCGGAATGGTACGATACGGCGAATTTCGGCAGTACGGATTTCAGCGGAAAAATTCCGTACGGTATGTATGACATTGTTCCGGCAGATTCCGATATAAGCGTTTTTTCGGATTATGAATACCTTATTTTTGCCGGGTACAATACAATGACGGAAAAGCTTTACAATACGCTTGAAGAATATGTTTCAAACGGCGGTAATGTATTTATGACGGCGGCTCATCTGAATACGAACAGCAGGCGAAACGGGGAAATGAAAGTAATTTATGACGGAAATATCGAAAAGCTTTTCGGCTGCCGTGTGAACGGAAGCTTTGTGTCCTCGGACGGATTTAAGTTCGCTCCGAAATCGGAAATAGACGGCGTATTATATGCCGGACCGAAAGACTATCACAAAGACGGCTGCGACACGTTTTATTCAATGGGATATGCAAATTATGCGGATGTGAGCCTGTGCGGAGCGAAAGCTGCCGCCGTACTCGACAATTGCTTTGCACCGGTTGAGAAGGAATACAAAACGGCGATTGTTGAAAATAAGATAGGAAGCGGCTGTGCTGCTTTGCTGACGGCACTTGAATATCCGGGAAACGCTTCGATATACACACTGTACAAAACCGTTGTTTCGGCAATGCTCAGCGCTTGCCATGCACAATGTGATATTAAAATTTACGGAAGTGAAAAGCTGAAATATGCGGTATACGGAGAAAGTACCGTATATTTGCTGAATACTGATTTTGACTGCAAAGTATGTGCGCATATTATAAAGGACGAAACGGAACAATGCGTGGAAATATCTCCCGGAGAGCTTGTAAAAATTGTATTGTGAGGTAGTTTATATGATAAGAAAATTATTTGTATTCATAATTGCGGCGGTTTTGTTTTGTTCCGTCGGAATATCCTGTCCGTCATACGGAAAAGCAGTGCAGGAATTTTACGATGATTTTGAGTCCGGAGGAACGTTTTGGAATTTCGGCAGTACACCGACAATGCGTATATTAAACGGCGAGCTGATAAGCGATTGCAAAGAAAACGTATGCTCGGCAAGGCTGCGGAGGGAAACGGCGAAATGGCAGGATTTTACTATGAATACGGAGTTTCGGCTGAATGCTGATATTGGCTGGTTCGGCGTATATGTACGAACGGAAACAGACGCTGAAATACGGCTTATAATACATAAAAACGGATTTTATACCTTGCCGGAGCCTGTCGGGGCAAGCGGTGCATTATGCGAGATAGAAGACGACAAAAAATACGGACTGGAAATGACGGCAGACGGAACGATGCTTGCTGTGACAATAAGGGACGGAAATGAAAATATTGTCTCTTGGAGCGGTGAATATGAAAATGCCGCAGCCGGGGGAATAGGTTTCGGGTCTTATATGGCGAAAGCGTATATCGACAGTGTAAGGATTGTAAACGAACCGCATTCTCCTGTATATTTCAAAAATAAAATTGTGAAATTAAGACAGGGAGGAAGCACTGTAATACTTCCGGAAAACAATACCGGAAAAGAAGCGGATTCGGTAAGTTATATATGCGGCAGTGAGGGATTTTCGGCAGAACAAAACGGCAGAATTACCGCGCTTGAAAGCGGTGAAAACTGCGCCGCCGTAACGGCGGAAGTGAAAATCGGAAATAACACATATACCGCACAATTTGATGTAATAAAGGAAATTCCAACGGTGCGTCTGATAGGTGAGGAATTTTCAAAAATGACAGTTGGGGACACAAAAAACACAGCAGTTTATTTTGCACCGGAAAATGCTTCAAACAAAGAGCTTGTCTGGGAAACGGATAACCCGGAGGCTGTCGGGATAGTGGGAGATACCGAACTCTCGAGAGGAATCAGAGCGCTTGCACCGGCGAAAAATGTACGAATAACAGCAAAATCAAAGGAAAACGGGGAAATTTATGTAGATAAATATATTACGATAGAGGGCAAACCCTCCGAAATAAAAGCGGAAAAGTTTGTACCCGGCGAAAAAAAGAGGGAAATACCGTACGGAATGTTGGGAATGTCTGTGTCCTACGAGATGTCGGCACTGAACGGCGGAACGGATGCGGAAACGATTCGGCAGTATGAAAAGGAAAATATACCGTATTGGCATGAAATGAAAATCCGGCAGTTTCGCAAATGCTTCGATAATTACGATTTTGTAAACGGCAAGGCGGACGGGCAAAACGGCGGAGGCTATATGCTTTCCGATGTATTTTATGCGGCGAACGAGCTTGATATACCGATTAATATATCGCTTAATTCTTACTACGACAGCGCAGAAAAGATTACGGCACTTGTGCGTGAGCTGAAAAAGGTTACCGATAAGGAAATATGTCTTGATATATGGGGCGAGGTTTATGACGGCAGAATGAAAAATCATACGGCTTGGCCCGTAAATTCCGCAAAAGACTATACGGATTTTCTAAAAGAAATTTATCCCGAAATCAGAAGCGAATACCCGGACGGCAGTGTGAAAATAGGTGCGACAATACTGGACTATGCGTCGTATCTCGGATTCGGAAACGGAGTGGGAACACCGACCTCGAATATGTGTTCGGACTGGAACCACCGTGTTGCGGAAGCAAAGGATTATTACGATGCCTTGGTTGTTCATCATTATTCGGGAAGTATTTTAAAATCGGCGGCGACAAAGGATATTATGGAAAATTTCGCTTTTTCCGCATATAACATAGCGGACGGCATCGAGAAGCAAAAAGAGATGTTCGGGGAAAAGGAATTTTGGATAAACGAATGGGGCGATTTGCCGTTTAGCCTGGTGTTTTCGGACGATACGGAGAGTACACGTGGCAGAGTGCAGTATATGAAATCTCTCGGCAATGCACTCGGATATTTGCAGCGCCAGTGCATGATGACGCTGACGGAAAACGTTACGATGTCGGCGTATCATTTGTATAACGACAGTATGGGTTTCGGAACAATCCAGGGTAACGGCGAAAATGCGGTGAAGCTGCCGTCGTATTATATGTTTTCAATGCTTGGGGACGTATTTGAAAAGAATGATTTTATTTATGAGCTTAAACCTCCGCAGGATGAGGATTTATTGTATAAAAAGGATTTGAGCGGAATATATAACACGGAATACAAGCCGGAGGTGTCGCTCGTAAATTCGTGGGGCTTCGGCAGCAAATCGGAAATTAATGAAGCAATATTTGAAAATGCTTCGGAATATACGGTTCGTGCGTATATCCCGAATAAAAGCCTGAAAAAGATATGGCAGTACGGTAACGGTGAAAATCCGCTGCCGGATTATGCGGTTTCGGGCGAGCGGATAACGGATTTGCCGTCCGAAATTCCGATGCCGGAAACCTTTGAAAACGAAGAATTTTCCGATTATCTGGAAATACCGCCGTATACGGCTGTAAGAGCGGAGGTATGCGAAAGGAATACAAATACGATATGGGAAACGGCGTTTGAGGACGATTTTTCTTCGGGGGATTTAAGTAAATGGCACGGCGGTGAAGAATTTGAGAATATAAACGGTGCGATGGCGGTTAATGTGTTCAACCGTACAATATATCCGAACGGGGTAGGCGCTTCGGAAAATATTTCGATAAGCTTTGATTTTAAGGATTATATGGATAATTTCTTTGTGAAGTTTTATAATGAAGAAGATGAAACCGACTGCTTTTATGTAAACTGCAAGAGTAATAAGCTTTGGGACGTTTCGCAGGTGACGGATTTAAAGCACGACGGTGCGGAATATTGGCACAATTTCGGGAAAGGAATTCCGCCGGAGGGGGTAAAAAGCGTAAAATATACGCTCGCCGACGGAGTGATAACCCAGTATATAAAGCTTGCGGCAGAAGCAGAGTTTTCGGAAACCGGGACATATTCATGGGAGCGTGAAAACAGTTATTTGAAAAAGGGCAAAAAGTATGCCGTTGCGTTTTATTGCATAGGTCAGGAAAGCAGTGCCGAGGGATATAATAAAGCCAAAGCCGCCGTTGACAACGTTGTTGTGGAATACGGAAAATGCGATACGCAGAGAGTAACGGGCACGGCAAAAATTCTTCCCGTAATAAAAACGGTATTTGAAGACGATTTTTCGGCAAACCTCGAAAAATGGAGCGGAGATACGCAGTATTGCAGTATTACGGAGGACGGAAAGCTTTCGATTGATGGGTTTAATAAGATTATTTCTCCGCAGTGCGATGTGTATTCAGAAACACTTTCGGTTCAATACGATATGTACGGCGCACCGACATCTATGTATCTGGAGTTTTTTAATCCGGAAGATGGAACCGACAAATTTCGTATCGTGAGCCACGAACCGCAAAACTGGAATGTTTCGCAGGTGACGGACTTTAAAGATGAGTGGCACAATTTCGGCGAGGGAGTAACCAAGGATAAATGGCAGACGGTGAGATTTGTTTTAAACGACGGATTTATAGATATGTATAAAAAGGATTCGGAAGAACCGTATTTTACGGAACGTGACCATAAGGGAATTCCGTATTTGTATAATCTGCCGCACGGCAAAACAAGTCTTTTGAAGAAAAATACGAAATACGGCGTGAGAATATATATGTATGTGAACGGAGAACCCGTATTAATAGATAATTTCAGAATAGAAGCCGTAGACACGAAAACGGATGCGGAGGCATACGGTGGGGAATTTACCGCAGAAAATACAGAGATATATGTGAAAACAGACAGCGGATATGAGTTGTCGTCAATGCCGGTTGCCGGCGCACATAACAAAATAAAAGTGAAAATGTCGGGAAATGCTGCAGGGAAAGTAATTTTTGCGGCATACGGCGGAGAAAAGCTTTTGTGTGCGAACTGTGCGGAAACGGCGAATATATCGGAAATTGAGGCGGATATTCCGGCGGAAGCGTCGAAATTCAAAATTATGATATTAAACGATATAGGTTCACCGCTGATGAATGTAATTGAATATTAATGATTGGGAGAGATAAAAATGACAAAGGCAACAATGCGCAAATCGGGCGGCGCAAAAAAATTTTTTGAGGAGTACGGAATGGCATATCTTATGATTTTACCGAGCCTTGTTATGTTTGTACTGCTTATTGTTTATCCATTGGGCTGGGTAATAAGCAATATGTTTTTCGATACGGACGGCGTATCGTACAAAACGTATGTCGGATTGGAAAATTTTGCGAGAATGATGCATGATGAACTTTGGTGGAACTCCGTCGGCAACACATTTGAGCTTGCGGCAAAGCTGCTGGTGCTTCAGCTGCCGATGGCGGTTATTCTCGCTGCGATACTGAATAATAAGGTTGCCGGAAAAAATTTTTTCAGAGTGGTATATTATCTGCCGGCTGTCACAAGTGCGGCGGTAATGAGCCTTGTGTTTTCGTTTATGTTTTCTCCGTACAACGGCGTTATAAATCAGATATTGCAAAAAATAGGACTGCCTGCGGTAAACTGGCTCGACAGTGCAAACGGCGCAATGAGCGCCTGTGTGCTGTTCTCGCTTTGGGCAACATTCGGCAATAATATGCTGCTTGTTCTGTCCGGATTGCAGGGAATACCGAACGATGTCTATGAAAGCGCCTCTCTCGACGGAGCCTCGGAAGTACGGCAGTTTTTCAGCATAACAATACCCATGCTTATGCCTGTGCTGCGTACCGTGTTTATGCTCGCTCTTATAGGTGCGCTTCAGATTATGGACACTGTGCTTGTTATGACAAACGGAGGTCCCGACCATGCAACGGAGGTTATGCCGCTGTATATATATAACCAGTTCTTTGCCGGAAGTACGCTGCCGGCATACGGCTACGGTGCGGCACTCGGAGTATCGGCTTCCGTAATAATAGGAATAATAACGATTGTCTATAACATAATGTCTAAGAAAATGGATGAGGTAATGTAGAATGAAGAAAAATATTTTAAAATACCCGGTTAAGGTGCTTATGTATGCGGTGCTGATTTTGCTGGCTGTGATAACCGTATTTCCGGTGTTGTATTCGTTTTTCGGAGCGCTGAAAGATAATATGGAGCTGCTTACGAGCGATAAGCTTCTTCCGTCAAAGGTGATTTTTGATAATTATATTTATGCATGGGGAAAGGTAAAGTTTGCAAGATATACGTTTAACAGTATTTTCGTATCGGGAGTTACGGTGCTGCTGTCCGTCATAATAGCTTCTATGGGCGGCTATGCGCTGGCACGAAAAAATTTCCCCGGCCGCAGACTTATACATACGCTGTATATCTGGTCGATGTTTCTTGCGGTAGGCTCTGCAACGCTCTACCCCGTGTATAAGCTTTGTATAGATTTGAAGATGAATTCGACGCTTGCGGGAATTATATTTGTGGGAGTAGGTCCGCAGGTATATAATATAATACTTGTTGAAGGCTTTGTGAAAGGTGTTTCGAGAGGATATGACGAAGCGGCGAAAATCGACGGCTGCGGATTTTTCATGATATATGCGGAAATTATATTGCCGCTGATAAGACCGGTGCTCGGTGTTATTTCACTGTTTGTATTCGTTGCCTCGTGGAATTCATATCTTATTCCGATGATACTTACGGCAGGACGCCCGGAGCTTAAAACATTGGCGGTGGGAATTGTGGAGATGAAAAGCAACGGAGAAATGGCGACGCTGTGGTCGGTTATCCTGGCAGGAGCGAATATTGCCGTAGTACCGATAGTGATAGTATACTTGTTTGCGAATAAACAGTTTATATCGGGACTTACGCTCGGCGGTCTTAAAGAATAATTTTTTGAAAGGATGAAATCGGTATGAAAAAATTCATATGTATGGCAGGAATGGCGGCAATACTTGCGGCGAATGCAAATGCGGCGGAGATAACGGAGGTAAAAAAGAACATTGTTGATTCCGAAGTAACGGTAAGCGTGAGCGAGTATAATCCGGAAGAAACCTTAAATATAAGAGTGCTGTATCCCGGAGTAACGGCTCTGAACGACGGCAGACAGACAAATACAATCGCATGGATTGGGGAAACGGTGACGGATTCGGAGGGAAAAGGAACGTTCACTTTGAAGATGCCGCAAAGCACGAACGGAGAAATTATAGATTTTTTGCTTGATATAACGGACGAAAACGGCGGAAAAATATCAAAAACACTTAAATATATAGATAATAACGGACTTGCGGAAGCTGTAAAAAACGTAAAATCGGCACAGAATGCGGAAACTGCATTGAATGAAATAACGGCAAAGGCAGAAGCTGTTGAAATTGAGTTCATACCGCCTTGGAAGGAGCTTTCGCAAAGCTCGAAGAACAAGGTTGCGGAAGCGTTTTATGCCGTTCGGAACGGTTTTAACGAGTTTGATGAAATGGTTGCGGAACTGAATTATCGGATATTGCAGGAAGCGTTGTGCGAAGCCGAAGCGGAAACGAAATTTTCGGCACTGTTCGATACGTATAAATATATGTTCGACGACGCATTGTTTGATAAGGTTTATAACGAAATGAGCGACAGTATTTCGGCTGAATTCCGAGCGATTTTTTATAATGCACGCAAAGAACTCGACGGAAGCCGGGAAGCTTTCGGGTATACAATGCGAGAAGCGGTACTCAAATCCGAAATAAAAAAGCTTGACAGGAACGCTCCGCTTATAAAGATTCTGACCGATTATTCGGACGTAATAACACATTATGACGGCAAAATGGATTCGTATATGAAAAAATTCAAAAGCGCAGACGGAGAAAAGCAGCTGGAGGTTTGCAATGCGCTGCTGGAAAAACGTGCAAGTGATATGCAAACGGTTTGCAGCATAATTAAAGATACCCTGGACGGCAAGGGCACATCGTCGGGCGGCGGCTCGTCGTCATCATCGGGCGGAGGTTCCGGCTCGTCCGGCAGCGGAAAAAAGACCGGAGGGTATTCGACAAATGTTCCGTATGTACCGGACAAAACACCGGAAATTAAATTTGACGATTTGAACGAAGAACATTATGCCTACGGCGCAGTGCGGTATCTTGTTTCAAAAGGCGTTGTGAACGGATACGAGGAAAACGGACGGAAGCTGTTTAAAACCGATAATGCGATAAGCCGAGAAGAATTTGTAAAAATGGTGCTGACTGCATTTGGATTTGATGTTAATAAAAATGCGGAAAATAGATTTTCGGACGTGAAAAGCGGCGACTGGTTCGAAGCTTATGTGAACACGGCATCGGAACTCGGAATCATAAACGGTATAAGCGAAACGAAATTCGGCACGGGCGAGAATATTTCACGTGAGGATATGTGTACGCTGATTTACCGTGCAATGCTTAAAAAAGGCATTGCGGCAGGCGAATACGGCACGGGGAAAGAGTTTTCCGACGAAACCGATATAGCGGATTATGCCCTGAACGCCGTAAAAGCTCTGAAAAATGCGGGTGCGGTGAACGGCGATGAAAACGGAAATTTCAGACCGTCGGCTTCGGCGGCAAGGGGCGAAACCGCAAAGGTATTGTATAAAATTCTTACATTTGGAGGTATGGCGGAATGAAAAAAATTATTTCGGTATTAATGGCGATAGTTATGCTTTTCTCGTATGCTGCGGCAGAGAACCGGGAGGCAGCGCAGGAACAGCTAAACCGCAAGAACTTAGATTTTCTTACGGATATAGGCTTGCTTGACGGAATATCGGGCAAATTTGCGAATCTGTCGGAGGAAGCGACAAGAGCGGAATTTATATCGCTTGCGGTAAAGCTTGCGGCGGCTGATGAGGTAAACGGGGAAGCGGCTTTTTCGGACGTTTCGGATTCGCATTGGGCTGCTGTTGCGATAAAGAGTGCCGCTGCACTGAAATTGATTTCAAATGCGGCCGAATTTTATCCGGACGAAACGATAACCTTGGCACAGGCAGATAAAATAACGGTTGCTGCACTGGGGTATGCGGAATATGCCGAAGCGAACGGCGGCTGGCCGTCGGGATATATTGCGCAGGCAAACACCCTCAGGCTGAACAGAGGTGTTACATCTGCGGAAAAGCTTACAAGATATGATGCATTGTGCATTATACGAAATGCGCTCGAAACCGATATAATGACAATTAGCAGTGTGGGAAATTCACGTGAATACGAGTCCCTCGACGGCAGAACACCGCTGAATGAATATTACGACATATATAAGACAGACGGAATTGTAGAATCAAACGGACTTACAGCATTGAGAAAAGCGGCAGTGGGTACGAGAGGAAATAAGATAAAGGTAAACGGAGAAACATATTTCGCGGGCAATACCGATATAGGCGAATATATAGGCATGAAAGTGAAGTTTTATTATAAAGACAATGACGATGATTTTACCGTAGTGCATATTGATGACACCTCGCACAATACGGTTGTTACTGTGATGAGTGATGATATAATATCATATTCAAACAACGAATTTAAATATTATGATGAGAACGAAAAGATAAAATCTCTCAAGGTGTCGCCGGCACTGTCGGTTATATATAACGGACAGACGCTTATAGATTATACAAACGATAATATTATAATCAAAAACGGCGAAATAAACATGATTGACAACAACGAGGACGATATTTACGAAGTGGCCGTAAGCTACGATTATGAGAATTATTATGTTGATTCCGTGAATACGGATTTGAAGCTTGTAATAGACGAATCGAGCGGCAGCGGCGGAACAAGGGTGCTGAATCTCGACGATACAAATACTGTAAGGATTTTTGACGATGCAGGGGCGTTGTCGGGATTTGAAAAAATATCAAGAGATTCGATGCTTACGGTGTTCAAAAGCCATGACGGGAAATATATAGATGTGTATACGGCGTGCAGCTCGGCGGAGGGTGTGATTTCCGAAGCCGGAACGGACGAAAATGAAAGAACGGTTACAATAGGAAACAACAAAATTCCTGTGGATAAAATGTACAAAAAGGATATAAAGCTGAACAGCGCTGCGGTTGTGTATATGAATGCATACGGACGTGCGGCATATATAAAATACAACGACGAGGACAGGAAAATCGGATATCTGATAAAATACAAAAAATCCGGCACAATGGAAGATTTAAGGCAGGTAAAGCTGCTGAACGAGGACGGAGAACTGATACCGCTCGACCTTGTGACAAAAGCAAAATTAAACGGCAGAACAATAGACGACAATAACGAAAAAGAGCTTTGGAACGAGAGCTTGCCGAACAGTGACAACAGACGTCCTGTTGTGTATAAGATTAATAAAGAAAATAAGATAACGGAAATATTTACAACGGAGAGAACGTGCAGCAGCGATGCAGAAAAAGAAGTGAGAATGGTGTATAAAGCGTCGGAACAGCAGTCATACTACCGTGCCGATGACGGAATGTTCATAATCACCGAGGAAATGGGAGATAACATATTTCCGCATTATTACACGAGCGCAGAAATCGTGCATTTCGGAGTGCCGACAAATGCGGACGCAGACGAAAAGGACTATATCATTTATGATGTAAAGAACAGGAATGCGGGACTTCCTCTCGGCAGGGTAAACCTGTATGCGCTAAAGGATTCACGGCTGATTTCAATATCGGAGGTTTTGTACAATTCGGGCGATGACAGCGTTTCGTGGGGCGATACGGCGTATGCGGTGGTTACGGAACTGAAAAATGAAATAGATGAAAAAGGCGACGAAATAACATCGTTTGTAAATATAATAAACGGCATGAAAATGTATATAGACGATGATACAAAGCTTCGTGATATTCATGACGGCGATATGATTCTTTATACGGTGAATACGTCCACAAAAGCGGTTATGAGTGCCAAAAAGCTGTATTGCAAAAATGCCGATGCCGCCTATACCGTAACCTACGGTTCGCACGGCAGACGAGGCATGAAAGGCGTTATTACGGGATTTTCGGAAAACGTGTATTCGCTGAAAGCGGACAGCGGCGAAACGCTTGAATTTCGTCCGAAAGCACCCGTTATCGATATGAGAAAGAAAAAAGCGGTTACGACAAGTGCGGACGCAATTGCCGTGGGCGATGAAATTGCCGTATATTTCAGCGAAGCAGTACCGCTTTGTACGCTGATAATAAAATGAGAGGAGAGCGGAAATGAAGAAATTTATAATTTCAGTATTGATTGTATGCGCATTTGCCGGGATAATGAGCGTTTCGGCATGGGACGAAGTCTTTTTCGACGATTTTTCGAGCGGAACGCTTGAAAAGTGGACTGCGGGGGACGGGTTTAAATGCATAGACGGGAAAGTCGGAGTTAATGTATTTAACCGGTATCTTAAACCGAACGGGGTAGAGGCTTCCGAATATGTCAGCGTTCAATATGATATAACGGGATATTGCAACAACTTTTTCGTACAGTTTACGGACGCAGACGACCCTAAAAGCTTTTTCAGAGCGGCAAATAATACTGTAACCGCATGGGACGTGGCGCAGCTTTGGGACGGAACGGACAGCGGCTGGAAAATACTTGCGGAGCGTGCGGGACTGGACGGCGGCACGGCGGAAGAACCGAAAACCACATCGGTGCGATATGTGCTGAACAATGGGGAGCTGTCGCTCTATATGAAAAAAGAAACGGACGAAGATTTCATTTTTAAAGGCAGCAGCCAAGACGAAATGATAGACCCGAATGCAAAGTATATACCGTGTTTTTACGTTATAGGCAGTTCAAATGCCGGAGAAGAAGGGCTATGTAAGATAGATAACGTTTCCGTAAAAACGCTCAAAGAGTTTAAACCGATTTTGGAATCGGAAACGATTGAGGTTCGGCCGAATACGAGATTTTATGTGGATTTCGATTATAATATTCTAGGAAACGTTACGATGAACAATATAAATCTTTTGCATGAGGACGGCACGCAAATACCGCTTATTCTCAGCAGGGTTACGCCGAAGAGATATGAAATAAGGCTTGCGGCATCCGGTTGGCTGCAATCGGGCGAAAACGTAAAGCTGGTTTTGAAGGATTTGAAAAATGAGTTCGGACAGAAGATAGACGAAACGGAAGTGCCCGTCACGGCGGCGGTGCATGATAAGGATTTTACAATAGGCAATATAAAGTTTCTGAACGAGGACGGAACGGAAATCGAGAAGCCGACAGCGGGAAAAATAAATGTTTCGGCAGAGCTGCTGCCGAATATCAGTGAAGCCGAAACGGCGGACATCGTAATAATGAATTGCAGCGGCACACCCGAAAAATACAGAGTATGCGAAATATATTATTATAACAGTGTATCTGCGTTTTCTGAAAAAACGGCACAGTTTGAAATTGAAAGCGGCGGATTTATTAAAATAATGGCACCGAAAAGCTTTGATGAAAACATACTTGCGGCAGATTCTTTGATAATACAAGATTTTAATTTAAATTAAAATACCAAACATGGTGCGGAGGCACTGCAAAATTTATGAAAGAGGTGCAAAAAATGAAAAGAAAAATGTTGGTTTTGGCGGTTCTGTGCGCATTGCTTATGTCGGCGTTCGGAACTACGGTTGCGGCGTCGGAGAGAACGCTTAAGGCGGTGTTTGAGGACGATTTCGGCGGAGATTTGAGCAAGTGGCAGAGTGCTACGGAGGGGGCTGTTACAACGGACGGCGTGCTTGATTTTTCCAAAGGTGATTGGGTGCTTGTGCCCGTTATGGACGCATCAAAGGAATTCAGCGTTGAATTTGACGTTCTTTCTATGACGTGGAGTTTCAGAATGGAGTTTATGGCGGCGGACGGCAGCAATTCAAATTTCTGCGTATGGTTTACACCGTCGTATCAGGGCGGAGAACTCCAGGTTTCAAATTTAAGTCCGCTTACGCTTAAAGACGGCACAACTGCCGGAGTAAATGAAAAGTGGGTGAATTTCGGAAAAAGTGTTTATCATCACGGCGGAGAAACCGTTAAGCTCGTGCTTCGTGATAATAAGCTTACGGAATATCTGAAAAAAACGGGCGAGCCGGACAGCGCATACGAGGAGGTAGGCGAGGTTTATACGGCAGGTGAATACAGAGGAGAAAACACGACATTTAAATCCGATACGGCATACAAAATAGGAATTATAGGCTATTCCGGCCCGAGAGAAGCCGTAAATACAAGCTGGGGATTTGAAGATGAAAACGGCGAGCTTGTAACCGAGGAAATTTCGGTAGCGCCGACAAAAATAGATAACTTCGGTATTAAAGCGCCGGTATACGGAAAACCGAAATACAAAACGGTATTCACGGACGATTTTTCCGACGGAAATCTCGATAAATGGAATACGGACGGTACATACGAAGTTGCAGACGGCGAACTCGGTGTAAATGTGTTTAATAAAAGTATTGTTCCGAAAAACGTTTCGGGAGCGGAAAATATTAAATTGTCATACGATATTACAAAATATATGTCGGGATTGTATGTTGAGTTTTACAATACCGAGAACACAGCGGATTTCTTCCGTATAGGAATAAATAAAGTGGACGTTTGGGACACGGCGCAGCTTTGGGACGGCCAGAACACGTGGGTGAATTTCGGCCACGGCGTTGCGGCAAGCGGAACGACAAATGTTGAATTTACATTGTCGGACGGCGTACTCAGCGAAAAACTGACGTTTGAGGACGGCAAAACAGCAACAGGCTCAACAAGCGACAGCATGATTAAAAAAGGCGTAAAATACGGTGTGAAGTTTTATACTTTGGGCAACAACGATGCTGCTGTGACAGAAGGCCTTATAGATAATGTAACGATAGAACAGATACCGACATTTGAACCGGTAGGCGGTAATACGGTATCGTTTGAGGATAACTTTGATACGGACAACATAGCGGAAAACTGGAATATAGATTCTTTCTATTTTGACGGCGAAAATTATATTGATGAACAGGCGTATACATACACAGAGGGTAAGGGAATGTATCTGTATCCTTACGGCAGAGTGAGCAGCCCGAAAAAGGAAGTGGCTTCGGACGCACTTACGGCAGAGCTGGAACTTGATGCTGAAAATGCGGTAAATCAATCAATTTATATGCAGTTTACAAATTCGGCGGACGAAACCGATTATTTCAGAGTAAGAATAGCCGACTGGACGGCTTGCGTAGCTGATGAAACGGGTGCGGAGGAATTTGCTAACGGCGTAAGCCTTTGGGACACAACGGAGGGAAAGGTTAAGTTCACATATACATTAAACGAAAATAAGCTTACTATCAAAAAGATTTCGCAAAAAGAAGCTTCAAACGCAGTTTATGAAGGCGCAAAGATAACAGACGGAGCGTCGTATAAGGCAGGAATCTACACGGCACAGGCATACAACCCCGAAAAGCCGATTTATATAAGCCGATTTGCGGTAAGCGCAGCACCGGACTTTACTGTGGAAAACGCAGTGCTGAAAATAGAAAATGCGGAAAACGAATTTGCACCGACGGCAGTTGTCGTTCCGGGCGAAAATTATAAAATCGACCTTACGGTAAATGAGAAAAAAGAGGGAGCATTTGCAGGAAAGCTTGCGGCGGCTCTTTACGACGGCAACAAGGTTGCAGATGTCTACGTATGCGATGCGGCAGAGAAAAGCGCAGAGATTTTTGTTCCGGAAAATGTGGTAAATCCGAAGATTAAGGTTATGATATTAAAGGGTGAAGCGTTTGAACCTGTTGTAAAGGCTGTAAGCTTTGCGGACTGATACGGAAAGGAGTAATGTATGAAAAGAATTATAGCGGTAATTGCGGCACTGTCGCTGATATTTGTACCGGGCTGCGGCAAGAACGAGGATACGGGAAGTATAAAGGAAATCTCTGTTTTGGCACGAGGCGGTGCGGATAAAGGCGTTATACAAGGTTTGATTGAGGATTATAACAAGACGAACACGGACAATATCAGAATCAAATACGAAGAAAAAGACGATTCTCTCGGAGAATATCTGAGAGTTGCGCTCCAGGCAGGAACGGTACCTGATATTTTTGAGGGATTGTCGAGTGCCACATATGAAATTGCACTCGCAAAAAAATGGCTTCGCAAGCTTGATGATGATACCGTGGAAAAATATAGGTCGAAAATGGTGGACGGAGCAGTCAGAAAAAGCTCTGACGGTAATGTGTATACGGTTTCCACAAATGCCGGCGGTGCATTTAAACTGATATGGAACAAGGAAATGTTTGCGGAATGCGGACTCGAGCCCGAAACGCCGCCGAAAACATGGGACGAAGTTCGGGAATATGCAAAGATAATGACGAAAAACGGCGGCGGTAAAAAATACGGATTTGCACTTCCTTTTAAAAACGAGGGTTTTGCAAGACTGTATGTAATGATACCGGGCGGTCCGTCGGATTTGTTTAATGATAACGGATTTGAGCCGAAAACGGGAAAATTTGATTTTACGATTTACAACAAAATGACGCAGCTGTTTCGTGATATGAACGAGGAAGGTTCTGTATTCCCGTCGCCGGCAACACTTGATAACGATACGGCACGTGCGCAGTTTGCCGCAGGAAATATCGGTATGATGTTTGCCGCAACATGGGATGCAGGTGTGTTCAACAATCAGTTCCCCTGTAAAATGGATTGGGGTATCGCAAATATACCTACGTTCACGGGCGAAGTGACGGGTTCGTATGTAATCGCTACTTGTACGGGCGGCCGTATAATGTCGTCAAACTCAAAGCACCCGGAAGAGCAGTTTAAGGTATGGGAATATCTGCACAGCGAAAAATACAGCAAGACTATGCAGGACGCAGGCTGCGGAATATCACCGTACAAGGAAATCGGCAGGCCGGAGCTTTTGAAAACGGACATTAAGGGCTATAAAGAGCTTAATTTCCAGGACGATGGCGATCCGCTGCATTATCTTGACGTGCCTCCGGCACCGAGCGTTACGATAAAAGGCGATAACTACGAAAAAACCATAGCTGCGCTGGTGTCGAACAAGGCGGATATAGATGAAGAGCTCAAAAAACTTACTGACAGATATAACGAGGCTGTTGACGAGTGGAGCAAAAAGGGTAATGATATAAATAAATATATAGTACCGGACTACAATCCGAATACATATATTCCGAATTAAGGTGATAGATACAGACGGTACGGAGCGGCTGCCGTTCCGTACCGAAAAAAGGAGTAAAAAATGAAAAAAACAGTGCTTATTATTTTGATGGCGGCGATGATGCTTTCGGGTACGGTGAGTGCCGCACCGTCTTTCACGCACGACGTGCCGAAAAACGATATACAGGCGGCGGAAGATACCGTGCCGCCGGATTTTCAGGACGATTTCTCAAAAAATTCGGGAGCGTGGGAGCTTGGAGATTGCTTTAAAATAAAGGACGGTGCGTTGGTTGCGCCGATTGACAGCTATTCGTATATGTCAACGGTCAATGATAAATGGGAAAACTTTACGCTTACTTACGATTTTGTTATAAAGGAAATGACGACGTTTGAAAATAAAGGCTTCTGGTTCGGACCTATTATCAGGGGTACAACGTATATGTTCCAAAGAAACACTATACAGTATAATTCGACGGAAACCGGCGTGCAAAACGGGCTTTCGATACCGTCTACACTGGAGGATAACGTAACGTACAGCGTTAAGATAGAGGCGCAGGAGAAAAAATCAACCGTATATATAAAGAAAGAGGGAGAAAAAAGCTATACAAAGCTTGGTGTAATGCCTGTTTCTCAAAAGGTGGGAACGATAGGCTTTTCCTCATATCCGGCGTCAATCGCTTATGACAATGTTAAGGTATGGGATACAACGGAAAGACCGTTTAAGTTTAAATCTCCGTCTGTCAGACTGGACGTAAACACAAAGGAATCAATCGCTGTTGTAAATACGAGTGGAGAGGATATAACTTATACGTCTGCCGATGAAAAAATAGCTACGGTAGACAGCGAGGGAAACGTGACAGCCGTTGCCGAGGGCAAAACCGAAATAATCGCCGAAGGTGCAACGGGTTATAAGATGAGCTGCTCCGTTATAGTGGTTCTTCCGGTAACCGCAATAACGCTTTGTACATATGAGAGAACGCTGTACAAGGACGACAGCATTAATTTCCAGGCAACTGTTGCGCCCGAAAATGCGACAAACAAAGAGCTTGTATGGAAATCGAGCAACGAAAACGTTATTTCGCTTATGGGCGAAGCGTCAAATCAAAAAGGAATCAAGGCAGAAAACGTGGGTACGGCAACGCTTACGGTATCTACTCCGGACGGGAAGATAAGTGCGGAATGTGAGTTCAATATAGTGGAGCGCCCGGCGCCGGAAACCGGCGAAGCGGTTTTCGCCATGAAAGGAACAAGCCATCTTATTCCGGAAACTACGTTCGGCGTGTGCGGTTCAACGGTCGGACAATGTGTGGAGTTTGGCGGATTGGGACGTGATGTGGCACAGAAGAATACTGATTTGCTGAAAAAATTGGTTGATGATATAGGATTTAATCACGTAAAAATCTTTATGGCGAATTACGACCCGGTATCGGGATTAAGCACGAATCCTATACTGTCACAGGAAAAAAATCCCGAAAGATATTATGTGGAAGATTATGTAAATTCGATAAACGAAGTAAATACGTTGGGGCTGTGGGATGCAAGCTCGACACAGTTTGATAAATCCAAGGAGGAAAAAGGTCCGGATATAGATTTGATGTTTGATATAATCAAGCGTACAAAAGCGCTTACACCGGACAGACCGCTGTACATTACCTGCAACACCGAAGCGTATGCGATGGGATATGAGTATGTATTGCCTACCGTAAAGGATTATATTGAATTGTTCAGAGAATTGTCCAAGCGTGTGAAATCCGAAATCGACCCGAATGCGAAATTCGGAGTAACGCTTTGCGGACCGGCGCTGTATAGGGGAGTTCTTGCCGACCCGAACAACTGGGGTCGCTGGGAGGGTGATATGGAATATACCCAAGGCTCTCGTATTGCCGAATGGCATACGGAACTTGCCAAGGATCAAAGCTGGTTTGATGCGGTCGATATGCATATGTATCAATCGGCATACACTAATGTAAATGTAACGCCGGACGAATTTCTGCACTCTTTGGATAAACGTGCGAATTATGAGGCAAGAAACGGTCTTTACGAAATCACACGTCTTTTCCCGGACAAAGAAATATGGTGTACCGAATGGAATGATTTTGAATGGCAGTTCAGCTACGGCGATATTTCGGAGAGAACACGTGCGCAGACTCAGAAGAATGTCGGAAGCTGCGTAACCGTTATGCAGGAGCTTTGCGAGCATATGACAAACGAGAGAATGACGATAAGCTCGTTTTTCCATTGCAATGATGCCAACGGATTCGGAATCGTGCAGGGAGATACCGAAAACCCGACATACCTGCCGTATTACTATATGCTCAAAGAGGGCGGCAGACTGTTCGGCAAGAACAGTAAAAACAAATATGCTTATCCGCTCGGACTTGCGGCAGGAAAAGTCGTGGAGGACGTAATGCCGATGAACTCGGACAGCGAGGAGCTGAATTTGCAGGAGGCATATGCTTACGGTTTCGGCGATGAGGATAATATCCGTGACGTGATATTTACCAATCCGACGTATAAAAGGATGCGTGTAAAGCTTGCGGACGCAGAGCTTAGAAAAACGTGGTGCTACAAACCGGCGAAAGAATATGAACCGTATCCGAAGTTTTATTTGATGGACGGCGGTATGCAGGATTATGATGCGTCGCTTGTGCCTATGCCGGAAACGTATGAGGACGGGGAATATGAGGAATATATCGAGCTTCCTCCGTATTCCATAACGACGGCAAGTGTAAAAAGCAGTGCGAAAAAGATACCGCAGACGCTGAAAGAGAAACTCGGCGGTAGCCTTGTGCTTAAAGAGGGAAGCGGCAAGGTCATTTTGCCGGACGGATTTATAAAGAATATAGACGTTTTGAACAGCAGCGTCAAGCCGGAAATAATAAACGGCAGAACGATGATTCCGGCGAGAGTTGCGGCAGAAGCGCTTGACGCATGGGTACTCTGGAACAGCGAAAACGAAACGATAGGAATAGAAGCCCTGAACAATCGTATTAATATGAAAGTCGGCAGCGACGAAATGGTGCTTGATTATGAACTGTTCCGTGACGGCGATGAAAGGACGATAAAGCTTGATACCGCACCGCAGGTTATAAACGACAGGACGATGATTCCGCTGAGGGCGCTCGGAGAGGCTATGAACAAAACGGTAACGTGGGACGAAAGCAACGGAATAATAACTGTGGGAACAGGCGAAAATACGCTTTCTGCGGAGGATTTGGCAGAAATTACGGAAATATTAAAGTAGATATATTGCAAAATGAGTGCCGAAAAATAAACGGCGCTCATTTTTCGGTATGTAGTAGAAATATACTCAAAAACAAAAGAATTTTATATTGATTTTTGGAATGTATTATGGTATAATGAAAACATACAATTAAAAAACGGAAAACTAACGTTTTCCTCAAAAGGATGTTTTCATTGCTATCGTTTTAATGAATGCAAACTGCTTGCGCAGTATTGCTTTTGTGATAGAATGAAAACATACAATTAAACAACGGAAAGCAAAAGCTTTATTTAAAACATTTGTAACACAAACTATGAATGCGGGGAACAAAATGAAATTACTTATAGTAGATGATGAAAAATATATTCGTGACAGTCTGTGCGGCGGATATGACTGGCCGCTGCTCGGATTTGACGAAGTTTTCGCTGCAAAAGACGCAAACGAGGCATTGAATATTCTTGATAATAATGAAATTACCGTGGTAATAACGGACATAAGAATGCCGAAGTTGTCCGGAATGGATTTGATAGAACAGATTTCTATGCGCCGAAAGGATATAAAAATTATTATCATAAGCGGATACAGCGAATTTGAATATGCCCGCCAAGCCTTGAAATACGGAGTGTCGGATTACCTGCTTAAACCGGCAAGAATAGAAACCATTGCGGAAGCCGTCAGAAAAGCGGTAAAATCCCTTGACAAGCCGAAACCGGTTAATGTTTCCGAGAACGAAGAAGATTATACAAGCGTGTTAAAAAAGGAGTTTTTGTATAAACTGCTTTTTGATGCGGTTGCCTCCGAAGCAGCGATAAAAAACGGGATAGAACGCTATAATCTGCAGGTGCTGAAAAAGCCTTTTTACATGGCGGTATTTACATACAGTGCGCCCGACCCGAAAGAATGGAATCTTCCGTCGGATATGTGGCTTATAAAGCTCGGAATAATAAACATACTTACGGAATTTTGCGACGGAAGATATTATTCTACGATTTTTGATGACAGGCACGGACATATTATAATGCTGTTCGCCGTACCGGAGGAAACTCTTAAAGAGAAAATACTCGGCTTTTGCGGCGAATGCTGCGATATTGTGAACAAAAGCCTGAAAATCCCCGATATAAGCGTGATAATAAGCGAAATATGCGGCGGTGTTTCGGATATACACGGAATATATAACAAAACAATACAATTTATAGACGATTTTGCGGTCGGAACGGCTTCGCGCATTATATTTGCGGACGACATAACGAATATGAAAAACAAAGAGCTTACAAACAAGGCAAAGGCGTATGTCGAAAGCCATATATCGGAAAATATAACGGTGTATTCGACGGCGCAAATCGTTCATCTGTCGCCGAATTATTTTTCCGCCGTGTTCAAACAGTGTTCGGGAATGAATTTTATTGTATACGTAAATATGATGAAAGTGAATAAGGCGAAGAAATATCTTACAACGACGGATATGCCGGTTTCGGAAGTTGCATATGCGCTCGGCTACACGGACGTAAAATATTTTGCAAGAGTATTTAAAAAATATACGCATATGACGCCTGCCGCTTTCAGGAAATCGGTTACACGAAAGTAAAAATGGTTTTGCGAAAGGCAGGACATAAACTATGATGTTTCATTTACACAGTTCAAAAATAACGCAGAGAATAACGTTTGTGATGATTTTGCTGATAGTTGTTTCTTCCGTAATCATAGGCGGAACCGTCAGTCTGTATTCCGGTAATATGTTCAAGCAAAATTCATATGCGCAGATTGTTACTATCCAGGAACAGCTTACGAAGAATATAAATACCTGTCTGAATCTGGCACTGCAACAGTTTTTATATCTCGAAATCGACCCGGATTTTATCGAGATAGCCTCGAAGAAATCGCAGGACGATATGCCGTTTTTGGAGCAATATGTATCGCTGAGGCATCTGTTTTCGAAATACAGGTCGCAGCAGTCCGGGGTTATAGACAGTATACTTTTTTACCGCAGCGACGGCGAGCTTTTTTCGGAATATCTCTACGATTCCCATGCCGACGGAATAGATGCGGCATTTCTTGAAAAAGCGAGGAAAAACTATCCGGCACCGGTATGGTGTTATCCGGGAGTGACGGCAACGAAAATGTCGTCCGGAGAAGAAAAGGAATATATTACGCTTTTTTGCGCAATGGAGCATGAGGGCGAGGAAATCGGAGTGCTTATATTTAATATAAAGGTGTCGGCGCTCAAGAGTATTTTTGATGATATTGCGATAAAGCCGTCGGAATACAAAATGCTTGTATGCAATGAGAAAAAGGAAGTTATTGTTTCGTTCGGGAATAAGGATATAAAAGGTATTGACTGGGAAAAAGCAGAAACGGGGAAGTATCCCGATGAGAGTGAAATAAAAAATAATTCACAATTTGTTATAAGCTCGCCTGTGGAGTTTGGGGGATTCAGCCTTGTGACGGTTTTTGCCGGAAGCCTTATTACAAATCAATACAGGCTGATAATGAAATGTCTGCTGTATTGCTGCGTTATATGTTTTTTATCGTTTATTATAATTGCATATATTGTGTCCGGGGCTATAACACGTCCGCTCACGGATTTCGCCAACAGCATACGCCCCGTTATCGGAGGGGATTATGATGTCCGTTTTAACTATCCGCATGACGACGAAATAGGAATTTTATCGGACGTATACAACAGAATGCTGGACAGAACGAAATATCTTATGCAGGAGATAAAGACAGAACGGGAGCTTAAGGCAAGGGCGGAGCTTAATTCGCTTTTGCAGCAGATAAACGCACATTTTCTTTACAATACGCTTGATATAATATATTGGATGTCCAAAAACAATGACGGAGAAACGGCGGCGGAGCTTACGGCATCGCTTTCGGAGCTGCTGCGTATTTCGGTGAGCGGCGGCAAAGAGATTATAAGCGTCAAATCGGAAATTACGCATCTGAAAAAATATCTTTACATACAAAATTTCAGGTATGAATTTGATTATGAGATTAATGTTGAAGACGAGATATTGAACTACGGCGTGCCTAAGCTGATTTTGCAGCCGCTTGCGGAAAATTCGATTTTGCACGGTTTTGAAAGTATCACGTATAGAGGAAAAATCACGGTGAACGGATTTTTTAAAGACGGCAGGATAATATTTGAAGTTGAGGACAACGGCAGCGGCATAGATTCGGCAAGAGTACATGAGTATCTTACGGGCAGCGAAATTGATTTTAATGAAAATTCACATTATGCGCTGTCGAATATATATACGAGATTCAAGCTTCTTTACGGGAGGGACGATTGCATATATATTGAATCGCCGGGCGGCAGAGGAACGAAAGTTACTTTGAAACTTCCCGTCATTTGATAAAAAACTACGATTTAAGCTTTTTGAAAAAATAATTATTTAATGACTGCTGAACAATTACAAAATGCACTCATATACTAATTTTTTCGGCATTTTGTAATTGTTCAAGT
>CAKVOK010000034.1 GCA_934792465.1 uncultured Clostridia bacterium | reverse complement strand
ACTTGAACAATTACAAAATGCCGAAAAAATTAGTATATGAGTGCATTTTGTAATTGTTCAGCAGTCATTAAATAAAAAAATCTCTCGACACGGTTTTCGCCGTCCGAGAGATTTTATTTTAATTTCATAAATTCAACTTTCCATATGGCGTCCCAAAAAGCCTGCCGCCGTTTGTATAAGCTTTGTTTCGACCTCGCTCACTTTTGCATTTCCGTCGCTGCACAGCATAACAACACTGCCTACGGTATCTCCCTCGGCAATTATCGGCGCAGCAAGCGCTACACGCATACCGTTTCCGCTGTCCGTCGCATAAAAGTTTTCATACGGACTTTTTTCGATTGAAAAAAGCGTCTTTTCGTCCATAACTCTTTCAAGGCGCTCGCTTATCGGTTTGTCAAACAATTCCTTTTTCGGAGCACCCGAAACCGCAATAATCGAATCCTTATCCGTTATACATATCGGATATCCTCCCGTGCGATTAATAGCCTCCGCATAATCGGCGGCAAATTCGCTGAGTTCGCCCATAGGAGAATATTTCTTGAAAATAACTTCTCCCTCTCTGTCTGTATATATTTCAAGAGGGTCGCCCTCTTTGATTCTGAGTGTTCTTCGTATTTCTTTCGGAATAACAACCCGTCCGAGGTCATCAATTCGCCTTACAATTCCCGTTGCTTTCATCTGCATATCTCCAATCCGCCGCCCTGCCGCAGCACAAAAATATTTTAACTTCTTTATTGGCAGGATATTACAAAGAAATATTTTTCTTTTTTGTTGTATATCCGTATTTTTTGCAAACAACAGGGAGTTTATTCAACTTTATGAAAAGTTTAATATGGTAAAATTTTGCTATTTTTCACATATTTGAATCGTGTCCTGCATAACCGAAAATATAAAATCGTCTATATCTCCGCAGTTATCCTTTTTATAATCATCATATATAAATTCAAGATTGTTCTGTTCTTCCATAAAAGCCATACTCCTTTTAATCATACTAAAAATTTAAAATGCACTAATTATTTTATGCATTGTTTCGGAAAATTATGATTAAAATTAAACAGAACGGCATATTATAATTTTTTGTTATTCCCTTTCCGATACGAACATCATACCAAAGCTTATGAAAAGCAAAATACAACACGTCCAAATTGCTTTGTCCCCGATATGCTGCGTTACAAGCGTTCCTACTCCCGCACCGACGGCAAATACCGCAATAACGCCGAAATACGTCAATGCCTTTTTCAAAATTTCTTTATCATGCACATGAAAATATGCGCACAATGCTTCTACACCGCTTCGCATATTCCCGATACACATCGTACTCGCATATGTATGTCCCCGCACTTTATGAAATGTCTGAACCTGCATAGCACATACGAACGACACCAGCGCATTTGCAAGCGAATCTATGCCGTGAGGCAAAAAACCCACCAAAAAAAGCAATATCATTTCTATAGCTAATATTATCTGACGCCAGTGTATTTTTTCACACAGCTTAAAACGCATATGAATCAGTTCCGCAGCCGCAGTCCCTACCATAAAAGCCAGCACCGGAATAATATATTTGTACACTGTTGCCCAATCTCTCACAAAGAGAGCCGAACTCATCAAAACTATATTTCCCGTCTGTGCATTGGCGAAAACCTCACCCCGGCAGCAATAGGTATATGCGTCCTGAAAACCGCCGGACAAAATAATAAACAGTGCTGTGCGAAATGTATCGGACATTTGATGTTTATTCTTTTTAATCAGCATAACAAATCATTCCCGTGAAAAAGTAAATACAAAAGCAGTATACGACAGCATAAATCCAAGCAGCGCCAATATAAATGCCGCCCAACTTCCGCCGCTCATTGCTTTCAGTATGCAATATATCAGAAAGCCGAAACCCATGGTAATTGCGGTAAACCTTTCGGTTAAATTATTATTCTTGATATTATGTACAATTTTAAATATCATTATAATAACCGCCGCATCAAACATAATTTCCGTAAAAATTTCAAGTATATTCATTTATTTTTCCTTCCCGCTTGACTTTTTCTTCAAAGTATATTATAATACTTTTATCGGCATATGTAAAATGTATAATAGATATACGTCACATATCAAAATGATATACTAAGGAGATTTATATGAATATTAATTATGATTACTACAGAATATTTTATTATGTTGCCAAATACGGAAGTATTTCTCAGGCTGCAAAATTATTATTGAATAATCAGCCGAATCTGACAAGAACAATAAAAACACTTGAAAAACAGCTCGGCTGTCCCCTTTTTATACGCACAAACCATGGAATGAAACTTTCGATAGAGGGAGAAAAACTATATTCTCATATTAAAATCGCATTTGAACATATCGAATCCGCCGAAGCCGAAATATCCGAGAGCGTCAGCCTTGAAAACGGTTCTGTATTCGTTGCCGCCAGCGAAGTGGCGCTGCGTTGCCTTTTGCTGCCTGTCTTAAAACAATATCATGAGCTTTATCCGAAAATACATATAAGAATCAGCAACCACTCCACACCGCAGGCAATTGACGCTCTGAAATACGGCACGGCGGATTTTGCGGTTGTAACCACGCCTACGGTACGTTCCGCATCACTAACTGAAACAAGCATAAAACCGATAAACGAGGTTGCTATATGCTCTCCACAATTTTCTTCGCTTAAAGACAAGAAAATATCGCTTGCCGAGCTTCAGAATTATCCTCTGATTTCTCTCGGAAGCGATACTAAATCTTTTGAATTTTATTCAAAGTTTTTCGCCGACCTCGGTTGTATATACAATCCGATTATCGAAGCATTTACGGCAGACCAGATTCTTCCGATAGTGGAAGCCGGCCTCGGTATCGGCTTTATTCCGCGTGATTTCATACGTCCGCACGACAATGTCATAGTAATAGATTTGATTGAATCAATACCTGCACGCAATATATGTATCATAAAAAGGGCGGAACAGCCGCTCAGCATTGCCGCAAAAAAGCTCGAACGCATGATATTGGAGTGCTGAAATATTAATCTTCTGCCAGCGGCAAAACATAAATATCCTTCATCTTCGTCATATCCGAACCCAAGAGCGTATATGCCGCATCATCGAATGTTATATCCTTATCATTTGCCAAAACGAGATATTTGCTTTCACTCTCCGCATTCGGCAGCTCGCCCTCAAGCTCATAGCAATATTTATATTTCAGCACATCGCTGTTTGTATCTATTTTTGCGAAGATTTCCCAATCATCGTCAATCAAAATTTCTATCGTATTTTCTTTTGAGCCTATCTGATAAGCTTCCGCATCATCAAAATTGCTTTCATTATCATTTTGCGGTATTTCGTATTTGCCGACAGATTTTTTGAAACTGCCGTCCATGTTTCCGCAGCGTCCTTCAACGTCGCTGTCCTCCCCTGTTTCGTAATACAAAGCACCGCCTATTCTCACCATTTTAACAGAATCCTTTTCATAATCCGTTTTATGCTTCTTGCCTTTGGTTACAAATACGGCGGTAGGACCGTCCGCACCGCCGATAATGCCACGCATCGCCGCATTGCAGCCGGACAAAGCAAGCGCAATTATGCAAATTGCAAATCCTATTTTTCTTTTCATATGCACCCTCCGTTCGTTTAAAATACATTTTTTTATTAAAAACAGCGGTACGGTATAAAACCGCACCGCCTGTTTAATACTATAACTAAATTAAATGTCCCCCGTCTCTATAGGCGGCGGGTGACATTTAATTTTTTCAGCGGGAGTACAATCTCCCACTGAAAACGTTGAATGACACGGCTTTGCCGCTTATTGAATCAGTCTTCAAAAAGTTTTGAGAACTTTGTCCAACGCTCGTATCTTTCTTTAGCCTGTTTTTCCGAAAGCTCAAAGAGATTCTCTGCCTTTTCGGGGAATTTACGCTGCAATGAGCTGTAACGAACTTCTTTCATTATGAAGTCACGATACGTTATCTTGCTCGGATCCGGAGCTTTGCAGTCGAGGCTGAACGGATTCTTTCCTTCCTCTGCAAGAGCCGGATTGAATCTGAATGTCTGCCAGTAACCTGCCTGAACAGCTTCTTTTATAACTTTCTGAGTATCTGTCATACCGCCCTTGATACCATGGTTAATACACGGAGCATAACCTATGATAAGCGAAGGACCGTTGTATGCAACAGCTTCTTTGATTGCTTTAACAGTCTGAGCGGCGTCATAGCCCATAGCTACCTGTGCTACGTATACATAACCGTAAGACATTGCAATTTCAGCAAGGTTTTTCTTCTTAATCGGCTTACCGCCTGCTGCGAACTGTGCAACAGCACCTGTCGGTGTAGCTTTTGAAGCCTGACCGCCCGTGTTCGAGTAAACCTCTGTATCGAATACCATTACGTTTACATCTTCGCCGGATGCAAGAACGTGGTCAAGACCGCCGAAACCTATATCGTAAGCCCAGCCGTCACCACCGAATATCCAAACAGCTTTCTTTGCAAGGTATTCTTTATATTCGAGAACTTCTTTTGCAAGCTCACAGCCGCAGTCTTCGAGAACTTTTATGAGGTCTGCCGTTGCTTTCTTGTTAGCGTCGCCGTCCTCATATGTTGCTTTCCAAGCTTCTACAGCAGCTTTAACTTCCGGTTTCTCGGCAGCTTCAAGCTTTTCTGCAAGTCTGTCACGGAGCTGTTTTGCAGCTATAGCCATACCAAGACCGTGTTCGGCATTATCTTCAAAGAGTGAGTTAGCCCATGCCGGACCGTGACCCTGATGATTTACCGTATACGGTGTCGAAGGTGCACTGCCGCCCCAAATTGACGAACAGCCCGTTGCATTGGATATATATGCTCTGTCGCCGCAAATCTGAGTGATAAGCTTAGCATAAGGTGTTTCGCCGCAGCCTGCGCAGGCGCCCGAGAATTCAAGAAGCGGCTGGTGGAACTGCGAGTTTTTAACGTTCATGGGAGCAGCCATAATATCTTCTTTCGGAAGTACCTTTACACCGAAATCGAAATATTTCTGTTCTTCCATCTGAGAATCTATAGGCTTCATTGTAAGAGCCTGTACCTTTTCGGGGCAAACCTTTGCGCAGTTGCCGCATCCGCTACAGTCGAGCGTGGAAACAACCATTGCAAATTTATAATCCTTTTTACCCGTCATAGGTTTCATCTTCATGCCTGCCGGAGCTTTTGCTTCGTCCTCCGCATCAAGAACAACAGGACGAATTGCAGCGTGCGGACATACTATAGCACAGTTGTTACACTGGATACATTTAGCAACATCCCATTCCGGAACGTCTACGGCAATACCGCGTTTCTCGTATGCTGCCATACCCTGCGGCAAATGACCGTCTACCATGTTCATGAATTTGGAAACGGGTATTTTTTCACCAACCTGCTTGTTGCAAGGCTCGAGGATTTCTTTTACGAATTCCGGAACGTCGCTTTCCGCATGAGGTGCGTCAACAGCTGTTGCCCAATCTGCCGGAACATCGATTTTGTGAATATTAGCTTCGCCTTTTTCAATAGCTTCATGGTTCATGCTAACGATTTTTTCACCTTTTGCACCGAATGATTTAACAACGGCATCTCTCATATATTCTTTAGCCTTGTCAAACGGAATAACGTTTGCGATTTTAAAGAATGCCGACTGCAATACTATAGATGTTTTGTTGCCGAGGCCTATATCTCTTGCAATGCCTATAGCGTCTATCGTGTAGAGCGAAATATTGTTTTTGGCAATATAGTTTTTCATTTTTGCCGGGAGTCTTTTTGAAAGCTCTTCAACGTCCCAAGCACAGTTGAGCAGGAAGCTTCCGCCCGGTACCAAATCCTCTACCATATCGTATTTATCTACGTATGAAGGATTATGACAAGCTACGAAATTAGCCTTGTTTATAAGATATGTCGATTTTATCGGTTTTTTACCGAATCTTAAGTGAGATACCGTGATACCGCCGGATTTCTTTGAATCGTATGCAAAGTAAGCCTGTGCGTAAAGGTCGGTATGGTCACCGATGATTTTTATTGAGTTTTTGTTTGCGCCTACAGTACCGTCGGAACCGAGACCCCAGAACTTACAAGCTGTGTTGCCTTCAGCGGATGTATCCGGGTTTTCTTCTCTCGGAAGAGAAAGGTTCGTAACATCGTCCGTGATTGAAAGCGTAAATCTCTTTTTGGGTTCTTTGGCATCAAGGTTTTTGAATGTTGCGAGGATATCTGCCGGGATAGTGTCTTTTGAACCAAGACCGAAACGTCCGCCTATAATCATAGGAGCGTTTGCATTGCCGGCATAGCATGCGCATACATCAAGATATAAAGGTTCGCCTATTGAACCGGGTTCTTTTGTTCTGTCGAGAACAGCTATTTTCTTAACTGTTTCCGGAACAGCCTTAAGGAATGCGTCAACAGGGAAAGGTCTGTAAAGATGAACTTTCAAAAGACCTACTTTTTCTCCTCTTGCCATCATGAAATCGATTGTTTCTTCAATGGTTTCGCAAACCGAACCCATTGCTACGATAACTTTTTCGGCATCGGGAGCACCGTAATAATTTACGAGTTTATAATCTGTACCTATTTTAGCGTTTACTTTGTTCATATATTCTTCAACAACAGCCGGAACAGCTTCGTAATACGAGTTGCAGGCTTCTCTGTTCTGGAAGAATATATCAGGGTTCTGTGCGCTTCCGCGGAGAACCGGATGTTCAGGATTCAAAGCGTTGTGTCTGAATTCCTTCACAGCGTCCATATCTACCATTTCTTTTAAATCTTCATAATCCCAAACTTCGATTTTATCTATCTCATGAGATGTTCTGAAACCGTCGAAGAAATGAAGGAACGGAACTTTTCCTTTGATTGCTGCGAGATGTGCAACCGCACCGAGATCCATAACCTCCTGTGCGCTGTTTGAACACAGCATTGCATATCCCGTCTGACGACAGGCCATAACGTCCGAATGATCACCGAAAATATTAAGTGCGTGGCTTGCCACACAACGTGCGCTGACATGTATAACCGACGGCAAAAGCTCACCTGCCATTTTATACATATTGGGTATCATAAGTAAAAGACCCTGAGATGCCGTGTATGTCGTTGTAAGAGCACCTGCTGCGAGAGAACCGTGAACCGCACCTGCTGCGCCGCCCTCCGATTCCATTTCAATAAGTTTTACCGGCTGACCGAAAATGTTTTTCTTTCCGGCAACTGCCCATTCATCAGTCACTTCGGCCATTACCGACGACGGAGTAATAGGGTAAATTGCGGCTACGTCGGTAAATGCGTATGATGCCCAAGCGGCAGCATTGTTACCGTCCATAGTCTTCATTTTTCTTGCCATAAGACAATTCCTCCTGTTATATTATAAATTTAATATCATTAAGATATCATTTTCATGCAGTGTAAAATACACCATAATTATATTATATCATTTATATTTTTAAGTGTCAAGAAATATTCGCAATTTTTTAATAAAAAATATCGAAATTTGTCTGCAAAACATCAAATGTGCCGTTTTTGCGCTTTATAATCGCTAAAATTTTTTAATTTGTGTTGACTTTTGAAAAATGATATGATAAAATTTATTTATTAATGCGAAATATGAAAGGAAGTGAAGTTTTATTGAAAGACTTACTCAAACAAAAAATAAATGAAGCGCTTTCCTCGGTATTGCCGATAACGCTGATAGTGCTTCTTTTGAGCTTCACAAACATATCGCCCATGCCGGCAGGTATGCTTATTCTGTTCATGCTCGGTGCCGTAATGCTGATTGTCGGAATGGGATTCTTTTCGCTCGGTGCAGACATTTCCATGATGCCTATGGGAACAGAAACGGGTCGTGCGGTTTTCGGTACAAACAAGCTTGGTATTATTCTTCCCGTATGTTTTTTTATAGGTACGGCGATTACCGTTGCCGAACCCGACTTGCAGGTATTGGCACACCAATTCACGGCAGTACCCGATATTGTTATAATAATAACCGTTGCCGTAGGCGTCGGAATCTTCCTTTCTGCCGCTGTTTTGAGAGAATATTTTCCCGTACGGCTCAGAACGCTGCTGATTTTCCTTTATACGGCTGTTTTTATTCTTTCGGCATTTGTACGCCCCGATTTTCTGCCCGTGGCATTCGATTCCGGCGGCGTTACGACAGGCCCGATAACCGTTCCGTTTATAATGGCGTTCGGTATAGGTATTGCGGCAATGAGCAAAAACGAATCCGAAGAAAGCAATTTCGGATTGGTCGCACTGTGCAGCATAGGTCCTATACTCGCCGTACTTCTTATGGGTATGACGGTTGATAAAACAGAGATATTTCCGCCGGATTTTCACATTCCGGATATAGCGGATTCCCAGCAGGCGGGCAAGCAGTTTGCGCTCGGATTCCCCGTTTACATAAAAGAGGTTGCTTTCGGGCTTTTACCAATCATGCTGTTTTTTGTAATTTTTCAGCTGATTACAAGAAAATTCACAAAAAAGAATATTGTTAAAATAATAATAGGAACACTCTATACATATATCGGTCTTGTGATGTTTCTGACAGGGGTAAACGTAGGATTTATGCCCGTCGGAAACTATATGGGCAAGCAAATAGCGGCACTTGATTTCAGATGGATTTTAATACCTCTCGGAATAATCATGGGATATTTCATAGTTGTTGCCGAGCCTGCGGTACACGTTTTAAAAAAGCAGGTTGAAGAAGTTACAAACGGTGCGGTGCCGGCAAAATCCATGCTTTTGAGCCTTTCTGTCGGCGTTGGCATATCTGTCGGAATATCAATGCTGCGAGTGCTTACCGGCATATCCGTATACTGGTTCATACTTCCGGGATATATAACGGCTCTTGTTCTCAGTTTCTTTGTTCCGGATGTATTCACGGCAATCGCATTCGACTCCGGCGGAGTGGCGAGCGGACCTATGACGGCAACATTTCTTCTGCCGTTCGCCATGGGTGCGTGCGACGCTGTAGGCGGCAATATCTTAACAGACGCTTTCGGTCTCGTTGCAATGGTTGCAATGACACCGCTGATAACGATACAAGTTTTAGGATTGATTTATAATCACAAGCAAAAGAAATCCACCGACCTCATCTCTGATGAAGAAGCATTTGCGGTGGACGACATAATAGATTATACACAGTATGAGGAGGTGCAGCTATGGAGCGAATCGGCGGCGAAAGAATAAAAATGCTGATTTCCGTAACAAAGCGGGGAAACGGAAACAAAATGGTTGATTTCTATAAAAAAAATAACCTGCATTACGATTTTATATGCCTCGGCACAGGCACGGCAAATTCGGAAATACTTGATTATCTCGGTCTTGAAACAAACGAAAAGGACGTTGTAATAACAATGGTGCCGTCCGCAAAAATTCAGGAAATAATGAGCGGCGCTACCGATGAATTTAAACTCAATTCTCCGGGAAAAGGCATAATATTCACTGTGCCTCTGACTGCCGTCAGCGCAAGGGTGCAGAAAATACTGTGCAAAAACACAGACACAAACAAGGAGGTTCCAATGAGCGACAGAAAATACGAGCTTATACTTACCATATTAAACAGAGGATATGTCGACAAAGCCATGCGTGCCGCAAAGAGTGCGGGTGCAAGGGGCGGAACGATTCTGCACGCCAGACGTGTGGGATTTGAAGATGTCGAAAACATATTCGGCTTTACGATACAGCCGGAAAAGGACATAATAATGATACTTACGGATTCGTCTGTACGCCGCGACATAATGAACAGCATAACAGAAGCGGTGGGAATAGACACGGAAGCCAAAGCTCTGCTTTTTTCGCTGCCTGTTGATGAGATAAGCGGAATGTAAAAACATGGCCGGAGCTATTTTGCCCCGGCTATGTTTTTACTAATCATTTGCGTTCAGTTCACAAAGGCAAATATCCGCACCCCATAAATATTTTTATATGCAGTCCTATTCCTGTATGTTTTATCGACACATTACGAACAGCCGTTTCTCTGCCTCCGTCTATCGATATTCCGTCCGCAACGCCGGCTCTGTCTATTATTCCGCCTGCCGACAAAGACAAATAAAACAATATTTTTATACAACACGAACAGAGCTGCGGCAAGATGAAACCGCAGCTCCGTTTGATTGTCATTCAAGGTTTTCAGTGTGGAATTGTATCCCACCACCGAAAAAAATTAAGATGTCCCCCGCCGCCTACAGAGGCAGGGGACATCTTAATTTAGTTATAAATTGTATTCCGTTCTTCGTATCACATGGTCCTGATATTCCTTGTCCAGTTCATTGAAATATCCGCTCCAGCCCCACACACGAACGATTAAATTTTTATGTTTTTCCGGATTTTTCTGTGCGTCCAGCAGCTCTTCCCTGTTTACCGAATTAATCTGCAGCTGATGCCCTCCGAGCATAATATATTCTTTCACCAGCATTGCGGTCTTTTTTATGCCTATGTCGTTTCTTAATACGGTATCATGAATTTCAATTGTCAGCGGTACGCCGTTTATAATATTTTTCATATCAAATTTGCTGAACGATTGTATAACGGACAGCAAACCGTCCGTTTTAATATCCAGCGACGGCGAAAAACTTGAAGCATAAGGCGTTCCGGCGAGCCGTCCGTCCGCCGTTGCCGGGCAAACCGTGCCATACCTGATATACGTCTGTGCGCTGCCCGTTCCGGCACGCCATATTCCGCCGCAGCCATTGTCACGGTTATTTATGTTTTCCGAGAACACCTGCATTATAAATCCTGCCATATCATCGGCATAATCGTCATTGTTTCCCATTTTCGGGCAATCTATAAGCTTCTTTCGCAGTGCGGCGTTTCCCTCGAAGTTATTGCGCAGTGCTGTCAGCAATTCCTCTTTTGTAATGCTCTTCTCATCATATACAGTCTTTTTAACGGCTGCAAGTGCGTCCGCCGCATTCGATATTCCCACGCCGAAGCAACCGAAATTATGATATTTTGCGCCGCCGTGATGCATATCCGCAAGTTTTTCGATACAGCCGTCAAAGAAAACAGACATAAACGGTTTCATTACACACTTGTAATCCTTATTCCTTTTAACTGTCATGTCACATTCGGCTTTTATGCCGTCCGCAGCCCTTTCCAGCAGTTCCCCGAAGCTTTCACATTCATTAAGTTGCTGCATTATTACATCATTTACGGTTTTCGGCAGGTCAACGCAGGCAAGATTCGGAATATCCGCACCTTTTCCAGGTATTATAACCTCCCAGCACGCCGCTACGGAATAATCCAATGCGTCCTCACGGCTGTAACCCAGCTTTACCAATCCGTCTGCCACAACATCGTCGTTGCAGTACTGCGGAAAACCCAATCCTTTCTTTGTCAGCTGCGTACCGTATTCGTACAGCCAATCCGGCGTGTTTTTGCCTACCCTAAGATTTATTTTCGGGTCTATCAGGCAAAGCTCCTTTGCCGCTTCCATACACATTCCCGACAGCTCATTATACATATCTTTCCCGGTTTCGTCAAACCCTCCGAGTACCATGCTTTGCCCGTCATCGCCCTGCTGCACTCCGGGGTATAAATCGGAATCAAAATTTATCGATATAAAAAATTCTTCTGTCAATTCAAATATTTCATCATCCGATACTCCCCTTTCCTTATCTTTAAGATAAAACGGATACATATATTGGTCAAAACGTCCCAAAGTTATATGATCCGACAGCTCCATACGCAGAAAAAACAGGATTAACTTCATAAACACGCACGCTTCATAAAAAGAGGTTGCTCCCCCGTGCGGAACATTTAAAAGCGCTTTATACAAATCAATATTGTTGTTTTTCTCGGCATAATCTCTGTATTTTTCGGAATATTTGATTACGGCGTCAATACAGCCGAGCATTTCCTCGCCGTACGCAATCTTCTCGGGTTCTTGTTCTGCGGCAATTCTTTTTTTAATTTTCTCTGCCGCATTGTCAAATCCGTATGTAATTATTCTTCCGTAATCGGGCGTAACGTTTCCCCCATATCCCGGCAGTCTGCAGTTCGTACTGCGATAAAACCCCATTCTGTCGCCGTTTATCAGAACCGGAGTTTCCATTGCAACGGCTCTTTTTAAATTATCCGCAGCGGCTTTGGCCGTTTCTCCGCAGACGTCTTCAAATTCAGCCGTTCGCCTGTTATTGCGATATTTTTTCGTTTTTAATTCATTCAATAATTTTTCAATTCTTTCCGTCATGATTATCCTCCTACAATACTTTTATTTTAATTCCGTATTTTTCGAAAATTTCTTCATGCGTCTGCGGCTGCATATCGGGGTCGAATGCCGGTTTATACACTCTGCCTACGCTTGCGTATTTTCCTCCAGCCATTTTGTTATACGGCATAAGCTCCGCATAACAAACGCCGTTGCTTTTCATATATTCGGCAAGCTCGGATATATTTTCCGCCGTATCCGTCACTCCCGGAATCAGCGGTATTCTTGTAACAAAATCTTTTCCGGATTTTGCGAGTGCTTCATAGTTGTTTCGTATATTTTTGTTTGATGCACCGACATATTTTTTATGCATCGCATCATCGGCTATCTTCAAATCGTACAGAAAATAATCCGCAAGCGACATTACATTTTCAAAAATTTTATTGTCACAATATCCGCTTGTCTGAACCGCCGTATTGAGCTTACCTCTAAGCAATTTCAGACATTTCTCCAAAAACTCGTTTTGCAGCAGCGGTTCTCCTCCCGAAAACGTCACACCTCCGCCATGCTCCAAAATCCTTTTGTTTTTAAGAAGTTTTTCGCAGAGCTGCTCCGGAGTATATTCCATTCCGCATTTTCTTAACAAATTTTTCGGACAATTTTTAACAGACTCTTCTGTGTAAATCACCTTCCCGTTTTTTATTGTTCCGCATTTCGTGCAATTTCCGCAATGCAGACAGCCGTTTGTATTTCTCATAATTTCCGTTTCTTTGCGCTGTCCCTCCGGATTATGACACCAGCTGCATTTTAACGGACATCCCTTTAAAAACACAGTTGTTCTGATGCCCGGACCGTCAAAAACCGAAAATTCTTCAACCGAAAACACAATCCCTTTCATGTATTCACCCCGTTTTGACCTTTTTATTATATTTTATAAATTTACTATTGACATTGCAAGAAATTTATTATAAAATTATAGACAGAAATTAAGATTGGAGTATTTATCATGATATATCAGCATACAAATTCCATAGACAATTTCAATTACAATGCCGTAATATATGCCGATGCGGAGCTTCCCATGCATTTTCACCGCAATTACGAACTGATTTACGTCTTACGCGGAGTTAATCATGTTAAACTGAATGCCTTTAATATTGATTTGGCTCAAGGACAATTTTTGCTTATTTCTCCGAACGAACCTCATTCGTTTGAACTTCACGGCAATTCCGAAGCCTGGGTAGGCGTTTTTTCGGAGGACCATATCCCGGCATTCGCAAACAACTACACCGGAACCGCCTTTTCCTCATTCAAATGCGACACGGATATTCAGAAGTTTTTTGAAAAGGTTTTTCTTTCCGATGCAAATACCGACCTCTATTGCCGCATTTCCTGCCTGTACGCAATATGCAGCCAATGTATCGGGAATGCCGAACCGCTGAAAAAATCCGTTGACCCCGATATTGCCGATTTAATCTCGACATACATATACAAAAACTATACCGAAAACTTAACGCTGAAAAACGCAGCCGATTCTCTCGGATATGAATATCATTATTTTTCAAAAATATTTAATAAATGCTTTTCAATGAAATTTTGTGAATTTCTGAATATTTGCCGATTTAACAAGGCATGTGAATTACTCTCGAAAAGATGTGATTTAACCATAACGCAGGCGGCTCTCGAAAGCGGCTTCGGAAGTATTCGCAGCTTCAACCGAGTGTTTAAAGCCATATACGGTCAAACGCCTCATCAATACAGAAAGGGGCTTTCGGAGCTTAGATAGGGATTATAAAAAAGGGCACGGACAAATTCGTTTTCACAAAATTATCCGTGCCTTATTTAAATATTTTTCCGCACCGGTCTTAATCTGCCCGTTATAACATGATTGTATTCGTACCATCTTTTGTGAGACGACACAAATACAATTGAATCCCTCATTTAATCACGGCAGTCGAAATTCTGTTTTGCCGCTCCCCTTTCCGATTTAATATAATCGGAGATTTTTTCCGTTTTTATATCATATTCCATTCTTGAATAATCAAGTGCTTCCGAAACGTTCGCACCCGGCTTCAGAACGAACGCAAAGCGAAACGAATGCGGTCTGAATTCATACTGCTCCTCCGGTTCCGGGCCGCACGAATTGCTTCCGAGTCCTCTCATCTTATAATCAATATACAAAAAGTTCGTATCCGATTTTTTCAGTTCGTTCATATGCCGTGCGTTCCGCAAATTTTCAAGTGTGAAATCATGATACGAAAATTGGAAATTCGGGCAGCCTATCACTGAAAATCCCTCGTCCGTCCCGTCACTCACCACCGCAAAAGAAACCTCCGTTCTCGTTCCGTTTTCCTGCGGCACTTCATACTCGGTATTCATATCCGATATATCGGATTTATACAATCCGAATGGCGCACTTAAGCATCTGTCCGCATAGTTTTCGTGTTTACCCCTGCCGTACCACTCAACATACTTATATTTTTTATCAAGCTCAAAAACCATACCGAACCTCGGCAGACACTCCGGCATATCCCCATACGGTTCGCACACAATTTCCGTAAGAATTTCTCCTCCTGCGTATATATAATAATTTATCTCCGCATCAAATCCCACATATCTCGACGGCGGCATTATCTTTCCCGATGTTTTCACTATTACGCAGTCAGCCTCGCAAATCATATCCGTTTTATGCGGCACATATGTCATATACTGTAAAAGTCGTCTATCCCATTCGTCGATTTTTCTGCGGAAAAGATTTTCTATGCCGTCGTTATCGGTCGGCGCACGGTACACGCAAATTTTCGCCGCATGATTTATAAGAATTTTTCCTTTATGCACATAGCGCTTTATCATGCCGTTTTCAAATGAAATCTCGGCATTTTCGGTTTCGACCGTCATTTTGTCTTTATCCGCTTTGAAAGCGAACGGTGTTTTTTTGAATTTTTCGTTTTTCTCAAAGACATTGAGTCTGTGCTGTTTTTCCGATACAAGCCTTTCTCCGTCATAAAACCTCATATTTATTCTGTATACCGCCCCCGGCAAAGCCTTAAACGCCCTGTAAGGTATCTCAAACTCCCCACTCTCGTGCGGCGGTATCGGCGGCACATCAAGCTTTCCTCTCTGAATCACATTGCAGTCCTCCGCAAGCTCCCATTCCGCTTTAAGGTAATCGAGCGAAAGAAAATCATATGTATTGTACAGCGTTATATTCTCGCCGCTTTCGAGCCACACCGGCGCATGAACCTCTTTCAGCTCTTTTATCGCAGGTTTTTCTCTGCCGTCCGAGAACAAATATCCGTCCAGTGTAAAATTGCTCCAATGCACAACATCGCCGAAATCTCCGCCGTAAAGGTACATAGGATTCCCGTTTTCATCTTCGCTGTAAAATCCGTGATTCTTAAATTCCCATACGAATCCGCCGACAGCGTTCGCCTTATGATAAATAACATTCCAGTAATCCTCCAATGCGCCGGGGCTGTTCCCCATGGAATGTGCATATTCCGTTATAATAAGCGGTTTTTCATGATTATCCTCAAAATCATACAGTCTGCCGACGTTGCAGTAACCGCATTGTCTGAAATCCGATATTTGCGGATTTTCCGCATCGTCCTGCGCCTGGAGTATCGGCTTCACATCTTCAAGGGATTTAAGATAATCGCTGCACACTTTCAGATTCTCGCCCTGTCCGCATTCGTTTCCTATCGACCAGATTATAATACAGGTTTCGTTTGAATCCCGTTTTACCATGCGTTCCGTTCTGTCAAGATAAGCTTTTTCCCATTCTCTGCTCTTGCTCAAATACCCCTGGTCGCCGCTCACATCGCAGCCGTGAGTTTCTATATCGGCTTCGTCCGCAGCGTAAATTCCGAAAATCGCCGCATATTCATAAAACGTCGGGTCGTTCGGATAATGCGAGCATCTGACGGCGTTTATATTATTTTCTTTCATCAGCATTATTTCCCGTTTTATCTGCTCCGCCGTTATCGCCCGTCCCGTCTTGCAATTATATTCATGGCGGTTTATCCCCTTAATATATATTGGACTGCCGTTCAAAAGCAATCTGCCGTTTTTAACCTCGGACTTCCTCAAACCCACTTTTTTCGTATGAACCTCAACAAGCTTGCCGTCCTTATAAAGCTTTATCGTAAGCGTATACAAATTCGGCGTTTCCGAATTCCAAAGCTTCGGATTTTCAATTTCAAACTCAAAATCGGCTGTTTTTTCCGTCTTTCGCCGTTGTACCGCTCCGTCTATGCTCACCTCCGTTTCGTAGCCGGTTTCTCCGTGATATTCAAGCTCGGTTCGGCATTTTACACTTGTACAATCCGTAATAATGCTATAATCCCACACCGATACGCTTCCCGAATGAATCAAATAAACATCTCTGAATATACCGTTTACAAGCAGCATATCCTGATTTTCGAGGTAGCTTGCGTCGCTGTATGTATACACCTTAACGGCAACAAGATTTTCGCCCGTGCGTATAAAATCCGAAACATCGAATTCCGTTGCCAATCTCGTATTTTTTGCAAATCCGGCAAAGCTTCCGTTTATATAAAGGCAAAAGCAATTGTCAACACCCTCAAAATGAATATATGTTTTCGCCGTCTTTTCCGCAACCGTGAATTTCTTCCGATAATATCCCACCGGATTTTTCTTCGGAATATACGGCGGGTCAAAGGCAAACGGATATTCCACGTTCGGATACGCCGGTTTGCCGTATCCGCAGTATTGCCACATGGACGGCACCGTTATAACATCCCAGTCCGTATCTTCCGAATCCTCGCCGTAAAAATCCGATATGCAGTCGTATTCCTCATACCTGAATTTATATTCCCCGTTCAGCAACTGTATCATGTCGGATTCTTCTTTATTCCTGTAAAACACATTTTCTTTTGTTGAGGGAACAACCGTAGTTCTTGCCTTTAGCCTGTTTATTTCAAGCATCTGCGGATTTTCAAGTTCAATTAATTTTTCCATTATAATCTCCATTCTGTTTTTAAAAATACGGGGCTGCACAATTTGCAACCCCATTTTGATAATAAGATTATTTTAAAATTTCCAATGCAATCGGCTGCTGTGATTCCAGGGATTCCCAGCAAAATACCTTTAATGCATTAATTCCGTCGGTCTTTGCGGAAACTTCACCCTCCGTTTCCTGCGATACCGCCAGTTCCTCTGCCGTTTTCCCGTATACATACGGCTGCCACTGCTCCCAGCGTCCGGGTTCGGTAACAGGTACATTTTTGCTCAGCGAAACGCTTTCTTTATGTACATCGGCAAGCTTGCCGTCGGCATATCCGGCTTCAATCAAATCAAAGCTCTGCGACTGACCCGTTGTGTTATACGATTTGAATTTCACTGTCAAATCGCTTCCTGCGTCTTCAAGCTTGTCAATCTCGGTACCGTTTGAATAAAATACCGGTTTTACGGCGAATATTTTTTCAGCTCCCGTTACAGGATATTTTATTCCGTATTCGCTGAGGTCTATCATTGTATAAACCGTTTTTGCGTTATCCCCTTCGCCTTTTAAAGCGGGTGCAAAATCAAAATTTTCTCCGAACACGGCTGCGGTCGCCTTGTCCTCCGCACCGCTTACCAAATCTTCTTCACGTCTGTGGTCGTAGTTATCCGTGTATACTTTTCCGTTTGTCTTAAACGTATGATATGAGGAATCACCGTTTTTCCTGCAATATACGAATGTATCGAAATTTCTCGTATTATACTGCCAATAATCTGTCCAAAGCTCCGTTTTGCCGTCCCTGTCATATTTCATATTTACCGCATATGAATTATTTATTGTCGGTGAGCTTGTCGATACGCAAAGAAGTCCCGATTTATATGCACGTGAATTGATACGTCCGTTTTTCATTGTCGTATAATCAACCCCGTTTGTATAGCAGTTATTAACCGTGCCGCTGTTCATATCGCCTATAAGTCCGCCGATATTGAGGTCGCAGGGCGTACCGGCATAGGCGAACCAACCGCCGCAGAATTTTATATTCTTCACGGTACACGCCGAATAAACCGTATCTGCCGTAAATCCCGCAAGTCCGCCTATCTGATAAAGCATATCTTTCTGCGTATTCGGGAACGTAACCGATACATTCTCGAGGTTGATACCGCCTACCGTACCGCTTGAGGTATACCCCAAAAATCCGTAGCAGATGTTCTGTCCCAAAACATCATCGCTTACATTGTTTCCCGATTCTTCCGACGCATCGGACAGATTGGGATTTATACTGAGATTTTTTATAATATATCCGTTTCCGCGAATTTCGCCCTTGAACTGCAAATTCGTATTTGCTCCCCACGAGCTGTCTTTTCTGCCGCCGATACCGTATTTCCAGTTCAGATTGTTCAAATCTATATTTGCATTAAGACGAATCAGCTTATTCGCAAAGCTTTTTCCTTCCCATACAAGATTTCTGAGTCCGGCGAGCTGCGCCGCAGTTTCTATCGTAAATATGCTATCCGAGTCGTAGTTCTCCGCCCACGAGGTATCAATACTGCCGTCCCAGACACTGAATTCCGGAACATATGCCGCCGATACGTTCATCATACCGACAGCCGTAATCAATGCCATAACCGATATAAGTAATTTTTTTAACATAGCCATGCACTCCCTAAATTTTAAATTTTATTTTCACATCCGTGAATTTGTCAATTTCCGAAGCAACACTGCATCCGCAGTCGTTTCCGAACGTCAGCTTGATTCTTTTGTTTACGTTTGTCAAGCCTATGTTATATGTTTCAATACTTTGAATTTCATAATTTTTAAGTTTTTCATTAAGCTCTGCGCACTGCTGCTCCGTCATGCCTGCGCCGTTATCGATTATTTCTATATAAGCATAACCTCCCTTTGAATATCCTTTAACATCTATTCTGCATTTTCTGTTTGCCGGCAAAATGCCGTGTTTTATGGCATTCTCCACAAGCGGCTGCAATATCATTCCCGGCACAGCCAGCTCCAGCACCTCGTCGTCCACATCAATATTCAGTTCCATCTTATCAGGGTATCTCAGCATCATAATCTTCATATACCACCGTATATACGAAAGCTCGTCGTTTATCCTTGTTTCTGCGGACGAATCCACGCTGTATCGCAGAATTTTCGTTAAAGAATCCGTAATTTCTATGATTTCGGGCGCATTGTATTCAATTGCAAAATAGTTTATACACCCGAAGGTATTATACAGAAAATGCGGCTGAATCTGCATCTGATACGTATACAAAAGTATTTTTTGCTTTTCAACCTCTTTTTCATAAAGCACACCCTGCGTATGCACAATTTTATGAGCGTCACTTCTCATTATATCGAACATATCGTTTATATAGCTTAAAATGTCGTTTACTTCCTCGACTCCCACATCGTTTAAAACCTCGTTTTTTCCGCCGAGCGAAAAATTATTGAGATATTTCTCAACCTTGCGCATGGGCACTGTATACATTTTATAAAACATAAGTATGAACATCGTGACGAATATTACAATAATTACAACCATAACGCCGTCGGCGCTTAATATCGTCATATAGTCCGACGATACGTTTTTATCGTACATTTTAATATCCGTATACCATGCCGTCCCCGTTATATCCGCCGTTTTGCTTATTACTCTGCCGGAATATTTTTTATTTTGTGTAAAAAGCTTCAGCTCCGCTTTGCCCTCGTCCTTTGAAACAAGCCTTATGCCTACGCTTTCCAGCACATTAAGCTTCATTCCGAGTTCAAGAATATTAATCTGGTCTACAGTCACAAGCGTGCCTATCAAATCCACCTGTGCCGAATCAAGATTATAATACATTACGTTTTTATATTTGTATATCGACAGCAGCCCGTCGGAAATATCGAAAAAAATACCGTTTGTAAGCTTTTCCTCTTTATATCTTTCGTAATTTTCCTCAGCCTTTTCGGCATATTGCGCTTCAACGTTGCTCACGGTCATTTCCGTTCCGTCTTTATCAAGAATTATATATCCCAAAATCTGATTCAAATCCGTATTTATCTCAAACATACGTTCTTCCGTCATTCTTCGGGCATACTCTCGTTCCTTGATATTTTCGGACATTATATACGTTTGCAGATTGCTGCTGTCGGACAGCGTTTTCGCCGTTCTGTCGAGCATATCAACCTTATTTATAAGTTCATATTCAATCGCATTCGATACGCCGGCAAGATATTCCGCATTGCTCTTTTGCGTCAGGCGGTCTATACTGCCCACTATGCACATCTGCACCGCCGCAATACACAGTATAAAAGCGATTATCAAAATTTTAAAAACCGTTTTAAATTTCTTACTTTTTCTCATCGCCGTTATCCGCCTTTATATAATCTACTCTGTACTGACGAGGTGTTTTATTGAAATATTTTTTAAACAGCTTATTAAAATACACATAATCGTAGTTCAGATATTCCGCTATTTTATCTATATTCATCTTGCTTTCCGTCAGCAGGATAACCGCCTGCCTCATTCTGTAATCCAATACATAATCCGTGAATCCGCAATTGAAATATTTCTTGAAGAGGTAGCAGCAATACGTAAGATTTATATCAAACTTCCCGGCAAGCTCGCTCAGATAAAGCTTTTCCCTGTAATGCTTATTGATATATTTAATCATTTCATTGAATTTTATATTTTCAATCGCATTATCGGCATTAATCTTGTCCACTGCACCGGTTTCGCTGTCCAAAACCTCTTTAAGCCTTGTTATAACATCGGTTGCATCAAATTCCGAAAGCGGTTTCAGGCAATATTCAAATACGTCGTATTTTATTGCCGTCTGCGCAAATTCAAAGCGTGAATATCCGCTCAATATTACTATTTTAACTTTTTTATTATATTCTCTTACGAGTTTCAGCATATCCGTTCCGGAGATTCCCGGCATACACATATCGAGAAGCAGCACGTCTATGTGCTCGTTTTTCAGTGTTTCAAGTGCCTGCTTTGCGTCCGTATACGAATACGCAACCTCAAACCCGTATTCCTCCCAGCGAAAAAGCTTTTCCGATGTTTTCAGCGACCATATCTCATCATCAACCAACATTACTCTGTACATACATTCACTCTCCCAAATAAAATAATATTATTTTCCTTATACTATTATTTTATCCTTTTACCGAGCCTACTGTCAAGCCTTTCACAAAGTATTTCTGAAAAAACGGAAATACAACAAGTATAGGCCCTGCCGCCACAACGCACATCGCCATTCTCGAATTGAGCGTCGGCAATTTCTGATTTGCGCCGTTCAATGCCTGCATACTGTCCGGATTGCTGAGTTTTTCGATATTTTTCATAAGCGATATGAGCAAATATTGCAATTCAACCTTTGTTTCGTCCTCGATATACAAAAGGGAATTATACCAGTCGTTCCATGCCTGGAGAAGCAGAAACAGACCGATACACGCAAATGCCGGTTTTGCAAGCGGAATAACAATTTTATAAAATATTTTAAATTCCTTTGCCCCGTCTATCTTCGCCGATTCTATAAGCGCCGTCGGAATTGACATAAAGAATGTCTTGAACATCAGCACGTGCCATGCGCCCGCCATTCCCGGCAGCACAAGTGCCCATATGCTGTCTTTCAGATTCAGCCAGTTTGATATAAGTATGTATGACGGTACAAGTCCGCCGTTGAACAGCATTGTGAAAAATATCGCAAGCGACAATCCCCGTCTGTACGGATAGTCCTTTCTGCTTATTACGTATCCGAGCGTACCTTCCAGAAACAATCCTCCGACAACCGTTATAAGCGACGCAAGTGCCGTAACCTTGTATGCGTCAAGTATTCTTTTCGGATATGCAAATACCGCTTCGTAGGCTTCAAGGCTGAATGCTTTCGGAAATGCCCTGTATCCGGTTGACATCAGCTGTTCCTGCGATTCAAACGATGAGCCGAGTATTATAAGGAACGGATATACGCAGCAGACAGTCAGAATTATAAGCACAATATGGCTGAATATCCCGAAAGAGCGTTCTTCTTTTATCCTTAACGATTCATTTCTTTTCAATATCCGCACCCCCTCAGAACAACGAATTTTCTTCGTCTATTTTTCTTACCGCAAGATTGGTCGCCAGCACAAGCGTAAAGCCCAATACGGACTGTAAAAATCCGACTGCGGACGATATTCCCATATCCCCCAGGCCTATAAGCGCACGGTACACATACGTATCTATTATATCCGTTGCCGGATACAGCAGCGAAGAATTTATCGGCAGATTGTAAAACAGACCGAAATCTCCGTAGAATATATTTCCTATGCTCAGTATCGTCATCATAACGATTATGCCCTTAATACTCGGTATGGAAATATGCCATATCGTCTGAAGCTTGTTCGCTCCGTCGAGCTTCGCCGCTTCAAACAGCGAATTATCCGTCCCCATAAGTGCCGCATAATACAAAACCGCATTTGCGCCGAACGTTTTCCATACCTGTGCTATAATTATAATCACCGGCCAATATCTCGGTTCGCTGTACCACAGCACATGAGGTTTTCCGAAAATCTCACGTATCTTGTTCAGCAGACCGTAGTCCATATCGAGAAATCCTCTTGCCGCATACGCTACGACAACCCACGAGATATAATACGGCAGATACAGGCACGTCTGATACAGCTTCACATATTTGTTCTTCAGCTCAAAAAGCAGCAGCGCCACACTGACCGACACAATTATACCGAGCGTTATAAACACGAAATTATACGCAAGGGTGTTTCGGATTGCTATATACAGCTGCGAATTGTCAAGCAGAAATTTAAAGTTTTTGAGTCCGCACCATTCGCTGCCGAAAAATCCCTGAGCGAATTTATAATTTTTGAACGGCAATACCAAGCCGTACAGCGGTATATATTTAAATATAATAAAATATATTGCCGCCGGCAGCGCAAGCAGGGTCAGAGGAAGAGAATTTTTGAATCTCTTCCATTCTGCCGAACGTTTCTTATACGAAATCGTATTATTACTTAACAAATTAATTACCCTTTCCTTGTTTCGGACTAATCCTTATTCTTTTTCCACTCCGTATACTGTTTGTTCATTTCGTCAAGAACCTTTTGTGCACCGGAATCCATGAGCTTTTTGCGTGCGCCTGTCATATATGTATCAAAATCCGTCATGCAGCCGCACTGAATAACCTTGCCGAGCTCCGTTGCCGCCGCAGTAATCTTTGCCGCTTCGGATTTAACCGGTTCCGTATCGAATGCAAAACCGAGCGTTTTGGATTTTGTTGCGCTTTCATTTACCTTTTTCATGTTTTCAAGCGCTTCCGCACTGTTCCATGCCGAATCCCACTGACCCCAGAGATAACCGAGCCAGTTGTGCCATATCGCCCATGTCTGCTTGTTTCCGCTTTGCACATTGACGGATTTTTTACCGAGTTCCTTTGTGCGCTCCTCATTCACCGTATAGTTTACTCCCTCGATACCGTATGCCAGAGTATTCAGAAGATTTTCGTCTTTCCATATAAGATTAAGAAGCTGAATAGCTTTCTCCGGCTGCTTAGACGTTGCGCTTATCGCATTTCTTCCGCACAGTTTCGGCGATATTACCGTATTTCCCGTAAACGTTTCGACGCACGGGAATCCGAACGTTGCCGTAGCCTTTGAGCCGTCCTCGGAATAATATCCGCCGTTGTTAAACACTGCATATTTCCCCGAATTTCTTTCGGAAGCACCGTCCCTTGAAATTGCGTCGCTTGCTATATAGCCTTTCTTGTAATAATCATTTTTCAGCCGCAGAAAATCCATTGTTTTCGGTATGTCGTATTCCAAAACAAATTTTTCGTTTACCTCGTCAAATACTATTCCCTCTATCGACGAATAAGAAACATCATTGTTCACGAAATCTCCCATTGAATGGAACAGAGGAATCATGCCGGGTTCGTTGTCCTTTATCTGCTTCAGGAACGGTTCGAGGTCGTAATAGCTCTTTACGCTTTTATAATCAAAATTATACTTTTCAACCAAATCCTTTTTAAATACCAGCGACTGTGCAACGGAATACACCGTCTGACTGTCTACGGCATACTGCTTGCCCTCGTATTTTGAAAATTCCTTTGAAATATCGTCACGCATCGCAAGAATATCTTTTCCGTATTTTTCAAGCAGATCGTCAATCGGTATAAATGCGCCCGATTTTATATACTGCTGAAATTTTGCCGTATCCTCGACATATGCAATATCGAATTTGTCCCCCGATGCGCAAAGCACATTCAGCTTTTCATCATAAGAGCCGTATTCTATCATCTTAAATTCCAGCGTTGTTCCGACTTCCTTTTTAATCGTCTTGTTTGCCTCTCCCATAACTATATCGTATGACGACATATTATCAATCGGCTTTTTAAGATACCATACTATAGGCGACGCACCGCCCGTTTTTTCCGTTTTATCCGCACAGCCGACAAGCGAGCCTGCCACAGCTGCCGCAAGCACCGCCGCACAGATACGTTTTACTTTTGAATTAAACATCTCATTACCTCCGTTATTTTATTTTTTATTCGACAATATAACATAAAACAGCATTTCTGAGCGTGCTGAATACAAACACCTTTGAGCATTTATCCTTTGCTGCGGCATAGCTGACGATTTCATCCGTCGAAACGTCAAACGCCACTTCGGGATTCTTCCTGTCCGCCATGTATTTGCATACCGTACCGGAACCTATGTATTCAACGAGATAATTATCAAGCGACCTGTCAAAATTATCTCCTATTATACCGACATTCGCAAAGGTCTGCTCTCCTCCGGAAACTACCGTCGAAATATATTTGCCGTTCTTTTCGTATACATCTCCGTAATAATACATTGACGTGGATTCCGCAGCCGTATTCGACGCATTCCTGTAAAGATATTTTTTCGTCTGCGTATCGTAGAGCAATCTGAGCGACTTTATTTTCACTGTTCCGTCCTGCTCCAGTCTGTCGTAAAGTATTATGTCGCCGACCGCAAGCTTATAATCCGCCGCCGATACGGAAGCCGAAGCCGCCGGCAATGCGTCTATATTTATGCCCTCGCTGTCATACAGGCTGCAAAGCTCTGTTTTGCCGTAATTGAATATCCCTATTTCCGCATATGTATCTCTTTTTTCGTCTATTTTTCTTGCAATCGATGTAACTATTCCTATGCGATAGTCCTTGACGATAAAGTCGCTGTTTATCACCGCACAGTCCGCAACGAGCTTTTCTGCACCAAGCTTATACGTTTTCAGCGGTTTTGTTTCCGATGAATACGCTTTATCCCCTTCAAGTGCGGAAAGAGAGCATACGTAAAAATCGGTGTCCTCCGCATTTTCCGGCTTATTCGGTATACAGAAAATAACCGTATTGTTATCAAAATATGTTTTTCCGTCCCTGAATGACGGCGGCCACGCCGTATATACCGTACCGTTCGCCATTGTGCTGTTCAGCTGAAGCCTTTCGTTCGGGCAATCTTCTTTCTTTCCGTCGTACAGCGTATATATCTTGCATATCTCGCCGCTGCTGTTTTTGATATAAGTAAACACACCCGAACCGCCAAGCGCATCGTATACGTCCGTATGCTTTTTCGCACGTTCGTCATTCACAAAAACATTTTTGGCGCATTTCAAAACTTCTACATCGCCTGCCGATGTCAGAACTTTCAGCTCAAGAATATCCTCCATGCCGCTTTTAAATCCCGACTTTATAACATATCCCGTATCTATCTCGCCGCTTTCTTCGAAATAAACAGCTTTCCCGTCCTTGTCGAGGCTCAGGCTTCCCGTTTTTCCGGGGCGAAGTCCGTCCGGCTTTATGCCGTTCGTTTCATATTCCGTATCATTCATAAAAACAGCGTCATCGGTTATTTTTTCTATTGCGCCCGACACCTTTTTGTCCGATATGATTATCTTTATCATATCTCCGTCCGCACTCTTCGCAACGGACAGTACATACCCCGGCTTTATACTGTCGAACGACTTTTCGCCGCCGTCCGCATCGAGAATCACAACAAGTCTGTCTTTCATATCCTTAAGCGACAGGCTCTTCCCCGAAACAAGCTTATCAAACACTTTCATATCTCCGCTGCTTACGGATTCGGCAAGCATGGTATCGAAATTTTCCACTATGCATACATCATAATTTCCGTCACCGTTATTGTCTATAAACTTAACGTATCCGTTATCCGGCTTCAGATTAGGTCCGGTGGTGCCGAACGAGCCTTTCACCGCACGCCCGTTGTAAATAACCGTACAGCCTGACGGAATGGATTCATGTTTTTTCTTTGATTTTTCATCGGTATATTCATACGTTCTGTTTTTAAATCCGTCTATATCATCGCTGCGTATCACAAGAAAATCTTCGTCCTCCTGAACACTGTATACATACATCAGTTTTTCTCCGCTGACGTAATATTCCACTCTCTGACCCACAAGATTTTCGTATGTCTGCGGAAAATCGTAATACACATTATCAATCTTAATACCGTTTTCAGCCGTCTGACCGTCGCCGAAAATATCCGTATATTTGTCTGCCGTGACTATGCCTTTTTTCTTCTCCGCATTATACAAATCACTCAGAACGGTCGAGCCGCCGGATATAAAATACGTAATCCTGCCGCCGTAATATTTATAATCCACCAAATCGGCGGTAAGCGCATTTTTAAAAAGCTTAATCAGCGTACCGTATGAAATCGGATATCCGCCCGTCTGCACAATGCCCTTGAAAATCCCGGCACGCTGTGCCATTTCCGCATAGGACGTTTCCGGTATGTCGCCGTTTGCCGATTTATTCATCACAGGCTCATACCCGAGTGCTTTGACAATCCCTTTCACTGCTTCGTCAAACAAAACATAATCATTCGGCCTGAACATATCGTATGAATATGCACTGATATATCCCTTGGAAACGGCATATTCCGCCATATAATCATTTTCGCCGTCCAAATCCTTGAACCTGCCCTTTACGCTGTCCGGAGCTTCTATCTTGTCCGCACGTACAAATTTGAGCAGCATTTCAACGAAATCGGCACGAGTCACAACGCTGTCTATTTCGGCTGCGGCATCAAAAATCCCCAGATGAGCAAAAAGATTTACGTTTCTCGTGTATTCGGTTTCGTCCGCTCCCGAATATATATTCATATTACCGTCCGCTGCGAAGCAATTCGCCGCAAAGAACATAAACAGCAATAAAAATACGGTTGAAGCATATATTTTATTTTTCATATTTCTCATATTCCTCCGCTCAAAGATAATTCCGTAATTCTGTTTATCAAAACTGCGGTTTCCGCTCTTGTTGCGTATGCCTGCGGATTGAAGCGGTTCGTTTCCGTACCCTTCATAATTCCTTTCGATTTCAGAACAGATACGCTTTCCTTTGCGTATTCCGATATGTCGCTTTCATCATCAAACGGAATTTCCTCCGCAGCCGAGGTGTTCGGGAAACAATATCTTTTCAGCATTACGGCAATATCCTCTCTCTTTATATATCTGCCTGTTCCGAAACTTCCGTTTTCGTCCCCCAGTACAATACCGCTGAAATATGCGTCACGCACATAAGGGAAATACCACGTGCCGCTTTCCACATCGTTAAACGGCGGAATTTTGCCGTCATACGACACTATATTTGCCGCACCGACAAGCATTTTCACAAATTCTTCCCGTGTGACTGCGTTTCCCGGTGCAAAGCTCTCGGACGTTATTCCGCTTATAATCTTTTTCTTATACAGATTTACTATGCTTTCCCGTGCCCATTCATATCCGCCGAGGTCTTTGAACGGATTTACGGTTTCGATATTCTCAGGCAGAGTATTGTCCGATGTTTTCCCTATTATCATCGACCCTCCTCCGCTGCTGCTTCCGCTTCCGCCGCCGCTCGTCTTGCTTCCGCTTGCCGACGCTTTTTCCAACAATCCTTTTACATCGCCCAAATCATTTATTTCCGCACCTGCCAGCTTCGCCAGCTGTTCGTTTGTCAATCCGTAATTTGCAAGCGTTATACCGAGGATTTTGTCATTTCCGTTTAAGACATTTTTCACATCTGCATATGAAACGGCGTTTTTCAGTCCGACAGCAATAACGGCAAATTCAAATGCCTTTTGAGGGTCGCCGCCGCCCGCTGTTTTTGCTTTGAATTTCACAGCAATTTCGGTTCTGTATTTCTCCAGTATATTTAACAAGCCATATGCCGTGGATTCCTCAAATCCGAGATATTTCCGATAACTTTCATTTGACAGGAAGCTTTTCAGCCTTTCCGTTTCGGAAATATTTATACCCTCCAGTATATTCAATGCGGAAATGCGGTTCATCTGATATGCCATTTCGTCAATATCGCTTATCTTATCGTAATCCACCATTTTTTCGGCAATTTCCGAAGCCTTTCCGCCGCCGTTTATATACTCGTTGTATACGCTTATATCAAACAGCAGCCTTTCCGATGCTTCCTCCATTATCTTTTCAAGCATACCGACATTCTTTTCTTGCTTGGCATTGTTCACCGTCTTGACGACATATTCGCCGTATGCCTTGCCGTAATGCTCTTTTATTTCCTTTACTTCCGCTCCGGCATTCATTGCGCCTATGCTGATTTCATACTTCTCCGGTTTAAAACCGTCCTCTCCGGAAGCCTCGTCCGGCAGCTCAAACTCAAATTCAAAGCTGCCGTCCTCCCCCGCCGTTTTTTGTTCGAGATACACAAGACCGTCCATGCCGCTGTCCTGTGCGGTTACACGCAGCAATACCTCTTCATTCTGCGAAGCCGATACCTTTCCGCTGATTTTCAGTGTATTCTGCACCGCCGTTATGCTGTATATAATTATTTCCTGTGCACTCGCCTGCAAGGTCATGCAAAGTATCGCCAGCAGTGCAATAACAGATTTAATTCTTCTCAATATTATCCCTCCTGCCGATTTGCATACTGCAATTTAATGCTGTCTACGGATATATTCCCTTTTGCGTTTTCCGCCGGTGCTATAACCAATTTTTTCAGCGTACCCTTCCAGTATGCGTTCCCCGATGTATTTATAATATATTCTCTGCATTCGCTTTCCATGGGCACAATCTCTGCCGTAAACGAACATTCCTCGCTTATGACATTCATGCCGTCCGTCATGAAATATATTTTCAGCTTGTTCGACATTGTATTATTCGCATACGAAATCTTAATGACGGATATATTTCCGCATTCCTCGTTTATATCGCTTCTGCTGACAAGCAGAGGTTTTCTTCCCGTGATAACCGCATTCAGCATTCCGTCCGCAGTCTTTACCGAACCGAAGAACTTATTCGCTTCCCAGCCGTCCAGATATGTATTTTTGCCGAACTGCCATTCCAACCCGTCCTCGCTCTTCGTTATGCAGCTGCTCATGTCCTTTATCCTGCCGTCCGGCTTTTCTTCATCGCCGTAAAAACGTATATAATCAATCGAGAAAGAATCTCCGCTTTCCTCGGACGGGTCGAAACGAACCTCTTTTATCGTATTCTTCCAATTTACAAGGTCTTTTCCCGTATCGAAACGAATTATATTATCTCCCGGACTTGTAGTATACGACGGCGAACGCTTGTACTCATCCCAAGACTTATCCTTGTCGGTTATAAAGAAGAAGTTGAGCTTTTGGCTTGCCGCCGTATTTATCTTAACTTCTATTATCTTTACGTCCTCCGCTTTCAGATTCGTTTTGAAATACATCTGCGGATCTGCAGTTGTCGTAACAGCCTTGTATTCACCGTTTTCGCACTTTATAGCGTCAAGCCCGTATGCCTTGTCAGCCCTTTCCGCCGAATCAAATTCCAAAGAATCCACCGTTTTCCGTATCACACCGTTTGCTCCGCCGCCGCTTTCCGATGTTGTTACATACAGCGTTTTTTCGCTATTCTCCCACGATACCTTTTTATCCGAAAGCACTGCTTCGATAAACTCAACAGGCACCATAACTTCATCGTTCGTCCTGTCGGAAACCTTGTATGCCGCAAAAGGAAGCGTAAGCTTTCTGCCGCCCGTTTCCGCTTTTTTGTCTCCGAGCGTTATTTCGGAATAGACATCGTTATATTTTATCGAATATGTGTCCGTGCTTTCAAAGCACTGTATATAATCTGCTCCTGCGGAAAGAAGAATCTGCCTCATCGGAACGGCAGCACTTCCCGATTTTACTTCAATATCGTTTCCGGTATTTTGAATCCAGCCGTCAATATTTATTTTCTGTGCATTTGCAAGCGCATTGTCACTTAAAAACTCAAGCGATTCCACTTCGAACGGAAGTGAAGAATCGGAAGTATCTCCGAGCGTTATTTTCAGCTGTTCAATCTTCCCTTTCCAAAAAGCACTTTCTCCCACAGGAATATAATAATCTTTAAATTCGCTGCCGTCGTCCGTTCCCGGATTGAAATAAACCTTTTTCTCCGTGGAAAATCCGGGCGATATATCAGAGGTCCAGCTCAGCCAGCCGCCGCCCGACGTCGGATTTTTCTTCATTCTGATTTTTGCGTATGTAACATCGTAAGAATCCATATTAATCGGGTCGTTTATAAATATCGACGGACTTCTGTCGTTCAGCGTAACCGCAATACCGTTCGCCGTCCTCTGAATTTTTTCCGCACCCCAGCCGGCAGTGCATTTCGCCGCATCGCCCGCAGTCTTAAAATCAAGCTTTAATTTCACCGTTTCGGGTATTCCTGCCGGTTTGTCATATTCACGCTTCCCCTGAATAATCCTTGTATCTGTCGGGGCATCTTCCGTAACAATCTTCGTAAAGGTTGTTTTTCTGTCCTGCACGTAAAGCATATCAACACGCTTTTTCTGTTCCTCGGTCGGATATTCTTCGTTATGCTCTTCGCCTGCTTTCACATAGTTTTTCCTGATTGCGTCGAGGTATTCAAAGCCCAGTCCCACCGTAGGCGCAATTATATGTCCCTCGCCGTATTCGTCCCATGTTGTCATATTTACAACCTTTGTGCTTACGCTCGGCGACTGTTTATCCGTAATATTATTTTTTATCCATGCAAGATGCTCGGAAAATTCCTCTCCGCTGTGAGTATAACCGCTGTATATACGCCATGCTATATCGTTTCGCATAGGCGTAGCGATAGGCCAAAAATCTATCCCTGCGGATTTACATTCTTCCGCCGTTGAAAGCATATTAATGCGCTGCGTCGCAAACGTTGCGTCATCTCCGAGTCCGTATGCCGTTATGCCGTCCAGCCCCGCTTCGCTTGCCAGCTTGATTATATTCGACCCCGTGCTTTCGTTTGAAAGTATATACGGATCTCCCACTCCTGCGTCTATGCACATTTTTCTCATGCGCTTAATGCCTTTTCTGATTGATTCCGTTCCCGTACCGTCATCAAATATATTCAGGAACGATTTCAGTGCGAACACGCCTATGACCGGTCTTGAATCTATCTTCATATATCTGTCGTCTTTCAGATAATATTCGATATAGAACGGCAGATAGTAGTCGAAAAATTCGTTGTAATGTCCGTAGCCGTGGAAGAAGGTGGTACATTCGAGAATTACGGCAAATTTCATCTGATTGCTGTATCTCGAATTCATAAATCCTTCCATAATGCCGTTATATTCTCTTACGGTATCGCATTTTATAGGTGCGTCCGGAACGTCGTAGTTTATTCTTGCAGTGGGATATACGCATTGGAACTGAAAATCCACGCCGTGTTCGACCATCCATTTTGTATACCAGTCATACACTTCGGGATTGAACTCGTCATAATATCCGAGCAGCGGTTCTCTGTTGTTTGATGCCGCTTTTATCCTGTCCCAGCCGTAGTGCGTTCCCTCTGTCCAGAGCGGACACATCTGCATGCAGACAAGAGTATCCTTGTCTTTCTTCTCCTGCGGCTGCGGCGCCGAAACATAATCGCCGTATATTCTCTTTCTGTACAGCTTTATATCGTCAATACTCAGGCTGTAGCTGTTTTTCAGCGATTTAATATATGCGCCGTCAACGCTTTTCCCCTGCGTAAGGAGCTTAACACCGCTTTCCCTAAGCTTATAATTTATATAAATATCATAGGTTAAATTATCGTGATTAAGCTCAAGGCGTATGTTATACCAAACGTTGTCCGTATAATCATAAAACGGGCATAAGCTTCCGTTTTCATCAACATAACAAAAGCTTTTTCCGTCCGAGGTTATTTCCGCAGCCGTTTTGCCGCCGTCCGTCAGACCGATATAAAACCCGTCCCTTTTTGCTTCCTGAAACGTATTAATTTCATATACAACATTTCCGCCGAGCGGAGATATTGCCTTGCTGTATTCAATATCGCCGTTTTGCGAATCGAGCATCAGGCTGTATTTATCGGGGTATCTGAGTGCAGCTGCCTTAACCGATGCATTGCCGCCGCTGCTTAATACCTTCCAGTCGTCCGGCAGATTGCCGTCGGCATTCCAAAAGCATTCGTAAATATAATATCCGCCGCTTATAAACAGCCGCCTGTTCGTCAGTACACCGACCGATTCCCTGCTTGTGGATATGTAAAATCCGTTTGCCTTTGTCACGGGGTTTGCATACGGCTTATCCTGTGCATACGTTTTCCCGTTTATCTGAACCGATACTATTCTTTGGCTGTCGAAATCAATAACTGCCTTGACCACATACGTAAATTCTCCCGTGACATACGATGTGGAATACGGCATAAGATACAGCAGTTCATTCTCCGGCTGCTGAAGATATATTCCGTTATTCTTCGTGGTTATTCCGAACAGCGTTGTTTTGCCGTCTGCAAGGCTGTACGACGTTTCCATCGGTCTGTCCATGGAAAAATCAAAATCCACCGTAACAAGTCCGCCGTTTATCTCATTCAGTTCTCTGTATGCCTCGGCAGGGTGTTCGGCACTCGAATCATTCAGCACATTCGTACTGACCGCCTCGTTTGTCTTTGAAAAATCATCTCCGGGAAACGGTATGTTCCTGTCCCAGCTTGTGTCCCTCGCTTCGTTCGACTGTCCGTCCCTTGCATACGCTATCACGAAATCGGTATCCTTATACCCTGTTTCCTCCGCTGCTGCGCCGAATCCGCAAAGGCAGTCCGCCGCAACCAGCGCAAGAAGCAATATACTAAGCTTTCTCATGAATTTTATTGTCATAGAAAATCTCCGTTCTGCCGCTCTGCTTCGGCAAATAGACTTGAATTTTCTCTTATCCGCAGAGTTTATGATAAAAGATTATCTTGCATTCAGCTTCAGCGAACGAATCAGCGGAACTATGCTGTTTACATCGCTGAACACGATAACTTGTGCAAAATCCCCCGTTTTCGGTGCTATATCCGACAAGTCGATACTCAGCTCGATATTATCGTTGTCCTCCGAGAACGACGGAAGCGTATATTTCATATAGCTGCATTTTTCCAGCTTGCCGCCGCTAACATATGTAAAGCATACAACAGGACTGTAGTCTATACCGGTCTGATTTTTTATTCCGCTTATTTCAACCGTGAACAATCCGCTTGTCAGTGTGCCGTCCGTTACGTCCTCTTCCGTTGTTTTGCCGTAATTTTTATATATTCTGCATTCGTCATATCCGAATTTTACAGGCTTTTTCTCCCACGAAAGCATGGGATTCACCGAGAATGACGAGAAATCCGCAAATGCATCGGAAAGCGTTTCTTCTACATTGCCGAGTACGCTGTCAAGCGTTCCCGTCGCATTGCATACCGCACTTTCGTTTCCTGCCGACACGCTGTACGGTACGTCTGTATACACGTGATTTATCGAAATATCGCTCGAATCGTCCTTGTATACCGCCGAATCAAAATTGTTCATTACCTTTGCATTCGGATTCGACATGCTCATATCCGTTGTATCCTTAGGATTGTATTTTAAGTTTGCGCTGTAGCAATTGCTTATACCCGCATATGCGCTTGCGTTTGCAATCGCTGTTTTACGTGCATTCATATTAAACAGTGCATTTTTTATGCCCGTGAAGTCTACTCCGTCCGCATACGAGTTTTTGATTGTGCCGCCGACCGTTCTCGCCGCTATTGCCGCAAAATAGATTGTCGGAGTTTCGGTATCCTCTGTCCATCCGCCTGCAAATTTAATATTTTTAACAAAACAACCCGACACCGTGCCGTAGCTGTTTATCGACAGCAAACCGCCGTAGTTTGCTTCCGGAGGAACTGTATCGTGAAGCGTTACCGTCACGTCCTTAAGTCCGAGATTTATCAGCTGCGCCCCCGATGATATGAAAAACAGTCCCACGCAATAGCTGTTTTCGATATTGTTTGTTGCTGCGTCCGCTATATTCGGATTCATGCTGAGATTTTTAATAACGTGCCCGTTTCCGTCAAACGTTCCGGCGAACATCGTGAGGTCCTCGCCCTCCGTCCAGCCGCTCGTTCTCTTGTCGCCCACACCATATTTCAGATTGAGATTGTTTAAATCTATATCGCAGTTTAAAACAATCTTTTTATTCGCAAAATTTTCTCCGCCGAGTACCTTATCCCTGAAGGCTATAAACTGGCTTGCACTGTTTATCTCATAAGTCGATGCGGCAGCTTCTCCCCAGCTTTTGTCAACGCTGCCGTCCCACACGCTTACGTCCGTGTCCGTTTTGCCCGAATCAAGCTTTGCGAATTTAAGACTTATCGCTGCCGTTCCGTCATCATTTATAACAGCGTCCGAAATATTTTTTCCGTTTACGGTTACATTTGCTTTCAAATCCTCCGTCGTCATAAAGGTATATCCATCCTTTGGCTTCAGTGTTGCCTTGAGCGTATATGCCTTGCCTGCTCTGAATATCTCGTCGGAGGTATCGTAGCCTGCCGATACAACGGTGCAATTCACCGAATCGTCCGAAAGCACGGCTTCTTTCTTTGTGCTTTCGCCTTTTTTCGGTTCGTCTGCGGAAATATCCGCCTTTACAACCGCTTTCTTATCCGAGAAAACGATATAATCCACGCTTGCTTTTCCGTTAAACGATTCTATGGCGTCAAATCTAAGCTTATTTACCGTTCCTTTCCAGTAATCCCTCGCAGTTTCAATCTCCGGAATGTAAAACTCGTATATATTCATGCCGTCCTCCGAGCCTATTATATTACCGCCGCTTATCGGTATTCTCGTTTTGCTTTGGCTGTAGCTTGCCTTGTCCGTTTCAAAGAACATACAATCCGGATTTGCTCCGTTTTCAAGCTTCATCTTTATCCGCAGATATTTATATTTATCTGCATCAATGTTTGCACTGTTATGTATAAAGAACAAATCTTTTACTTTATCATTCGTCGTAAGTACCAGCGATGAATCTTTAATATTCCAGCTGCTTACACCGTATGTAGGTTCCCAGCCCGAAAGGTTCGCATCGAAATAAAATTCGGGTTTGTCGGTATATACGGCATAAAGCGCAGTATCTCCGCCCGGCACTATACTTTCCTGCGGTACTGCCGCATTCTTGTTTTCCGACCAGCCGATAAACCAGCTTCCGTCTTTCACAGGGAAATATTTCCCGCAATAAGGCGTATACGGCTGTCCGGCAAGCGCCTTGTCCTGCGGCGGCGTTGTTCCTCTGCCGCCGTTCAAATCATATCTGACCGTACATTCGCCGAGCATCGAATCCGATACTGCCGACGCATAGCTTCCGTTCGGCAGAGTAATTCTCAAAATGAGCTTTTTACCTGCACTGTCCGCCGCATCTACGGTATATGTGCTTTGCGTTCCCACGGTCTTTCCGTTCATAATCCATTCGTATGTACTGCCCTCCGGAGGGTCTTGTCCGTCAAGCTTTGCCGAAAGCACTCCGCCTTGTTTAAATTCGCCGTCAATAGAGGCTTCGCCGATTTCCTCCGACGAATCCGGCGTCGGAATCACATAAAGACCCTTTGAAATAAATTTTCCCGGTTTGGTAAACTGTCTTGCCTTAACAAGTATTTTGTCCTTATATATTTCAACAAATTGTCCCATCGAATAATCCTTGAAATACGTGCCTCCGCCAAGCGAAAGCCATACCGCACAGCCATCGTTAAACGTACTGAAATTATCCGTCATATTTCCGACCTTTGTATAGAATTTATCGCTGTCGAGATACGAATGTGTATGTCCCGTTATCAATACAAGATTCGGGTGCCTGTTTAAAACCGCACGGACTTCGTCCGTATTCGTTATTCCCGCTTCATTGCTGCCCGGAACATCTCCATTTAACGCAACATGACTGAATACGAACGTTGTCTTGTTGGATTTTTCCCCTTTATAAAGCTGCTCGTCAAGCCATTCAAGCTGCTTTCCCGATACGCTGTATGTAACGCTGCCGTCCGTATCGGTAGGTACAGAAAGAAATATAAGTCTGTAATCCTTATATGATGCCGCATAAAACAATGACCTGTCCTCTCTCGATATACTTACGTCGTTATATTCCGCCGCAATTCCGAGCTGATAGTCAAACGCTTTTTTCAATGCTTCCAAATCATAACCGGTATGCTGATAATTTATATTATCCAGCTCGTGATTTCCGTTTGCGATAAATGTAGGAATTCTTGCGGCATTGAAATTATTATCGAGATACGTATAAAGAGATTCGTAGCGCACACTCAGTCCGTGGTCTACCAAATCACCGACAATCGCAAGAAAATCAGGTTTGTTATTTATAATATCCGCTGCCGCATTATTTCTGTTTATCGGCATTTCCGGCCAATAATCGTTTCCCGCATGAATATCCGAAATCGAATAAAACGAAACAATCGGCTTTTCATAGGAACTTATTCTGTTTTCCTCCGGAATAGCGCAGTACGACATCTTGCTTGTTCCGTCTGCCGAAACAAAAACAGCATATATTCTCGTTGCCCCTGCCGGGAATGCACGGTTTCCGCTCATAGTATACGAACCTCTGTTATCCTTGAGCTTTACACTTTCGAGCTTCGTATAATTTTCAAATATTCCGCCCTCATTGCCGAAATACAAATCGGCAGTTTCATATTTGTCCGTGCTTTCGGAATAATCAACCTCTGCGGTTCCGTTCGCATTCCCCTCCTCTGCCGTATCGGAAGAATATGTCACCAATCCCGGAACAATCGAGCTTTCGTCAAGCTCCCATATCGCATACAGCGTTATATCCGATTTATCAAATTCAACGCTTGTAACCGGTGTTCTCGAATCCGGCGAATCCGCCCAGCCGAGAAATGTATATCCGCCCTTTATCGGAGTTGACGACGGGTTTATAGTATACGAGGTGTCAAGTGTGTATTCCGCTTCCGGAGCATTTGAAGTTCCTCCGTTAATATCGTAGCTTAGTTTATAATAAGGTATCAAAGACAAATCGTCATAGAGATTATCATTGAAAGCAATCTCCGTACCGGGGTCGGAAAAGAATGTTATCGCATCTTTATCCGACGGAACGTAATCTTTCGGAATCGTTACGGTATACGAATATTCCGACCATTCGTCCGCCGTATTCTTGCCGGCAAATGCACCGTGGTCCGCACTTCCGCCGCCGGAGCTCGAATATCGCACATTGTACCATACATTATGCGTAGAGTCAGTTTTTATCTTGAATGAAAGCGCATATTTTCTGCCTATATCCCATGCGACATATTTTTGAATCGCCGTATAGCCGCTTGCACGTTCATATCGGAGTATTCGGTTTCCGTTTTCCGTTTCGTAGGAAATCCTACCGTTTGCCGGATGAACATCAAAAAAATCCTCGTCCATATTCGGATTTTTGAATATATTTTCTCCCGGAGCAGGTGCTGCCGTATCGCCGTATTCCGCATACAAATCCATATTTTCCGCTGCATACAGCTTATATCCGCCTCCGGCATAAAGGTATCTGCCGTCCGCCGTTTTCCATCCCTTGAAATATTTTCCGCTTTTTGCCGAACCGTTTTCAAGCTGTGCATAGCTGTTTTCCTGTACGCTGTAGGTCTTAAAAAGCGTATCGCCGTCATACAAATTGACGGTGTATGCTTCCGCAGCAGATATGTTCATACACATAAACAACATTATCGCCGCAAGCACAACACTTATTTTGTTAGAGAAAGTACCTTTCATTCCCGCATTCATCCTTTCGCCGCAACAGCAGCATTAATATAATTTTTTATTATCCGACGCAATTATATCATGCATAAAAAAATCTGTAAATACTTTAAATTCTGTTTTGTTGTCAACTCTTCATATTCATCAGGCATTAAAATAAAAAAATCGGCTGCTTATCGCCGATGAGGTATCATTATTTAATAATTGTATTTAAAAAAATGGCACGGACAAATTCGTTTTCACGAAATTATCCGTACCCTCTTTTAAATAATGTCTACTGAACAAATGGTTTTGCGAAACCATTTGTGTGAAACCTTCGGTTTCACACCTAAAAACAGC